>DATJLX010000109.1:0-27288 GCA_035509135.1 Methylocella sp.
GAGTTTTTGAGCAAGCCCTATGATCGTGACCGGCTTGCCATGAAAGTCCGCCGGGTGCTCGATGGACCAACGAAATCTGAAGACTCCGAACAAACCGCCACCGTCGGCAAAGTGTCATCCAACATCCCCTCCCCCTCGGCAGATCAATGAAGCCTGGCGTCTTCCTAACGCGGGTTTCGGGATGCGGGATAACGTAACCGTGTCGAACTCCTCTCATTGAGAGGGTTATAAAATTCAAAGATTAGAGTGTTTCAGGAGGGCGAAGCAGTATCCCGTTCGTCCGACAACGCTCTCGGCTCGCCCCGATCATGTCCCAAAAAAATCGCTCAATTGATATGATTCCGGCATGCTTCAGCGCTTTTAATTTGCGTGTTTCATTTTCGGATCGCGTGATTCAACGGGCCAAGAAGCGCTCACCAGGATTAAGAATCCTGACGGTCAACAGTATCCTTGCTGGATTTGTTCAAACAGATCGTGTTCAAGACAACCCCGACACCGCCATTTTTCCCACGCATCCTGAAAATGAGGGTCTTACGGAATGCAAATGAAGTCTGCTTTCTTTCTTACTGTCGCGTTGCTGTCCTTGCCAGCCGCTGCTCTCGGCCAATCCGAACTGCGGGCGCAGCAGGAGCAAGTGTGCTCGGATGATGCTTTCCGTCTCTGCCCCGATGAAATCCCCGACGAGGCGCGCGTGTATAATTGCATGGTACGCCAGAAATCCAAGTTAAGCCCCGCGTGCCGCGCGATGTTTTCGCCATCGTCTTCCCGCCGATAGAGGCTCCTCCAAAGTTGGAGGTTTTTCGGCTAAGATCAAGTGACAAAGTACATGGAGATAATGAATGAGCGATTCTTCTCGAAGCGATCGAGATCGAAATCCACCCATGATGATTGTCATGCCGCCTGCGCCAACGCCGAGAGCGCCGCGCAAACATCATCGACGATGCGCTCGACCAGATCGCGATCGTCGCCTTCACCCATCACGCGGATGACCGGCTCGGTGCCCGAGGCGCGGACAACGAGGCGGCCGTTCTTGCCAAGTTTTTCGCGACCATCCTCGACGGCGCGGGTGACGCTGGCCTCGGCCAAGGGGCGCTTGGCCTTCGTCTGGACATTCTTCATGATCTGAGGCACGGGATTGAAGCGGCGGCACATCTGGCTTACCGGCTTGCCTTCCCGCTTGACAATCGCCAGGAGCTGCAAGGCGGCAACCAGTCCATCGCCGGTCGTGCAATGGTCGAGGAGTATAATATGACCGGATTGTTCGCCGCCAAGATTGAACCCGTTTTCACGCATATGTTCGAGCACATAGCGGTCGCCGACGGCGGTGCGGGCAAGCGAAATCCCAATCCCTTCGAGATAGCGTTCAAGGCCTAGGTTCGACATCACCGTTGCGACGATGCCTGGACGTGACAACCTTCCGTCCTCTTTCCAGCTTTGCGCGATCGCCGCCATCAGTTGGTCTCCGTCGACAAGTTTTCCGGTTTCGTCGATGATGATCACCCGGTCGGCATCGCCGTCGAGCGCGATGCCGATATCGGCGCGCACTTCCCGGACCTTTTTGATGAGAGCCGCGGGCGCGGTGGAACCGACCCCCCGGTTGATATTGAAACCATCCGGCTCGACACCAATCGAGATGACATCGGCGCCCAATTCCCACAAGGCTTCGGGAGCGACCTTGTAGGCAGCGCCATTGGCGCAATCGACGACGATCCGCAATCCATCGAGCGAGAGAGCGCGCGAGAGCGTGCGCTTGGCGAATTCGATATAGCGGGCACGGTCGCCCTCCACCCGCATGGCACGGCCGAGATCCGTTGACTTCGATAGCTTGAGCGCGCCTGGCTTATCGAGCATCGCCTCGATTTTCTCTTCGACCACATCCGAAAGCTTATATCCGTCCGGGCCAAACAGTTTGATGCCATTGTCCTCATAAGGGTTGTGAGAGGCGGAAATCATGACCCCGACATCCGCTCGCATCGAGTGGGTGAGCATGGCAACGGCGGGCGTCGGCATCGGCCCAAGCAACAGCACATCGACTCCGACCGAAGTGAAGCCAGCCACCAGAGCATTTTCGATCATATAGCCGGAGAGCCGCGTGTCCTTGCCAATCACCGCGCGGTGGCGATGTTCGCCCCGTTGAAAAACAATGCCCGTCGCCTGGGCGACCTTCATCGCGAGCTCGGGCGTGATTTCGGCATTGGCAAGGCCTCTGATGCCATCGGTTCCAAATCGTTTCTGCATTGAATTTTTCCTCTCCAAATGTGTTGATCAAACCTATGATATAAATACTGAATTCTTCTATCTAAGCATATCAAAATTTAGTTGGGACGAAAATCTATTTGTTGGCCTCGGGCGTTCATCATGGCCAAATCACTAAGATGGCAAATTGCTCTATTTGTGCCGATAATCTGCTTTGCCTTGCCCTCCGGCGTGACTGATGCAGTATCGGCCGCTCCGCTGCATGTTGGCCGCAGTGCTTGGAACGGCTATCAGGTCTTTCCTTGATAGGAGCGAGCCAGTATAGCCAAACAAGCGCGAAAAAAAGCTTGGCCGTCGCGCTTGCCGGGTTCTCCCGGCAGGAATATTTCATTCCGCGCCGTTGATCTCTTCATATTTTGTCCGGATTTTGTGTTCCTTTATGACCCTACATACGCCGCGTGATGGGCGGCTGGCAGATATTCAGGTCCTCATGATGATCTTGTTGACGATGACCTTGCGAATTTTGTTGCGGAGTCGATTGATATGGGGCGTCGCTGTGGCGGCGGCGGGGAGCGCGCTGCCGGCTTTCGGCAGTGACGGTCAAGACTTTCTATTGGTTACGCAGGACACACAAAACGCACCGGCGCGAAACGAGATCCCTGTCGCCCAGGGGTACGGCCGTCCCCCGGGAGACATTGGCGAGCCTGGGGATGCCCCTTATGGCGCAGATCAGCCTGATGCGGCACAGCTCCTTGTCCGGATCGGCCGGCTCGAGAGCCAGATGCGGCAGATCAACGGGCAGATTGAACAAATGCAGTTCGAGACGCAAAAGCTCGAGGAACAACTCAAGAAGTTCCAGGAAGATGTCGATTTCCGCTTCCACGAGGGGATGCCCAAATCTCCCCAGAAACGCGGCGAAGCAGCCGAAACCCAAACTTCAGCGGATGCCGAGCTTGCCGAGCCAAGCTTTTCCGCGCCGCCGCGAGCGAGCGGACGCGGCGATGCTTTCGATCCGTCCCAAAATCCCACTGCCCCCGGGGCGCCTCGTCAGCTCGGGAGCCTTGCCCCGGCGGCCAGTGCCAATCCAGGCAGCCCGCGGCGTGACGGGAGTGCAGCGTCTGGTCTTGAGCAAAGCGATCCAGGCGCGCCGCTCGATCTCTCGAATGGCCGCTTTCGTTCAGCGGGGCCACCCGTGACAATGCCCTCGGTGGCCCCGGCCGGTGTGTCTGCGTCCGGCGTCACGACGCCGAGTGGCACGGTGATCGCCGCCGCGCCCAACACGGCACGCGAGCAATTCGACATCGCCTTGGCATATCTCAAGCAAAGGGCGTATGAAGACGCCGAAAAAGGGTTTACTGGCTTTCTTGAAAAGAATCCAAAAAACAAGCTGGCTTCCGATGCGATCTATTATCTTGGCGAAAGTTTCTATCTGCGCGGCCGTCAGCGGGAGGCGGCGGAACAATATCTGAAAATATCGACCCAATATGCGGGTTCGCCTCGCGCGCCGGAAGCTCTCTTGCGTCTCGGTCAATCATTGAGTGCCCTCGGCGCCAAGGAACAAGCGTGCGCGACCTATAGCGAAATCGCCCGGAAATATCCAAGTGCTCCGGCCATGGTCAAGGTTGGCGCGGAACGCGAGGCCAGGCGCGCGCAATGTTGATTCTGGCCGGAGATGAATAAGATTCAGCGAATCCTGGTGTTGCTTACGGGTATTTGCTCATGTCTGCCAAAACTTTGGCGCCTGCGCCAGACAAGACGCGATTTCCAGCCTGCGCCATCGCGGCACTTTTCCACCCGTGGGAAACCGCGCGCGGCATCCTTCTTGCGGTCTCCGGCGGCCCCGATTCGGTCGCATTGATGCTGCTCGCCGAGGAGTGGGCGCGCGGGTACGCCGCCCCGCCCCCGCTTTATGTCGCGACCGTCGACCATGGTCTGCGAAAGAGCGCGCGGGGCGAGGCCGAATTGGTCGCCCGCTGGGCCGCCGCGCTTAGGCTACCCCATGCCGTCCTCGTTTGGGAGGGAATAAAGCCAAGGTCGAGAGTTCAAGAATGCGCGCGCGAGGCCCGCTATAAACTCTTGTTCGAATATGCGGCAAGGATCGGCGCGGATCATGTCATGACGGCCCATCACGCGGATGATCAGGCCGAAACAATCGTGTTCCGGTTGCTGCGCGGCAGCGGAATTTCTGGACTTTCCGGGATGGCGAGTTCGAGCGAACGCAACGGAATCGTCCTGGCGCGGCCGTTGTTGAGCTGTACCAAGGCTGAACTCATCGCTTTTTGCGAGATGAAGGCGCATCCCTTCGTCTTGGATCCTTCAAACAAGGACCCCGCTTATGCCAGGACCCGGCTACGGCGCCTGAGCAGCCTTCTGGCGGCGGAAGGCCTCGATAGGAACGCTTTGCTCCGGCTCGGGACCCGCGCGGCCAGAGCTGACGTCGCGCTGACCAAGCAGGTCTACGCGATCACGGATAAGATCAAGATCTTGCGCGAGCCAGGTAGAGTGAGGGCGGATATTTCGGCCCTGGCCGGCGAACCAGCGGAGATCCTTTTACGCTTTCTTGCCGATGAACTAAAATTGATCAGAGGGGACAAACCCCTTCGTCTCGACCGGCTTGAAGCTCTAGCAGAGAAGCTAGGCCGGGCGCTACGCGACGGATCCGCCTATAAAGCGACCCAGGGAGGCACGATTCTCCATCTGCAACACGATCATTTTCTTGTCATCGCGCGGGAAACCCCAAGGTGCCGCGGACGCAAAACCCACCTATAAAGGCGGGAAAAGGGTGCAAACCAAAAGGTTGAAGTCCCTTGGCAATTGGAAAATCCGGGCTTACATTGAAGAATGCCCTTTTTCTTCGCGGGTATGAACTTAACCGGTGTCGGCCTCAGGGCCTGAACGATGCATGGCGGGAACGAAGATGAATCCGAATTTCCGGAATTTTGCACTTTGGGTGATCATAATCCTGCTCGTCGTTGCCCTCGTCATGCTGTTTCAAAATCCGGGGCAGCGGGTACCGTCGCAGGACATCGCCTTCAGCCAGCTCCTGAACGAGGTTGATCAAGGTCATGTCCGCGAGGTCACAATCGCTGGTAATGAGATCACGGGTCATTTCACCGACAACCGGGCCTTCGCGACCTATGCCCCGAATGACCCGAGTCTGGTCCAGAGCCTCTATAAAAAGAATGTATCCATCACAGCGAAGCCTCCGTCGGAAAGCACCAATTGGCTGATGACGCTGCTCGTCAACGGGCTGCCGTTGATCGCCATCATCGGCGTCTGGATCTTCCTTTCCCGGCAAATGCAAGGCGCGGGCGGCAAGGCCATGGGGTTCGGCAAGTCCAAAGCGAAGCTCCTGACCGAGGCGCATGGGCGGGTGACATTCGAGGATGTCGCGGGCGTGGACGAGGCGAAGGAAGACCTTCAGGAAATCGTCGAGTTCTTGCGCGATCCGCAGCGGTTTCAGAAGCTTGGCGGGCGCATTCCGCGCGGCGTTTTGCTGGTCGGTCCCCCGGGCACCGGCAAGACGCTTCTCGCGCGTGCCATCGCGGGCGAGGCCAATGTGCCCTTCTTCACGATCTCGGGATCGGATTTCGTCGAAATGTTCGTCGGCGTCGGCGCGAGCCGGGTCCGCGACATGTTCGAACAGGCCAAGAAGAACTCGCCCTGCATCATCTTCATCGATGAAATCGACGCCGTCGGCCGCCATCGCGGCGCCGGGCTCGGGGGTGGCAACGACGAACGCGAGCAGACGTTGAATCAGCTTCTCGTCGAGATGGATGGCTTCGAGGCCAATGAGAGCATCATCCTGATCGCCGCGACGAACCGTCCAGACGTGCTCGATCCGGCGCTTCTGCGCCCTGGCCGCTTCGACCGGCAGATTGTCGTTTCGAATCCCGATATCGTCGGTCGCGAGCGCATTCTGAAAGTTCATGTCCGGAAGGTGCCTCTCGCGCCGGACGTCGAGTTGAAGACGGTGGCACGCGGGACACCGGGTTTTTCCGGCGCCGATCTCATGAATCTCGTCAATGAGGCGGCCTTGCTCGCGGCACGGCGCGGCAAGCGAGTCGTCACCATGTCCGAGTTCGAGGATTCGAAAGACAAGATCATGATGGGCGCCGAGCGGCGCACGATGGTTATGACCGAGCAGGAGAAAATGCTGACTGCCTATCACGAGGGCGGCCACGCGATCGTCGCGCTCAATGTCGCAGCCACCGACCCGGTCCATAAGGCGACTATCATACCGCGCGGCCGCGCGCTCGGCATGGTGATGCAGCTCCCCGAACGCGACAAGCTTTCGATGAGCTATGAACAGATGACCTCGCGGCTTGCCATCTGCATGGGCGGCCGGGTCTCAGAAGAGATCATCTTCGGAAAGGAAAAGATCACTTCGGGCGCCCAATCCGACATTGAGCAGGCCACCAAGCTCGCCCGGGCAATGGTGACCCGCTGGGGTTTCTCCAAGGAACTCGGCACCGTGATGTATGGCGATAACAATCAGGACGAGGTTTTCCTCGGCTATTCGATTGGCCGGCAGCAAACCGTATCCGAGGCAACTGCCCAGAAGATCGACGCGGAAGTGCGGCGGCTGGTGGAGGCGGGTCTTGCCGACGCGACACGGATCATCACCGAGAAGCGCCAGGATCTCGAAACGCTCGCCAAGGGTCTTCTCGAATATGAGACGCTGACGGGCGAAGAGATCGTTGAGCTTTTGAAGGGGCATCCGCCCGTGCGCGACAGCGGCAGCGATATTGAACCGCCGTTGCGTGGCTCTCCCGTCCCAACGACGGGCGTCGTGCGTCCGAAATCCGGGCCCGAGCCGGGCGGATTGGAACCACAACCACAGGCGTAGCAAACGCGGCGGCTAATCGACCAAGGGCCTGCCTCTCATGCCCGTGAGAGTCAGGCTTTTGTTTTCGGCGCTTTTCTAATCTTGATCGTGGCGCGGGAATCAGGAAACGATCCGGGGCGGGCCATTCCGTAAGCTTGCGTGAAAGTGCTTCCGGGAAGTCCTTGATAGACTGTCCCCTTTCGAACTTCGGTGCAAGCGGCCGTGGCAACAAAAACCGGCGCTTCACGAAGAAGTCGCCGGTGCCGGATTGGGATCAAGAAAAAGACTTTGATCGTCCGGGACATATCGGCGACGGGGGAGGAGAGCCGTCCGCCGAAAGCTTCGTCAGGATTGGCCGCCCGTCAGCACGGTCACCGCGCGGCGATTTTGCGACCAGCAGGAGTTGTCGTTACAACTCGCGACGGGACGCTCCTTTCCATAGCTGATGGTCCGAATTCTTGACGCCGGGATGCCGCGGGCGACAAGGTAATCCTTGGCGGTTTCCGCCCGTCGTGCGCCAAGCGCGAAATTGTACTCACGGGTTCCGCGTTCATCGGCATGGCCTTCGACCGTCACATTATACCGGCCATATTGCTGCAACCAGCTTGCCTGCTTTGCGAGTGTTGCCTGCGCGGTCTGGCTCAAGTCACTGGAATCACTATCGAAGAAAACCCGATCACCCACATTTACGGCGAAATCCTGCGGGCTGCCGGGTGCTGCCGGAGCTCCACTATTGAGGCCAGTGAGCGCGCCATTCTCAGCGGGGGTCTTGGCGCAGGCGGAGATCGCAAGTGCGGCGCCCAGCGCGGCCGCGAATTTCCATTCGCTGGTCCGTTGGAGAAAGCTCATCCCACACTCCTTCTGTAATCGCGGGGCAGGTCATTAGCCGTACCTGCCTTTGGTTAAAGGAATGTTCCATCAACCTTGATCCAAGCTAACCAGATAGCGTTGCATTTAAGCAATCACCGGTAAGGTTAACCGATCCTTCATGGCGAGAATACGGCTGAGACGGAGTTTCACACCACAATCGTAACGGATATTTTTGCGCCGCAACACCAAGAGAATGCTCGCAAGAGGTGAGGCGAAAAAATGAAAGTGGAAATCCGTTTCAGGGCTCAAACGCTTTAAGCGGATGAACAGCGTGATCAGGAAGGAATTGCGCAGATTTAAACAGCCTGGACTTGTCCCGATTGGAAAACTGCGTGCATTTTTTATAGTTGCTCAAAACAATCCGATTGACCATGCCCGCCAAGGCAGCGCCAATTAAGTCAGGACATCTCAAGCTTCTCCTTGACCAGAGTTGTTCAAAAATCTTGGTCAAGCGGCGCACCGTCGCCGAAGCCGTGCATGCGCATGGCCCATTGATGCGCAATGAGACCTCCTTTGAAGATCGGCAGGAGCCAAAGCGAAAGAATGAGCGCAAGGGTTGGCCAGATCATCGCATGCAGCCAGATCGGTGCATCGGACCAGTAGGTTTCAATGAGAAGCATCAAGCTTCCGACAACATGGCCGACGACGAGAATAGTCAGATAGGGCGGCGCATCATCGGCGCGTTGGTGGAAGAACTCCTCGCCGCAATTCGGGCAGACATCATTGACCTTAAGATAGGCACGAAAAATCCTGCCATTGCCACAGGCCGGGCAAGAACCGCGCAAGCCCTTGGCTATCGCCTGCCAGGCATTGCGAGGGGCGTCGGAGTGTTGCTTTTGGGGGTCTACCGGAGACCCCGCGTGCGCCCCCAAGGGCACGGCTACCGTCGGCGATTCCATTATTTCTCCTTCTGTTCTAATACCGGTCATTCCCGCGAGTCCGGGCCCGCTTCCGTTGCATTCCGTGCTACGGCTGCGAGCATGGCCGACATGGCCTGGACAAGCGGTTCGCTAGGCGCATCGAGTGCATGCCTTTGAGCGATCCAAGCAGGATCATTGTAGGTTAGCCAGACGGAGCCGAGCCCGTCCTCCCAAACCAGCGCCTTCAGCGGAAGATCGATGCCGACGCGCTGATTGTCTTGCATGAGTGGTGTTCCCGCGCGGGCGCCGCCGAATATGAGCAACGTCGTGGGGCGCAACGGCAGGCCGGCGGCAGAGGCTCCCGCGGCGTGATCGATTTTGGCAAAAACTGTCACCCCCTTTGCGTCAAGCTCCGCTTCGACACGCGCTATCGTATCTCGTGCCGAATGGGCGCTGCGGATGGTAACGAGGCCGTCATCCGGCATGCTCTCTTCTTTCTTACGCATTAGCGCATCGAAGCTTTGCCCCCAAATAGGTCCGCGCCGGTCAATACGCCAGAAGGCCTAATGCCGCGCCGGGCCGTCCGCTTTGCCTTGACAGGGCTTAATCGCCCGGCGGGAGGCGCGCTTTCACGCAACAATTCGAAGCGCAGCGCACCGGCAAGCGGCGCGGCTTCCACGAGTCTGACCGTTACAATATCGCCCAGCCGGTGCATCTGGCCAGTGCGCGATCCGACCAGCGCGTGACGTCCCGGATCATGCCGGAAATAGTCGTCGCCAAGCATGGCGGCCGGGATGAAGCCATCGGCGCCGGTCTCGTCGAGCTTAACAAAGAGCCCAGCGCTGGATGCACCCGATATGCGGCCCTGGAATACGGCGCCGATCTGATCCGCGAGATGGGCGGCGATCAGCCGCTCGGATGTCTCGCGTTCGGCCGCCATGGCGCGGCGCTCTGCGGCGGAAATGGCCGCCGCGATATCGGCGAGCTCGCCATTCGCCATCGGCGCAGCGCCATCCGGTCCAAGATCAAGCGCCTGGATCAAGGCGCGATGCACAACAAGATCGGCATAACGACGGATCGGCGAGGTGAAATGCGCATAGCGGCGCAGATTAAGACCGAAATGGCCATAATTCTCGACGGAATATTCGGCCTGCGCCTGGGTGCGCAAGACGACTTCATTGACGAGATGCTCATTGTCCGTGCCTTTCACATGGCCGAGAATGCCGTTAAATTGGGCGGCGCGAAGAACCTGGCCCTTGCTGAGCTTAATGCCGATCGAGGCCAGAAATTCGCTCAGATTGTTGAGCTTTTCAAGCGACGGCTCGTCATGCACGCGATAGACGAGCGGCTGCTGTTTCGCTTCGAGTGTCTCGGCGGCCGCCACATTGGCGAGGATCATGAATTCCTCGATAAGCCGGTGTGAATCGAGTCTGGGCGGCGTCACGACGGATTTCACGGCGCCAGTCTCATCGAGGATGATCTTGCGTTCCGGCAGGTCGAGATCGAGCGGCCCGCGTTTGTCGCGCGCGATTTTGAGGGCGCGATAAGCCTCATAAAGCGGAACGAGGACGGTGTCGTGTAGCGACGCCGCGGTCCCGTCGGCGCCTTGGTCGATCGCTGCTTGCGCTTGGCGATAGGAGAGTTTCGCCGCTGAGCGCATCAGGATCCGATGGAAACCATGGCGGAGCTTGTGGCCATCAGCGGCGATGACGAGACAAGCGGCAAGCGCTGGGCGATCCTCGTTCGGGCGCAGCGAGCAGAGGTCGTTGGAAATCCGCTCCGGCAGCATGGGCACGACCCGGTCTGGGAAATAGACCGAGTTGCCGCGTTCCCGCGCCGCTTTGTCGAGCGCTCCGCCGGGGCGTACGTAGGCGGCGACATCGGCGATGGCGACGCGCAAAATATAGCCGCCCGGATTCGCGGGATCGGGGTCGCGCTCGGCATGAACCGCGTCGTCGTGGTCCTTGGCATCCTCGGGATCGATGGTCACAAGCGGGATGGCGCGCCAATCCTCGCGACGCGCCAGGCTTGCTGGTCTTGCCCGCTCCGCCTCGGCGATAACCTCGGGGCGAAAGACATGCGGTATTTGATGTGAATGAATGGCAATGAGGCTGATCGCTTTTTCACTGTCAAGGGCGCCGAGCCTTTCGCGGACTTTTGCCGCCGGAAGACCGAGGCGGCCCGAGCGCAAGACCTCAACGGCCACGAGATCACCGTCGCGGGCAGCACCTTCGTCACCCGGGCCGACCGTTAATTCCCCGCGATTAACGTTTTTCTTGTCAACCGGCACGATCCGGCCGCCGCCGTCCAGGCTGGCACGAAAAATCCCGATCGATTGGGTTTTCGCCCGCGGCAGAAGTTTGACGACCCGCCCGGCATAGGCGGGCTCGCCAGCCTCCACGCCATGCATTGGTTCCACCCGCAGCAAAGCACGGTCGCCAGGGGCGGGGGCGGGCGTCCCAGGCTTTGACAAGGCCTTCGTGCTGGCCCTCGTCATGAGCAGGATCTTGGGCGCTGGTCCTTGCGCGCTGTCCCATTCGGCGGGTACGGCGAGGAGGTCGCCGTCGCGGTCGCGGGCGATAACATCGGCGAGGACAGTTGCTGGAAGAAGACCTGGCTTATGAAGGCTCTTGCGCCGGCGTTCAACAGCCCCGTCGGCTTTAAGGTCCTTCAGCAAGCGTTTGAGGGCGATCCGGGCAGCGCCCTTGATATTGAAAGCGCGGGCGATTTCCCGTTTGCCGATTTTGCCTTGTGCCTTGCCTCCCAGGGCTTCGCGCTCGCCGGCGATGAAAGCGAGAATGTCGGCGCGCGATGGCAGGGATTCCTCCTCCGCGGCTGGCGCCTTTTGAGCGATATCTTGGCCGGCGGGCTTGCCGGCGGTTCTTGTCACGCTTGACTGGCCTTTTTCGATTTTGGCATTGCCGGTTTGCTTATGGTTTTGGCGGCGGGCTTGGGCGCGGGTTTTGCCGCCGCCTTGGTGGCTCTCTTGGCCGGGGCTCGCTTCGGTGTGGGTCTCTTGGGCGCGGCCGGCGCCTTTTTCTTTGCTGTCCGGGCACCTGGCCCCGCTGCCCCCTTGTCCTCGATCAAACGAATGGCCTCTTCAAGCGAGATGGTGTCGGGCGACAAACCGTTTTTCAAAGTCGCATTGATCTTGCCATGATTGACATAGGGCCCGAAGCGTCCGCTTCGTACGGTCACCGCGCCACCCTCCGGATGTTCACCAAGGAGGCGGCCCTGGATTGTGCCCTTTCCCGCTTCCCGACCCTCGGCTTTCGCGGCAAGAAGCGCAATCGCCTCGTCGAGTGTAAATGTGGTGGGATCGCTGTCGCGCGGCAAGGTCGCGTTCATTTTGCCATGGCTGACATAAGGACCGTACCGCCCGGCCTTGATCACGATCTTGCCGCCGCTGGGATGATCGCCAAGCTCCCGCGAGGGTGCACTGGCGCTGTCGCCAAACCGCCGCCCGGTCAAGCCACTCTCCTTGGCAACGATGAGATCGATCGCGCGATTGCCACCAAGCGCGAGGATATCCTCGTCCTTGCCAATGTTCGCATAGGTCTTGCCATGTTGGACGTAGGGGCCGAACCGCCCGATCCCGGCGAGGATGGGTTCCTTTGTCTCGGGATGCTTGGCGATCTCGCGCGGCAGCGACAAGAGGCCAATGCCCTGGGCCAGGGTGATTTCGCTGGGATTGATCGTTTTCGGCAATGAGACCCGCTTGGGTTTTTCCCCTTCGCCCAGTTGCACATAGGCGCCAAAACGGCCATCCCGCACGGAAATCTCCCCTCCCGTCGCAGGGTCTTCGCCCAACACCCGGACACCCGGCCGCTCGCCATTGCCGGATCCATCTGCGCCGGTGTCGGCCAGAGTGCGGGTGAATTTGCATTCGGGATAATTCGAGCAGCCGATGAAAGCGCCAAATTTACCAAGTTTTAGCGAAAGCTGGCCGCTCCCGCAGGAAGGGCAGGCGCGCGGATTCGAGCCGTCCTCCTTGGCCGGGAAAATATGCGGGCCCAAAAGCTCGTTCAGACTGTCCAGCACTTCCGTGGTGCGCAGATCCTTGATGCCGGCGAGCGCGCCGGAAAAATCCGACCAGAAATCGCGCAGCACCTGCTTCCAGTCGAGCTCGTGGTTGGAGACAAGATCAAGCTGCTCTTCGAGGCCAGCGGTGAAATCATAGCCGACATAGCGGGTAAAGAAGCTCTCCAAGAACGCCGTCACGAGGCGCCCCTTGTCCTCAGGGACGAGCCGCTTCTTCTCGATGCGGACATAGGCGCGTTCGCGCAGAACGGCGAGGGTCGAGGCATAGGTCGAGGGCCGGCCGATGCCGAGTTCCTCCATGCGTTTGACGAGGGTTGCCTCGCTAAAGCGTGGCGGCGGCTCGGTGAAATGCTGGCTCGCCTCGATTTTGTCCTTGCCGAGGCTCTCGCCTTCGCGCATGTCCGGCAGCCGGCCGCCTTCCTCCTCATCTTCGTCGTCGCGGCCTTCTTGATAAAGCTTCAGAAATCCGTCGAAGCGAATAACTTGGCCGGTCGCGCGGAGATCGAGCCTTCGCTGCTCCACTTGCGCCGCAATATCCGCCGTGGTGCGTTCGAGTTCGGCGGATTCCATCTGGCTCGCGACGGTGCGTGTCCAGATGAGTTTGTAAAGCTTCTTCTGATCCGGCTCAAGGCTCGCCGCGACATGTTTGGGAAGGCGCGCAATGTCGGTTGGGCGGATGGCCTCATGCGCTTCCTGGGCATTCTTGGCCTTCGCCGTATATTTGCGCGGCGCCTTCGGGACATAATTGGCACCAAATTCCTTACCTATGACGCGGCGCGCGCTCGTGATCGCCTCCGGCGCGAGGTCGACGCCGTCGGTGCGCATATAGGTGATGAGGCCCACCGTTTCACCATTGATTTCGGCGCCTTCATAGAGCCGCTGGGCGAGTTGCATGGTCCGCGCCGGCGCAAAGCCGAGCTTGCGGGAGGCCTCCTGCTGGAGGGTCGAGGTTGTGAAGGGCGGCGGCGGATGCCGCTTCGCGGGCTTCGCCTCGATATTGGCCACCGAGAATTGGGCGGCGTCGAGAGCGGTTTTGAAGGCTTCCGCTTCCGCCCCCGAGCCAATATCGAGACGGCTGATGCGGGTTCCGTCGGCGCCCACAAGCCGGGCGATGAAGGGCGCTCCGGCTGCTGTCGTCAGATGCGCGACGATCGACCAATATTCGCGCGAGACGAATTTCTCGATCTCGAGTTCGCGGTCGCAGACCAGGCGCAAGGCGACGGATTGCACTCGTCCAGCCGAGCGGGCGCCTGGCAATTTGCGCCAGAGCACCGGTGACAGGTTGAAGCCGACAAGATAGTCGAGCGCCCGGCGGGCGAGATAGGAGTCGACGAGAGCCGCGTCGATCTCGCGCGGATGCTGCATCGCCTCGAGGATCGCGGCTTTGGTAATGGCGTTGAAAATCACCCGTTGCACGGGCTTGCCCGCGAGGACTTTTTTCGCCCTCAGAACTTCGAGGACGTGCCAGGAAATCGCCTCCCCCTCCCGGTCCGGGTCGGTTGCCAGAATGATCCGGTCCGCGTCTTTCACCGCCTTGGCGATTTCCGCCAATCTTTTGGAGGACTGGGAATCGACATCCCAGAGCATGGCGAAATCTTGGTCCGGAGCGACGGAACCATCCTTGGCAGGCAAATCGCGGACATGGCCATAGGAAGCATAAACTTCATAGCCTTTCCCGAGATATTTGGTGATCGATTTGACCTTCGTCGGCGATTCGACGATGACGACATCCATGCAGCGGTCCTCGTGTTTCCAATCTTATGGTGCGCGGCGCAAGCCGCAAACCTTTCAAATCGAATGGCAGCGTTCACGACCGTCTCGTCTTGAGCCGGAGCTTGGCTGAAATGAATGGTGGGAGGATGAGGGAGTGCGCGCCCATAGTCAAATGGGAAGGGTCAATTGAGAGGGAGGGGTTGGCCAAGCCGAGCCCTTTCAGCCCGAAAAACCCTTGCCACCAAGGCCCCACGATAGGCCAGAGCCTTGGTTCCGAACGATCAGCGGGGCATAAACGCGCGATGAGGCGGGTTTCATCGATTTTTTGAATGCTCGCGTTGCGAATCCCGCAGAGGTTGCTCTTGCAACAAGGCAAGCCACTGGACTGTCAGGAAACTCTCGTTCATTGCCGTGCCTTGGATACTGGGGCAGGCGGGCACTGCCGTCCTCCGGGTTTTTTGACCGGCTTTTCACGCATGCTGGAAAAGTCGCTCGAAGTCCCGCCGGTCAGGCGGCAGCCCCTCCCGGCACTGTTTCCGCCCATCCGGCTGGATAATTTCGAGAGGGTTTCGCGGGTTCGCTGGGATCCCGGTCCAGTTCGAGTGGATTATTTTTTAAAAGGCAGGCTTTGCAGTTTCTCCTCAGGCGCGCCACCCTCCGGAGCGACTTCAAAACCGTAAACCGGTCCCACCGAGTTGTTGAGAAAGTCGACGGTTCTGCCGCCATTGCCATTTTCGTCCGTTCGGAGGGTGCCAAGCTGGCGGCCGCATTTCAAGAAAATACGGTAACTCGTGTTGGGAGACACGCCTGCCAGGCGGATACCGGCGGTGGATGATTCCTCGGTCGCCCGCGCCACGGTTACCGAGCCGCCGAGAATGGCCGAACCGCTGTCCGTGACTTTCTCGTTTGAACAGCTGCTATCGTCCCCATGGACAAGGGCCACCGTGACAGCCGTCAGGGATGACAGAGGAAGCTGGACAGGACAAGCTGTGCCGTCCCGCGCTGAAATTGTATAGTTGTACGTCTTGTCACCGCTGCCATATTTTGTGACGGCGCCGACTGTTGCACTGGCCGCCGCGCTATCGGCCGAAGTAAAATCGGCGTGAGCATCGTACCAGCAGGTCAGGGGCTGATTTTGAGCGAGTGCTGGCCCCGTGGCCATCAAAACGGCCGCGCCTGTCAAGGTATTTTTCCAGAATGTCTTCATGATGCGCCGGGAGTGAGATGATCAAATACCGGCAACGCTTAAACGCGCTCCCGCCAGAAAATGCAACAAAACAAATGGATAAAGGGGTTCACATTTCTGCCGCAACTTGAAAAATGTGGAGAGACCAGCCCGCATCTGTTCAAACTATCGTGACAGAGGCGTTCAGGCTCCTGTAGAACAGGGCCGATGGCCGATCCGCCGAACCTTCCTCTCTTTCCCCACCGGCATCTGCTCGGGATCGAGGGGCTTTCCGCTCAGGACATCGAAATTCTTCTCAAACTCTCCGAGGCGGCGATCGAGGTTTCGCGGCAAGTCGAGAAAAAGCGCTCCACCTTGCGCGGGAGGACCCTTATTAACCTCTTTTTCGAGACCTCGACCCGGACGCAATCCTCTTTCGAACTTGCGGGCAAGCGTCTCGGTGCCGATGTCATGAACATGTCGGTGGCCACATCGAGCGTCAAGAAAGGGGAAACTCTGCTCGACACGGCGGTCACGCTGAACGCGATGCGGCCCGATATTATCGTCGTGCGCCATGCGCGGGCGGGCGCCGTGCATCTGCTCGCCAAAAAAGTCGATTGCTCGGTCGTCAACGCCGGTGACGGCGCCCATGAGCATCCGACCCAGGCCCTCCTCGATGCGCTGACGATCCGCCGCAACAAGGGCAAAATCGCGGGTCTTACCGTCGCGATCTGTGGCGATATCCTCCACTCGCGCGTTGCCCGTTCCAATATCCTCTTGCTTTCGGCCCTCGGTGCAAGGGTGCGTGTGGCCGGCCCCTCGACCTTGCTGCCCCAGGGAATCGAGCGCATGGGTGTCGAAGTCTTCCGGGACATGCGCGCGGGGCTCGAAGGCGCCGACATCGTGATGATGCTGCGCCTGCAGCGCGAGCGGATGCAAGGCGGTTATATCCCGTCCGCCAAGGAATATTTCCGCTTTTTCGGTCTCGACGAAGCCAAGCTCAAATATGCCAAGCCGGATGCGCTCGTCATGCATCCAGGACCGATGAACCGCGGCATCGAGATCGATTCGAGCGTCGCCGATGGGGACAGAAGCCTGATCCGCGAGCAGGTCGAAATGGGTGTGGCCGTGCGGATCGCTGTCTTGGAAGCTTTGGCGCGGCATTTGCCGAATGGGTGAGAGCGAGTTGCCCGTGAAACAGCCGTCCACCTCTTCCATTGCCCACCAGCCGCTGGCGCTGGTCAACGCCCGGCTGATCGATCCGGCCGCCGTGGCAGAAACAGCAGGTGGCGTTCTCATTATCGATGGTTTGATCCGCGATGTAGGGGCCGCTGTCGTGGCCGCGAATCTCCCTCCGCATGCGCGAATCATCGATTGCGGCGGCGATTGCGTGGCGCCAGGCCTCATCGACATGCGGGCCTTCATTGGGGAGCCCGGCGCCGAGCATCGCGAGACGATCGCGACCGCGACCCTGGCGGCGGCGGCGGGCGGCGTCACGACGATACTGGCCCGCCCTGATACCAATCCGCCGGTCGACGAACCGGCGGTCGTCGATTTTCTTTTGCGCCGCGCGCGCGATACCGGCCGCGTGCGGGTGCTTCCTTCGGCGGCCCTGACGGCAGGTCTCAACGGCGCGGAAATCGCCGAAATCGGCTTGCTGCAACAGGCGGGTGCCGTGGCCTTCAGCGATGGCGCGCGGTCGATCCGCAATGCGCGGGTCCTGCGCCGGGTGATGCAATATGCGCGCGATTTCGATGCGCTCGTGATGCATCACGCGGAGGACCCCGATCTGGCCGCCGAAGGGGTTATGAACGAAGGCGAATTTGCCTCGCGCCTCGGTCTTGCCGGAACCCCGCGCGAGGCGGAAGCGATCGTGCTTGATCGCGACATAAGGATCGTGAACTTGACCGGCGCCCGCTACCACGCGGCGCTCGTCACGACCGCTTTGTCCCTGGATATTATCGCCAAGGCGAAGGCTGATGGCCTGCCCGTGACCTGCGCCACCTCGATCAACCATCTGACCCTCAACGAAAACGATATCGGCGACTACCGCACCTTCTTGAAGCTGGCGCCGCCGCTGCGCGGGGAAGACGAGCGGCGCGTCCTGGTCGCGGGCCTGGCGTCGGGGCTCATCGATGCGATCGTCTCGGACCATGATCCGCAAGATGTCGAAACGAAACGCCTGCCATTCGCCGAGGCGGAGGTCGGCGCCATCGGCTTGGAGACCATGCTAGCAGCAGGCCTGCGGCTCGTTCATTCGGGCGAAATTCCGCTTGGCCGTCTCATTGCCGCCATGACCAGCCGACCGGCCGAAATTCTTAGGCTGCCGCAGGGAAGGCTCAAAGCCGGCGCCCCGGCCGACCTGATCCGCTTCGACCCGGATGAGCCTTTCGTCGTCGATCCGGCAAGGCTGCATTCGCGCTGCAAGAACACCCCCTTCGACGAGGCTCGCATGGAGGGCAAGGTGAAGCTCACTTTGGTCGCCGGGGAAGTGGTTTACGAGGCGGAGTAAAGCTCTATCCACGAGGTCAGCTTTTCGTGCTTTGCTCAAGGAATTGCAGGCCAAAACGACAAGGCTTGCCAAAGGATACAAATCCCTGCCATTGGAGCGCCTAGGGGAGGAATCCGCATCCCATCGGCGGCTGCCCCGCCAGCAATAAAGGGAAGGAAGACTTGATGCGTCGATTTGCTGTCGCCTTCGCGATTCTTCTCACATTATCTGCTGGAGCATTTTCGTTTCGGCTTGTTCCGACTGGGAGATCAGTACAGACTCCGCGTCGAACGTTTACACCGCTTCATACTTATTATATGTCACCAACTGGCAGCGACTCAAATAATGGTCTTACGACTTCAACACCGTGGTTAACATATAACGGTAACGGCCATACAATCAATTGCGGTGATATTGTTTATGCAATGAGCGGAACTTATACTAGCTCGGCAAATTTTGCGTCTATCTCTACAGTACCATCGAATTGTCCATCTACATCAGGAGGCTTAGATGGAACTGGAGGAATTTATTTCGCTCAAATTATTTGTATGACGCCTTTTGAGTGCTTTGCCAGTTCAAAAGGAACAGGTTACCCCGCAGTCAAGTTCTCAGCGAATTATTGGGCTATTCAAGGTTTTGTACTTTCGAGTGCTAATGCAGATGGAGGTTGCGTTGGTATTGAGCCAGGAAGTGCTACAACAATTCATCATATTGCTGTTGTTAATACCATTTGTAATGGAGCTCATGCGAACGGGTTTAGCAGTTATCCTCATTCCGCGAACCACGGATCTGACTATATCGTCTATATAGGCGATATTGCTTATAATGCTGCTCAAGGGACCGATGAATGCTACTCAGGTTTTTCGGTCTATGAACCAGTCATTCAGGATAAAAATTCAGGGACTCATATTTTCCTGGCAGGGAATTTTTCATGGGGTAATGCCCATGCGGAGTGCGGCTCTGGAACCATTGATTCGGATGGCAATGGTTTTATTCTCGACGATTGGGGAGGTGTTCAAATTGGTCAAAGCGCTTATACGGGGACAGGCGTAGTTCGCGATAACATTTCTTGGGATAATAATGGGGATGGCATTTCGATTGGTGGCAATGGCACGACTGCTGCAACGATTAAAATTTATAATAATACAGCTTATGGGAATAGTCAGGGCACAATAGCTCCTTATGGTGGTGATGAACTATTTATGGGTACTGTTCAAGGAACAGGTCCGGTTTCTATTTCGAATAATCTGTTTGTATCAACGAATTACACATATAAGGTAACGGGCCATTTTGGTTCAACTAACGGTGCTACCGCTTATAATTACACAGTTCAATGTTACGCTTGCACAACCGCTGCAACGGTTTCTGGTAATTATATATTTAATTCGGCAAATACTTCATACCAAGAATGGAGTAATAGGCCTGGATCGCCGGCTTTTGTTTTTGGTAGTAACACCCTTTCTACGTCACCGGGATTTGCGAGTCCACCTGCTCACGGTGCGATTGGCGCGCCAAATTGCTCTTCCTATGCAACGACAACTGCGTGCATGGCGACCGTGATTGCGGATTTTGCGCCGTCTGGCGGTGCGATTGGATTAGGATATCAAAAACCATCTGGGACGTGTAATAACGCGGGTGATTCGGATTTTCCAACATGGATGAAAGGTATTATCCCGATTGGCCTCATCACGCTTCCTTGCGGGATGTAAAATAGGCCGGACTTTGGCAAATCCGCGTGGCGCGGTTTGCGGAGCGGACAGTGTATGATCCGCCCAATGTATGATCCGCCCAAAAGGTGCCCACTTATTGGACGGATCATTTGAAAAACAAAAAGCTCTTGAAGCAATTATAATTATAAGTCTACGTGTCGCCCGTCACGCCGTAGCCTTGCCGGCCGCCGTTGCTTCCGGCACCTCAACCAGACGGCCGCTCTTCACATCATAGTAGTAGCCGTAAATCGGAATATGGCTAGGCACCAGCGGATGCGACCGGATCCGTTTGACGTCGTCCACCACGCTCGCCGCGAGATCCTTGAACGTCAGCCATTTCATGTAATGGCCGTGGACGCTGCCGGGCCCATGCCCATGATCGTGCCAGCCTTTGGCGTCGATCGTCGCGCCTTCGAGGCTTTGTTCAAGGAGACCGCTCATGATCGTATCGTCGAAGAGCTGCATGCCGCAGTCGGAATGATGCACAACAAACCATTCAAGCGTGCCGAGCAGCTTGTAGGAAATCACCAGCGAGCGGATCGCATCGTCACTGGCCCGCCCGCCCGCATTGCGGATCACATGCGCGTCGCCCTCGGCAAGACCCGCATATTTGGCCGGATCAAGACGCGCGTCCATGCAGGTGAGGATGGCGAAGCGCCGCGCGGGCGGCAGGGCCAATTGCGATTTGGCGCCAAAACTCGCGGCATAGGCCTCATTGGCCTTCAAAACCTCCGGCAAAACCGACATCAGTTTCTCCCTAAATTTTCTAGGCTAAGTCAGCTCAATGCTGTTTGCAGACTGTGTCCCTGTCAAGAGCACAATCCCAAGAAGCGGCTGACATTTCGGAGTGATAGCGCAGGAACAAAACGCAACAGCGACCATGAGCAGTTCTCTTTGGGACGATCATGGCCACGGCCATCATTATCGTTTTGGCACATGGTCCTGCCGCAAGACATCCATTTAGCGCGTCAGCGCGGCCGGGCAAGATGGCCGAACGCCTCGACCACTTTTTCGTAAACCGGCCGCTTGAACGGGACGATCAATTCGGCGAGCCGGTCAATCTCCTCCCACCGCCAAGCGTCGAATTCTGGGCGGTGGCCGCCGGGAGCCTCGATATTGATTTCGCTTTCCTCGCCTTCGAAACGCAGCGCGAACCATTTTTGCCGCTGTCCTCGAAAGCGGCCCTTCCAGCTTTTCTTTAAAGCGCCGG
The DNA here is from genome assembly GCA_035509135.1 of Methylocella sp. GTDB lineage: Bacteria > Pseudomonadota > Alphaproteobacteria > Rhizobiales > Beijerinckiaceae > Methylocapsa. The sequence goes on from DATJLX010000109.1 coordinate 21,084, forward strand.
CTGGGAGATCATAGCTGTACCATTCCGGAGTTTCGGCGAGAAATGTCGTGGACGATACGTTGGTTTCCTCACGGAGTTCGCGCAAGGCCGCCTGATAGGGGTCTTCGCCGGCGTCGATCCCCCCCTGTGGCATCTGCCATTCATAGCCCTGCCGCAGGTGATCGGGTATTCCCTTGCCGCGGCGGCGCCCGACGAAGACCAGTCCGGCGTGATTGAAGAGCATGATACCGACACAGGGACGATAGTTGAGTGAGTCCATGGCGGCCATGCCTCATGGTTGATGATCGGTCACGTCCTGTTGCAATCTTGGCATGGCCGCGCTCAGTGGCACGAGCGCGATCCCGTGGGAATCAAGCGCCCGGGCGAAACGGCCGATGGTTTCGACGGAAACCGGGAGCGCGCTCGCAACTCCGATTGCCAATCCCTTGTCGCGGGCGATGGCTTCGAGCCGCGCAAGGGCCGCTTCGATGGCGTCAGGGCTTGCCGTCGAATCAAGGACGATGTCGGCGCGCGCGGCCTCGAGCGCCGAGTCAGGCGCCAGGGTCATGGCGAGGCTTCGCGCCGATGTTCCGTCGTCGAGGTAAAACAATCCGCGTTCGGCAATCGCGCGCAGAACCGGCGCCAACGCCTTTGCATCCGCCAGGAACTTGCCGCCCAAAAAATTCGCGACTCCCGCATAGCCCGTGAAGCGGCTCATCAGCCAGGTCAGATTGGCGCTATTGGCGGCCTTTCCGGCACCCGTGACCAGTGTATGCGGGCCGGGATTGCTGCGCGGAAAATCGAACGGCTCCATCGGAAGCTCTAAGACGACCTCATGGCCAGCCTCTCGCGCGAGAGCGGTTTGCTTCGCGAGACCAGTGCCATAAGGCGCGAAGCCCAGCGTGACGGCGCTAGGCAGAGCAGCGATCGCCGCCTCTGTCGCGCCGGGTGAAAGACCCATGCCGCCAACCAGCAAGGCAATCCGCGGGAACCCTGGCAGGGAGACGGCGGCACGGGCATAAACCTCGGCGGGGCGCCCTCCATCCGTTCCGATCCGCGGAACCGGCCCATACGGTGTTTCTTCGATGAGCCGCGGGTCGGGGGCAGTGGCAGGCGTGGCATTCAGCGCCTTCGCCACATCGATGATGAGAGCGTCGGGCGCGGCACTGCCTCCCGGACGAATAATTTTGACACCGCTTTGCTGTTCGATGGCCTCCACCCCGGTGCCGGCCGTTTGGCCGATGGCCAAGCTATTTCGAACCTTGGTCTTTGCGACTAAGGGACTGGCAATCGAAAGGCCTGGAGGAGGCGTTGTTGCCTCCCCCGAAATCGCCGCCCCAGTTTGCGGCGGCCCCGCGCGCCGAGGCAAGGCGTGCGCTTTGGGTGGCGCCGTCTCGGACGGCTCCGTGCCCGGAACCGCAAGCAAAAGGGCGGTATGAGAGTTGGAAAGGGCCAATTTGCTGAACAGCGGAAGGCCAGCCGCGAGGGCGCCAAACAGGCCAAGACCGCCCAAAACGAGCCCGATGGGAGACAGATGGCCAAGCGGTGGACGCTTACGAACCGGGAATTGCCCCAAGGGCGCGTCCAAATCGTCGTCCATCACGCCCATCGTTATCCTGCCCCGGGGCGAGCCCGCGCACGCCACAGAGGCATAGGCTTACCTTCCGAGCTTCCATTCCGCCCGCGAACACCCCGCCGCCAGCGAGCCCAGGCAGCACCTGGAAAACGCTCATGGCCCGCGCGTCCCCACGCCGGCTTGTTTGGTTCCCGGCCAAGCTGCCCCCACCGTTTGACGGGACCATCGTCCACCGGCCATCAAACGGAGAAGATCTCTTCAATTCGCAAGACCGGGAGGCATCCGCCTCCGACATTCGAGGATCAGGCTTGCGCGGAGCCGTCGCTCCGGTTCCGCTTTGCTCAAGAATGACAGCCAGACCCTCATTCTGGCTGGTCAATAAGGTGTTGTGGCGCTCAATTCGGAACTTTCGCCGGTTCATTGCCGGGCGCCGAGGTGACTTTGTTCATGGCCTTGTTGACGCCGCGCAAAATATCCTCGGCGGCGATCAATTGCTTGTCGTTCTTGGGGTCCGGCGGAACAAAGGCCTGCGAGCCGCCCTTTTCGTCGTCGCCATTCTTCAGATGGCCCTTCAGGGATGCCTCGCCCTTCGTGTCGTCCTTGCCCTTGAGATCGTCTGGCACATCCTGAAGAACGGTAACGTCCGGCTCGATTCCCTTTGCCTGAATCGAGCGGCCTGACGGCGTGTAGTAGCGCGCCGTGGTGAGCCGCACCGCACCATTGTTCTGGCCGAGCGGAATGATCGTCTGCACGGATCCCTTGCCGAAAGACCGGGTGCCGAGAATGGTGGCCCGTTTATGATCCTGCAACGCCCCGGCGACAATTTCCGAGGCCGATGCCGAGCCGCCGTTGATCAGCACAACCACGGGCTTGCCCTTCGACAAATCGCCGGGATGGGCATTGTAGCGCATCGTTTCCTCGGCATTGCGGCCGCGCGTCGAAACGATTTCGCCACGGTCGAGGAAGCAGTTGACGACCGCGATCGATTGGTCGAGCAAACCGCCGGGATTGTTGCGAAGGTCGAGAATAAATCCCTTGAACTTGGCGGCGGGGATATCGTTCTCGAATTTTTGAATGGCCGCGCGAACCCCCTCGAACGTCTGCTCATTGAATTGGGTGATGCGAATGTAGCCGATGTCGTCGCCTTCCTGATGCTCGCGCACCGACTTGATCTGGATCACCGCGCGGACCAGCTTGATATCCATGGGATCTTTGCTGGTGCCGCGCAAAATCTTGAGTGTCACCGCCGTATCGGGGGCGCCGCGCATTTTGTCGACGGCCTGATTGAGGCTCAAGCCCTGAACGTTCTCGTCGTCAATGGCGGTGATGATGTCGCCAGACAAAATTCCGGCGCGCGAGGCCGGCGTGTCGTCGATTGGCGTCACCACCTTGATGAGGCCATCCTCCTGTGTCACCTCGATGCCAAGACCTCCGAACTCGCCGCGCGTCTGAACCTGCATGTCACGGAAGCTTTTGGCGTCCATATAGCTCGAATGGGGATCGAGCGAACCGAGCATGCCGTTGATCGCCGCCTCGACAAGCTTCTGCTCATCCGGCTTCTCGACATAATCGGAGCGGATTTTCTCGAAAACATCGCCGAAGAGATTAAGATTGCGGTAGGTATCCGAGGCGGCGGCGCTCGCCGTTCCCTCCGGGAAAACCTGTGTCTTCGTTGCGAGCGTGACGAGCCCCGCGCCCAGCACGGTGCCTAGCAGTAAAGGTAGAAACTTGCGCATCATCCGCGAACCTTTTGCAATTCCGGCTTCACCCACCATGGGCCCGGATCAATCGCCACCCCGTCTTTACGAAATTCGACATATAGAATAGGCTGAGCTGCGCCGATGGCTATGGCCGCAGCCGTTTTCACGGAGCCATCCCCCATGACGGCGACAGGCTCCCCAGCAAGAATGAATTGTCCTACGTTTACGTTGATTTTATCCATTCCAGCAAGAACAATATAATAACCCTGGCCCGCATTGACGATCAAGAGTTGTCCATAGCTCCGGTAGGGACCAGCGAACACCACCCATCCGTCGCAGGGCGAGGAGACAATGGCTTCAACCCGTGTGGCAATCAGCAGTCCTTTTTCGGTTCCGCCAAACCCATCCTGGCTGCCATAGCCACGCTGAAGCGCGCCGGTCACGGGAAACGGCAAAAGACCCTTTGTCTCCGTAAAGGATGTTGCAGGCGCGAGCCTTGCCGGATCTTTGAAAGGAGCCAACGCGGTTTTCATACCAGGTGCCGGCGCCGGTTGCATGGCGCGGTTCTCGTCGGCCTTGCGCGCCGCCGCGGCGCCCCGCGCCGCCGCCGCCACCTCGGTTTCCATCCGGGCGATCAGATCCTTGAGGCTCGCCGCCTGTTTGGCGAGATCGAGTGCCCGCTCCCGCTCGGCGCCGAGCGCCTGTTCAGCGGCGGACAGCGCGGATTGCCGGGCATCAATAAGCGCCGACAGGCGCTGACGTTCGGCGCGAAGCTTGGCGACGCCAGCCGCGAGGGTCTCGCGTTCGGCCGCGATCGATTGCCGCAGCTGCAGGAGATCCGACAGATCCGAGGCCAGTGCTTCGGTTTCACTGCGCATCTGCGGCAGGACCGAACCGAGCAACATTGAGGTTCTGATCGCGGCCAACATGTCTTCCGGCGTCACCAGAAGGGCTGGCGGCGGCTTGCGCCCCATCCGCTGCAGGGAGGCGAGGACCTCGGCGATCACCGCGCGGCGGCTGGCGAGCGACCGCTTGATCGCATCCTCCGCGCCGGTCAGCGTGTCGAGCCTTGCCTCGGTTTCGCTGATCTTCTGTTCGCTCGCATTGACGTTTTGCGTCGCATCGAGAAGCGCCGCCGTGAGCTTCGCCCGGTCGGCGCGGATCGAGGCGATCTCGGCTTCGATCTGCCGCCGTTGTTCTTGCGACGCCGCGAGCGTGTCTTCCATGCCGCGCAGTTCAAGCCGATGGCCGTTCAATTCGGCGCCTTTTTCGTCCATATCCGCGGCGGCCGGCGGACCTGCTTGCGCGGCGGCGCACAGCTGAGCGAAGAGACAAAGACAAAGTTCGAGTGCCGCGAGGCTCGCTGCTCCGCCGAAGGAATTCTTGTTATGCCGTGCTCGAAATGCCACGATGGCCTTTATGGCGGCTGGATGGCCAGCTCGCGGGTGTAAATCCCAAAATCCATGAGGGACGAAAAAAGTGGCGACGTCGCGGCAGTGCGGACAGTGAGCGGATATATTTATTCGCGATGATAGGGATGGCCGGACAGAATGGTCATGGCCCGGTAAATCTGCTCGGCAGCCATGATTCGCACCAATTGATGCGGCCAGGTCAGCGCCCCAAAGCTCAGCGTGAGCGAAGCCTCGCCGAGCAAAGCGCTGTCCAGCCCGTCCGGGCCGCCGATCACCATTGCGGCGCCAGCCGTGGCGGCGTCCCGGGCGCGGCCAAGCTCGGCGGCAAAGCCAGTGCTTGTCAGCGGCTTGCCGGTCTCGTCCAGGGCGATCATCGTGAAGCCCGGCGGGATGAGACCGCGAAGGGCTTTGGCCTCTTCCCGCTTGCGGTCGTCGGGGCGCGCTGCCCGGCTTTCGGCGGCCTCGCGCAGTTCGAGGCCGGGAAAACCGATTGCCCGGCCGGCGGCGGCGGCCCGCCCGATATACCGGGCGGCCAAATCCCGCTCGGGCCCGGCTTTCGACCGCCCAATGCAAACGAGCAGGAGACGCATCCTGGTCCCCAGGCTGATATTTAGCCCAAGCGCTGCTCGCCGGGCCGGTCGGCACCCCACATTTTTTCGAGATTGTAGAACTGGCGCACCTCGGGCCGGAAGATGTGGACGATGATATCGGCCGCATCGACCAGAACCCAGTCGCAGTTCTGCAATCCCTCGACGCGCGGTGCGCGCCGGCTGCCCTTGAGCGCGCCGATCAGCCGCTCGGCGATCGCGCCAACGTGGATGTTGGAGCGCCCGGTCGCGATGATCATGGCGTCGGCGAGAGTGGTTTTGCCGTGCAGGTCGATGGAGACGACGTCCTCGGCTTTCGAATCATCGAGGCAGGTCAAGACTGTCTGCACGAGTGGACCGGCTCCGGGTCCTGAGGGGCCTTGGGCCGGCTTGAGCGGCAGTGGCGCCGCTTCCGCATGACGAGCGGGGATCAGTGTGTCATTCCTCCTAGGGTCCCCATCGAGTGGATGGGTACAGAGGTAAGATGCGCCAGAATCGGCCAAATTTCAATGGGGACGTTGGGGAGCCGGATGATTACCGCTGCTCAAATCAAAGCAAGCCTCTCGGCGCGGGCCGCTTTTGTCAGCGCTGCGTCACATGTGGCAAGCGGCGCAGTGAGCCGCCCCGCGAGTTCAAGATAGACGGCATCATAGACGCTAAGCTTGTATTTGCGTGCGAGAGCGAGTGCCGTCACTTCATCGGGTTCGCGATCGATCACAATGGGTAGCCGCGCCAGCTGAAACAGAAATGCTGTCGTTGCATCAGCATCGAACCGTTTGCGCCTCTCTCCGGCGATCAGCGCGTTGCGAACTTCAAACCACCAAAGTGCCGGGACAAATCCAGCGTCACGCTCAAAGAGTTCCAGCGCAATGTCCGCTCTTTCATCCGCCTCGTCCGGAAATGCCCAGGTGAGCGTGATCGAGGCATCCACGACAAAAGCCATCAGTATTT
>DATJLX010000110.1:0-7932 GCA_035509135.1 Methylocella sp.
ATCAAAAGGCAATTCCAATAAACGCTGCTCCTGTCAGGAACCAAACGGAACCGTCCGTCACTTTGCAGTGACCCGAACCGCGCCGCAAGCCCCGCCTTGGGATCCTCATCCTCCATCCACAGAATAGGGGAAGGCCGGCAATTGAAGCTCGGCGCCGCTAATTCTTGGCAACGAAGCAATGGCCCCCGCCGCTTTGGACTTTCTGGCAAAGCGCGGTGGCTTCGTCCCGCGAAGCCAAGTTGATCCGAACGCGATAAACGGGCTTGCCTCCAACCTCAGCCTTATGGATCGAGGGATGGAAACCCGCCAGCTCGGCGCCAAATTTCTTCATGAGCCGGACCTGAGTTGCGCGCGCTTCCTGTTCAGTCGCCGGAGCCGCGAGCTGCACCGAGAAAGACCCGGTTGCCGCCGCCAGTGGGGCGGCGTCGGCCACGGGTGCTTGGTCCAGCGCATCGGCGACTTGCACCCGCTTCGCCTTGGCGGCAGCAGCCGGTCCCACGGTCTTCGGCGTCGTCACGACATGCGTTTTTGATTTGGGTGTTGCCGCCTTGGCGGGAGAAATAGCGGTCGCATGCACCGGCGGCACCGTGGGAGCCGCAACCTGCGGCGACGCGTCATTAGGCAAAAGCGTGCCATCCGGCCGAACCGAAACAGTCTTAACTTTCTTCGGTTCGATCAAGGCGGCAATGCCGTCGGTCGGCTGCGGTTGGGGTTGTGTCTGAACCTGGGGCTGGATCTGGGCCGGAGGCGGCGGCGGCACCGGGACGCTCGCAGCGCCGCTCGTCAGACCCGCGACAGCCGCGGAAGAGTCGCTTTGTGCCTGCGGGGTATTTGTTTGCGCTGACAAATCGGCTGGCTGTTCAACATTGTTGACGGCGGCGACAGGCGGCTGTTGCGGCGCCCCGCCGAGGACAGTGGCGTCGCGATCCTGGACCTCGGCGCTCGCAACCGTTTCAGGCTGGATCTTGGCCGGCCCATCAGCCGCCCGGATCGTGGCGATCTCGCTTGGGTTGGAGACCGCACCCTTGAAACCAAAACTGGCGCCGATCCCGGCTATTCCAGCGACGATCATCGCCGCCATGACATAGAGCGGGCGCCGCGACCGAACTTCCTCATAGGCACCATCCGTTTCCTGGGAAGCCTCCGGGTCGGCGTAGGGCCAGTGCTGATGTTCATCCCGAAGGTAACTCTCCCCTCCGCCGGATGTGGCAAGGCTCTCTCCATCGTCGTGCCTGGCTGTGCCAAGCAGGCCTGCTTCGATCGCGGCGAAATCACCACCAATGAGGGGCGGCCGGCCGGCCGCCTTGCCCTCGCCACGATCCTGCTCGCCCCGCCAAGCTCCGGAGGGGCGCCGGCTCAGCGGTTCAAAAACGGTCCTGTAGGGATCCACTTCCTCGCCGGCGAAACTGCGGGCAAGTTCCGCAAGCGGATCATCGTCCCTCGGGCTGGCGGCGAGCGGCTGGCGCAACCGCCTCTCAAACTCTTCCAGATCAATCATCGGCCGCCTTTTTGCAATTTGCTCGCTCATCTACTCACCCTCCTGTCGCGACTTCGTGGCGGACGAACCCGCCGATCGCGCAGCCCACTCTGGGCAGTGTTTACTCGCTCCAAACTTATGAGCCGGTTGTTGGTACCGGCATCCACCAAATTGCTGGTTTTCACGCGATCTTCGTCGCGCGGCCAGTTCCCACTTTCGCTTCTTAAATTGTTAACTTTAGTCGTTTTCGCTAGGCTTTGACCAAGATCTTATGTCCTGTCCGCATTGAGGCCGCTTAGAGGCCGCTTTCATTCCGTCCGCTCGACGGCGGGCGGCGCGCAACCCGCGGCCGCGCAATACTGCGATGCACAGAGCCGGAAATTTATCTCATCTCCTCGGGGGCCCTCACCCCCAAAATGGCCAGTCCGGACGCGAGAACCGTCGCCAAAGCTGTAACCAAAGCTAGCCTGGCGACTGTTAAATCTGTCCGCTCTTCATTAAGAAAACGTAATTGTGGCCGATCTTTGCCGCGCGTCCAGTGAGCGTGAAAACTCGCCGCCAGCTCATGCACATAAAACGCAATCCTGTGCGGCTCATGGCTCAGAGCGGCCGCTTCGACAATCCGTGGAAATTGCGCAATGAGCTTGATGAGCGCAACTTCCCCTTCGTCTTGCAAAAGGCCAAGATCGGCCGCGGCGAGCGCGGGATTTGATATATCAATTCCCGAAATTGTTGCAAGTGCTTGGCGCAGGACGGATTTTACTCGGGCATGAGCATATTGGACATAAAAGACCGGATTGTCCTTGGATTGTTCGATTACTTTGCTCAGGTCGAATTCCAAGGCCGCGTCATTCTTGCGAAAGAGCATCATGAAACGAACCGCGTCCACTCCGACCTCATCGACAACCTCACGCAGGGTTATGAAATCGCCGGAGCGCTTGGACATTTTCACGGGCTCGCCCTGGCGCATCAAACGGACCAATTGGCAGAGCTTGACATCGAGGCCGACACGGCCCTCCGAGAGCGCCTCGACGGCGGCACGCATTCGCTTCAGATAACCGCCGTGATCGGCCCCCCAGACATCGATCAAAAGCCCGTAGCCACGGTCGATTTTGGTCTTATGATAGGCGATATCCGCCGCAAAATACGTGTAGGATCCGTCGGATTTCATCAGCGGCCGGTCGACGTCATCGCCAAAGGCGGTTGATTTGAATAGGGTCTGCTCGCGATCCTCCCAATCCTCGACGGGCTGACCTTTCGGCGGCGGCAGCCGCCCTTCATAGACGAGACCGCGCCGGCGCAGCTCGGCAATCGCGCCAGCGACCAAATCGCCTTCGGCACCCCGGGTGAGCGAGCGCTCCGAGAAAAACACTTCGTGTTCTATGTTGAGCGCCGCGAGGTCGGCGCGGATCATCATCATCATCGCTTCTATCGCGAGCGCGCGCACCTCCTCAAGCCACTCATTTTCCGGCCGCCCGAGCAGCCGGCGGCCATATTTTTTGGCAAGCGCCGCCCCGGTGCTTTTCAAATAGTCGCCTGGGTAAAGACCTTCGGGGATTTCGCCGATGGCTTCGCCCAGCGCCTCCTGGTAGCGCAGATAGGCGGAATGGGCGAGAACATCGACCTGGGCGCCCGCGTCGTTGATGTAATATTCGCGGGTGACCTCGTGGCCGGCGAAGGCCAAGAGATTGGCAAGCGCATCGCCAAAGACAGCCCCGCGCCCATGCCCGACATGCATGGGACCGGTCGGGTTCGCTGAAACATATTCGACATTGATCTTGAGGTGTTTCGAGCCGTCCTCGGGCGGCCGGCCAAATCGCGGCCCCTGTTCAACAGCCGCCCGCAAGACGCCCGCGAACACCTCCGGCTTCAGCCGGATATTGATGAAGCCAGGTCCCGCCACCTCGGCCTCCGCAACCCGGGGATCCCCGGCCAAGGCTACGGCGATCTCCACGGCAAGCTGGCGCGGATTGGCAAAACTGGACTGCGCCTCCTTCGCGTACACCATCGCCGCATTGGCGGCGAGATCGCCATGCGCGGGGTCGCGCGGCGGCTCAACGACAAAACGGCCGAAGTCAAGGCCTTCGGGAAGCCGGCCGCCCGCTTCGATCCGTTGCAGAATCGAAGCAATCAGGCCGTGGAACTCGGCGAAGAGGTTCATCGCTCACCAAATGGGATTAACGGGAAGAAGATTTTCGACGGCGTCAGCGGTCACGGGAAAAATGCCATGAAACAACAGCTCACTCCGCACTCTGTGTTTCTGGCGTGCTCAAACGCAAGTCCGGGGTTTTATCGAAGAGCCTTCGATGTTCCGCGAGGGCGTAGAGATCGGTCATGCCTGCGATATAATCGCAGACGAGCCGCGCCCGGCGTGCCTCATCCGTGCCGGCCTTGGCCGCCGCCAGCGCCCATTCGGCCGGCATCAGCTCTGGAGCCCGCAAAAACCGGGTAAAGAGATCGCGGACGATCATGGCCGCCCGGTCACGAATGCGAACCAGCCGGTGATGCCGGTACATGTTATCGAACAGAAACGCCGAAATCGCCGCGCCGGCTCTCGCAATGGCACCGGAAAAGCCGATCAAAGGCGCGCCAAATGCCCGCACCTCCTCCACGCTCGTGACCCCCGCTGCTTCGATCCGCCGCAAGCTTTCGGCGATCGCATCCTCGATGAAGATGGTGATCAACCGGCGCACCCGCTCATGAATGGCGCGCGCCGCCTCAAGGCCAGGATAAAGGGCTTCGATCTCGCCGCCAATGCCCCGCAGAAAATCAACGCCGTCAAGCTGGGCAAAATCGATGAGACCACCACGCAAGCCGTCGTCGATATCATGCGCATTATAGGCGATGCCGTCGGCGAGAGCCGCGGCCTGTGCCTCGGCCGAGGCGAAATGCGCGAGCTCGAGGTTCTGGACCGCATCATATTCGAGAATCGCCGCCGGAAGCCCGCGTTCGGCATAGCGCGGGGAAACCTCTCCATCGGCCCTTAAAAGCGGGCCGTTGTGCTTGACGAGCCCTTCCAATGTCTCCCACGTCAAATTGAGCCCGTCGAAGGCCGCGTAGCGATGTTCGAGCTTGGTGACGATGCGCAGCGCCTGGGCATTATGATCAAAGCCGCCGTAAGGCGTCATGAGTTCATCGAGCACATCCTCGCCCGTATGCCCGAACGGTGTGTGGCCGAGATCATGCGCGAGCGCAAGCGCCTCGGCGAGATCGTCGTCGAGGCCAAGCGCCCGGGCGAGCGAGCGCGCGATCTGACCGACTTCGAGCGAATGGGTGAGCCTTGTGCGGAAATGATCGCCCTCGTGGGGGACGAAAACCTGCGTCTTATGGGCAAGCCTCCGGAACGCCGTGCAATGGATGATCCGGTCGCGATCCCGCTGAAATTCCGTGCGCGATGGCGAGGCCGGCTCCGGAAAGAGCCGGCCCCGGCTGCGCGAAGGATCGGCGGCATAGGGCGCGCGCGAAGAGGCCAAGGCCAAGCGGAGAGACATCGGACGGATTGGCATGAAATTTGGTTGACCTGTCGGCGCTGAGTTGCGGGCGTACGCTTTGCGACATATGTTTGTATTTCTGCAGGCGGCAACCGCCTCTCCTCCGCACAAGCTTTTGTCCACACGTCCCTTCGAGGTGCCAAAATGAGCGAGACCGCAGTCGAGTGTTCCGTCGAACTCACGGAAAAAGCCGCGCGGCGTGTCGCGGAAATATTGAAAAGCGAGCCGAAGGGATCGTTCCTGCGCGTCGGGGTCGATGGCGGCGGCTGTTCCGGCTTTACCTATACCTACAACCTGACGACCGAACAATCCCATGATGACCTCGTCATCGAGCGCGATGGCGCCAAGGTCGTGATCGATCCGGTCTCGCTTGATATTCTGCGGGGCTCACAAATCGATTTCATCGACGATCTCATGGGGCGGATGTTCAAAATCCGCAATCCGGCGGCAACGGCGTCCTGCGGCTGCGGATCGAGCTTCGCCGTTTAACGCACCAAAGGTGCAAACCCCTGCTTTCGCACCCGAGACGGGCGTCCCCTGTGCTTGGCCGAGCGGGTCGCGATTGCGAGAGAATCCAGCGGCGGCGCTGCGTGGCGCCCTATACGAAGCCCGCCAAGGTTGTTGCTAGGCCGGATTTTCAGCTATATACGGCTAGTATAGAACGATAAGCCAGCCTCGGGGGTGGAGTTTGAAAATCGAAGCCACGCGGCGGCGGGCCGTCTCCTTGATGTTTGCCGCGGCGGCCACGGCATGCGCCCCTTGCGCTGGAAAAGCCGAGACCCCGGCACCAGCGGTTGCGGATAAGCCTGTCGTCGTCTTCGCGGCCGCCAGCTTGAAGACGGCGCTCGACTCGATCGCCGCGGCATGGAAGGCCAACACCGGCAAGTCCACGTCGATCGTTTACGCATCCTCCGGAACCCTCGCAAAACAGATCGAACAAGGCGCTCCCGCCGATGTCTTCATTTCGGCCGATATCAAATGGGTCGATTACCTCGACAAGGAGAAGCTCCTGCGCGCCGGCACACGCAAGAACCTGCTTGGCAACGCACTTGTCCTCATCGAGCCGGCCGACTCCGATGCCCAAATGAAGATCACCAAGGGTTTCGATCTCGCCGGCGCCACGGGGGATGGCAAAATCGCCGTTTGCAGCATCGATTCCTGCCCTGGCGGCATTTATGCGAAGGAGGCCCTGAACGCGCTTGGCGTGTTCCCCAATGTCGAACCCAAGCTCGCGCAAGCCGACAATATCCGCAATGCCCTTAATCTTGTCGCACGCGGCGAGGCCAAATTCGGGATCGTCTATGCCACCGACGCGAAGGCCGAGCCCAAGGTAAAAACGGTTGGCATCTTTCCGTCTTCGAGCCACAGCGCGATCGTCTATCCAGGCGCCATCATCGAGACGTCCAAGAATCCAAACGCGGCTTCGTTCCTGAGCTATTTGCGATCGCAGACCGCAACCAAGATTTTTAGAGGGCAAGGTTTCGAAATTCTCGCGAAGTGAGCTTCGCCCTCTCATCATGAGCCGATCGAAGGAGCGCGTGATTGGCCGATCTCTCGCCCGCCGAATGGACGGCGATCTTTCTTTCCTTAAAAATTGCCGTCGTTGCAACGATCGCGAGCCTTCCTTTCGGAATTCTTGTCGCTTATGCGCTCGCACGCTGGCACTTCCCCGGCAAGATGCTCCTGAACGGCGCCGTTCATTTGCCCCTGGTTATGCCGCCAGTCGTCACCGGCTTCATCCTGCTCATTCTTCTCGGGCGCAAAGGCGTCTTTGGCCCCTATCTGGCCGACATCGGCATCGTTCTTTCGTTCCGCTGGACCGGCGCCGCGGTCGCTTGCGCAGTGATGGGCTTCCCGCTCATGGTGCGCGCGATGCGGCTTTCGTTCGAATCGATCGATCAGCGATTGGAAAAAGCCGCCGGGACGCTTGGCGCCAATCCCGCATGGACATTTTTTCTTGTGAGCCTGCCGCTCGCCGCCCCTGGCATCATCGGCGGCGCCATCCTCTCCTTTGCCAAGGCGCTTGGTGAATTCGGCGCGACGATCACTTTTGTGTCGAATATTCCCGGAGAGACCCAGACGATCGCCGCGGCGATTTATTCCTACACGCAAGTCCCCGGCGGCGATGCGAACGCCATGCGTTTGACCATTGTCTCGATCGTGATTTCGCTCATCGCGCTTTTCGCTTCGGAAATCGTGCAGCAGCGGGCCGAGAAGCGCTTTGCGAGCTTTGAATGATCGAGCTTGATGTCGGGCTCAAAGTTGGCACCTTTTCCCTCGGCGTGGCTTTCCGCAACGGCGACGGCATTACCACTTTGTTCGGCCATTCCGGTTCTGGCAAATCGCTGACCCTCAATCTTATCGCGGGGCTGATTCGCCCGGACCGGGGAACCATCAAACTTGACGAGCGGGTGCTTGTCGATGTGGAGGAAGGGATTTTTGTCGCGCCGCACCACCGGCGGATTGGTGTCGTGTTCCAGGATTCGTTTCTTCTTCCGCATCTCACCGTGCGTCAGAATTTGCGGTTTGGCCGCTGGTTCGCACCCAGGAACGAACGCGCGATCCGTTTTGATGCGGTTGTGGCGACTTTGGGAATAGAAAAGCTTTTGCCGCGCCATCCGGCAAAGCTTTCAGGTGGCGAAAGGCAGCGCGTCGCCATCGGCCGGGCGCTGCTTTGCTGCCCAAGGCTTCTTCTTTTCGACGAGCCTCTCGCCGCGCTCGATATGGAGCGCAAACTTGAAATCCTGCCCCTCATCGAACGGTTGCGCGACGAATTCGCCGTGCCGATCGTCTATGTCACGCATGCGATCGAGGAAGTGGCACGCCTTGCGACGTTGATCGTTGTTCTCGAAGCCGGCCGGGTGAAGGCCATTGGCGGGCCTGCCGAGGTTCTTGGCCTCACCGGTGGCGAAAGCGGACGGTCCCGGTTCGATCGCATTTCGGTCCTGACCATGAAGGTTGGTG
>DATJLX010000111.1:0-16937 GCA_035509135.1 Methylocella sp.
GCTCAACCGCATTGAAGGCGCAGAGTACCGACCAGGTTCCGTAAATGTAATTCATCCCCCAGCGGCCAAACCAGCTGCCATCGGCTTCTTGAGCGCGCAGAAGATAATCAATGCCGCGCGCGACCACGCGATTGCTTGCCGGACGCTCACCGAGCTGGCCAAGCAGGGAGACACAGCGGGCCGTCACATCCGCCGTCGGCGGATCGAGCAAGGCACCGTGGTCGGCGAATGGGATATAGTTCAAATAATCATGGTCATTATCGGAATCGAAGGCGCCCCAGCCGCCATTGGCGCTTTGCAGGCCCTCGATCCATTCCCGCGCGCGCGAGATTGACTCCTTGTAATCCGGTCCGCGGTAATCCGATCCGTGGCCGGTCGTGCGGTCCATCGCCATCGCGACAACGGCAGTGTCATCAACATCGGGATAATAGGCGTTGGCGTATTGAAAGGCCCAGCCGCCCGGCCGCACATGCGGCTTTTGCACGGCCCAATCCCCCGCGACACCGGTTATTTGCAACGGTTCAAGCCAGGCAAGACCGGCGCGAACAGACGCCGCCGTGGCATCGCCGCCCGCCTCCAGCAGCGCGTGCGAGGCAAGCGCCGTGTCCCATACCGGCGAGACACAGGGCTGGCAGTAGGCCTCGTCCTCGTGGATGACGACCAAGCGGTCGATCGCATTCAGCACTTGCGCCATCCTCGGATCCTGGTGTCCATAGCCCAGGGCGTCGAACATCATTGCCGAATAGGCCATCGCGGGATAGATCGCGCCGAGCCCATCCTCGCCGTTCAACCGCTCCTCGACGAAGGCCACCGCTCTTTCAATCGCTCGCTTGCGCAAGCTTTTGGGAAAATAGGGCTCCGACCAGCGCAAGATTTTGTCCAGCACCCCAAACAGCGCCGTCCAGGGAAATTTCTGCTGCGGGCCGCCCGGCCAATGACGAACCTTGTCCGGCGGCACGGTGAAAAGCTCATCAATGGTGACATGGCGCGGATTGCGGGCGCGCGGCTTCAACGCATTCACCACCACGAGCGGCGTAATGACCGTGCGGCTCCAGTAGGAGACTTTGGTCAAATGGAAAGGAAACCAGCGCGGCAGGAGCACGATCTCGACCGGCATGACGGGCACCCCGCGCCAGGGGAGAGCACCGAAGAGCGCCAGCAGCGCGCGCGTGAAGACATTGGCGTTCGCCGCCCCGCCATGCGCGAGGATCGCCGCGCGGGCGCGCCGCATATGATCCGCCTCCGGGCAATCGCCAACCATTTTCAGCGCGAAATAGGCCTTGACACTGCTCGAGATGTTGAAGGCGCCGTCGGTGAACAGCGGCCAGCCGTCATGCGAAGCCTGCCGCCGCCGGATATAGGCCGCGATCTTGGCTTCGAGATGCGCGTCGGCCGGCTCGCCGAGATAATGCTTAAAGAGAATATATTCGGCCGGGATCGAAACATCGGCCTCGAGCTCGAAGACGAAATGTCCGTCCGCGCGCTGCGTCGCCAAGAGCGCTTGCCTGGCGCGGGAAACCGCCGCTTCGATTTGGGCAAGGTCTTCGACGGGGGCGAGCGTTACGTCCCCCGTGGCGGCCTCCGTGACGCCCCCCATGTTGTCCACCCCGTCCCCCTCTTTGTCGCGGCGCGACTTTTGCCACACGCCCTTAACGCGGTGCGGCGATCTTGGCGGCTGCCCGATGGCCTGAGCGGATCGCCCCTTCGATTGTCGCGGGGAGGCCGGTTGCCGTCCAGTCCCCCGCAAGCCACAGATTGTTATAGGCCGTTCCAGTGCCGGGGCGTCGCCCGTTTTCGGCGGCTGTCGCCGCGAACGTCGCCCGCTTTTCCTTAATGATCTGCCATGGCGGGAGCGGCTTTTCAATCTGTGTCACTTTTGCAACTTCCACCCAAATTCGTTCGGCAAGGTCTTCGCGCGAGACATCGAGGAGGCGGTCGGCGCCGCTGATCGTAACCGACAACCGGTCATGAAACGCAAAAAGCCATTCGATCGTGCCATTCACAATGCCGGTAAGGGGCGGGACATCAAGAGGCGGCGTGATTTTAAAGTGCGCATTGACGATCGCGCGGGAGGCGCCGGGTGTTGGCAAGCCCGGCACGAGGTCTGCCGCGGCGTAAGGTGGAACCGCGAGAATGAGGGCGTCCGCCGGGCCAAGCGGCAACAGCTCCACTCCAAAATCGAGGGCGTTGACACGGCCCTCGACAAAATCGAGGGTGCGCAGCCGGTGCTCGTAATGGATCTTGACGCCCTGCTTTCCGAGATAGGTGAGCGCCGGATCGATGAAGGCCGCCGATAGGCCTTGCCGGGCGACCAGGGGACGGCAGGCCCGCCCCCCCTTGGCCAATGTTTCGCGCACCACGGCGCCGGCAAGATGCGATGACCCTTCGATGGGGTTGGTGTTCAAGGCGGCGAGGAAAAACGGCCGCCACAGCCGCTCATAGAGCAAGCCCTCCCGGGCCATGAGCTTGCCGACCGGCGCATCCTTACCGGGGATGAGTAGGCGCAAGACGCCGAGATAATCGGCCGCGCGGGTGCCCGGAACCCGCCGGTGAGACGAGAAAATCCACCAGGGAACCGGCCCGGCATTCGGCCGCAGCCGCCATCGCTCCAGGGTGGCCAGATCGCAGAAAGCAAAATCCGCTTCTTGGGGTCCCGCCAATTGATCCGCCGTCCCGATCGCTGTCAGGAATGCCCTCGCATCCTGGTTCCCCGAGAGAAGCAGATGATTGCCATTGTCGATTGTCATCCCCAGCGCCGTGTCGTAGTAGGACCGGCAGCGGCCGCCCGCCTGCCGCGCGGCCTCGTGCAGCACGACGCTGTAAGGCCCTCCAGCCAGCCGTACCGCCGCCGCGAGCCCGGCAAGCCCGGCGCCGGTCACATGAACAACCGGCTTACTCACTAAAGAAGCCCGTAATGCAAAATCGCCAGGACAACGCGATGGCGGGGCGTGCGGATGCGCTGGCGCGGCGGGGCGAAGCCGCGCTCTTCCAGGCTCGCGAGAATCGCGCGATAGACATCCGCCATGATTCTCGGCGCGCGCACGCTTGCGCGGGGGCACCGTGCCATGATCCGGCCCGCCTCGACAAAATGCGCCTTGGCCCGTGCGATGGTTGGCGCGCAGGCCTGCGCCAGCGCCGGATGGGCGAGAACCGCGCGCGGCTCTTCTTCGCCGATGCCTGCGGCGCGAAGATCCTCGCGCGGCAGGTAGAGCCTTCCGATCGCGGCGTCCTCGTCGAGATCGCGCAAGATATTGGTGAACTGCAGGGCGCGGCCAAGATGATGCGCGAGGTCTCTGCCTGCCGCCTCCGGCATGCCAAAGGCGCGCGCGGAAAGGCGGCCGACCGCGCTCGCCACCCGGTCGCAATAAAGATCGAGCGTCGCGAGATCAGGCGCCCTGATATCGGCTTTGACATCCATCTCCATGCCATCAATCACCGCGTGAAAATCCTCCCGGCCCAGGCCGAAGGCCTGAATGGCTTTTTGGAGGCTCCGGAGTTTTTCTGGGATGTCATGCGGCATGGCCGCGCCGGCATAAAGCGAATCGATATCGCGCCGCCATTCGGCCAGCGCCTGCTCGCGGGCGGGGCGCGGACCTGCTTCATCGGCGATGTCGTCGACGGCGCGGCAGAAAGCATAGATTTCGAACATTGCCTCGCGGCGCGGGCGCGGCAGAATACGCATCGCCGCGTTGAAGGAGCTGCCGCGCGCGCTGGCGGACGCGGCGGCTTGGGCAACCGGCCCGGAGGCGCTGGTCATGCGCCACCGATAGGGGGCGCCGCAATTTGCCGCAGCCGGATAAATGCGCGCAATCCTTCGGCGGCGCCAAGGCCCGACAAGAGAAGAACCCGCAGCTTCGCCAAATGAACCCGTTCGCTCAACGGATCGCTTTCCAGGAGCAGGGCATTGAGCGTGCGGGCGAGGCGCCCGATCACGGCGGTTTCCAGGCAGAGACGGAAATCGCGGACTTGGGCCGGAAGGGTGCTGCCTAAGGCGACCAGCGGCGCGTTCCGCTCCGCCACGCCTTGCAAGACCTTGCGCAGGGACGGCGAGGCTTTCGCGGCGCCGAGCGTGTCCGCTCCGATGCGTTGCGCGGCCAATGCATCTTGCGGAATATAAACACGATCGAGGTTGCGGAAGTCGGCGCCACAGTCCTGCAGATGATTGATGACCTGAAGCGCCGTGCAAAGCGCGTCCGAGGCGGGCCAGGTCGCTTCGCTCTCGCCATGCACATCGAGAACGAAGCGGCCGACCGGCGCCGCCGAATAGGCGCAATAGTCCATCAACTCAGACCAATTCGCATAGCGCTGCTTGACAGCATCCTTTCGAAAGGCACGCAGCAAATCGAGCGCATGCCGGGCCGGCATCTTCCGCTCGGCGAGGGCGGAACGAAGCGGCAGCGCGGCGTCGACACTATCGCTCCGCCCGGTCAGCGTCGCCTCGAAACGATCGAGACGGGCAAGCTTTTCATCGGGTGAAAGCGAGGGACTATCGGCGACATCATCAGCGCCACGGGCAAAACGGTAATAAGCGAGGATCACGGGGCGGTGTCTTGGCGCGATGAGCCTGGAGGCAACAGGAAAATTCTCGCCCCGGTGCGTCTTCGTCGGTTCAAGCGGCACGTCCAGTGTCATCGCAAGTGCCCGTGCTCGCGAAACCATGCCAAGGCATCCTTGAGCGCTTCGGCATAGGGTCTCGCCTTGTAGCCGAGGTCGCGTTCGGCTTTCGCGGAGCTAAAGAACATCCGGTGCTTTGACATGCGCAAACCATCGACGGTTAGGAAAGGCTCGCGCCGCGTCATATGGGCCACGGCTTCCGCTGCGACGGCGCAAGGGTAGAGCAATGGGCGCGGCAAGCGCAGCGTGGGCGGACGGCGGCCGCACAGGATCGCGATTTGGCCGAGAAATTCCGCGAGTGGCACATTTTGGCCGCCGAGTATATAATGATCGCCGAGTTTACCAAACCGCAGGGCGGCGAGATGGCCGCTTGCGACATCGTCAACATGCACGAGATTAAGTCCGGTGTCGACAAAACCGGGTATGCGGCCAGATGCCGCCTCGAGGATAACCCGGCCTGTGGGCGTGGGCTTCTGGTCGCGCGGCCCGATCGGCGCCGTCGGATGCACGATGATGGCTGGCAAATGGTCATGGCCGATCATGGCTTCAACGACCCGCTCGGCGGCGACCTTGCTTTGTTTATAAGCCCCGATCGCATTGCATTCGTTGAGCCGCATCGTCTCATCGGCCTGTCCGCCACTCTGGGCGCAGGCAATGGTCGCGACACTGCTCGTATAGACGACGCGCTCGACCCCCGCCGCAAGCGCCGACTGCATGAGCAGCCTTGTCCCTTCCCGATTGGTCCACAAAATCTCTTCCGGCTTGCGGGCCCAGAGCCGGTAGTCGGCGGCAACATGAAACAAGAAGCGGACGCCCGCCATGGCCCGCCCCACGGCGGCCGCGTCCCGCATGTCGCCCTCCACGATCTCGACATCGAGGCCGGCGAGATTGAGCCTCTTGCTGGTTTCCCGCAGCAGGGCGCGGACGGAATAGCCGGAGCCGATCAAGGCACGCACCACGGCGGAGCCGACGAAGCCCGAAGCTCCTGTGACCAGAACTTTGTCACCCGCCACCGGCCGGCCTCCACTCGAATCGCAATCTGTCTCGCTAGGCGGGCCGGGACTATCCCTTAATCTGGCCGTTTCAGCAATCCGCATGTCATTACAGATCGTTTAGAATTCGCGGCTTGTTGATCGACTCTGAAGTGGACGCGCATCCGCCGGAGGAGTACGCATTAAATTCGAGTCCGGCCCTCAGGAACTTGCTATAGTCACGCCATGAAGAAATCCCTATCCGCCACGGCGGCATCCTCCCCATCCGAGCAAAAACCCTCCCCGCGCGCACTTTTGCAGCTTGCGCCCTATCTTCTTCGCTATAAACCGCGCATCGCCGGGGCCCTGATCGCGGTGACGGTGGCGGCGGCGGCGACCCTGGCTGTGCCGCTGGCCATCCGGCGGATGATCGATTTTGGCTTTTCGGCTGACAGCGCGGGCCTGATCAACACCTATTTTCTTGGCCTTATCGCCGTCGCCGGGGCTCTTGCGCTTGCTTCGGGAGCAAGGTTTTATTTCGTGACGACTCTCGGCGAACGTGTCGTGGCCGATCTCAGGACCGATGTCTTCCGGCATCTTTGCACGCTCGATGCCGAGTTTTACGACACCGCGCGCACCGGCGAACTCCTTTCCAGGCTCACCGCCGATACGACCCAAATGAAATCTGCCTTCGGCGCCACGGCGGCGGTCACCTTGCGGAATTTCTTTCTCTTCGTCGGCGCCATCGCCTTGATGGTCTATACGAGCCCGATGCTTTCCGCCGCCGTCCTCATTGCCATTCCGATCATTGTGCTGCCGCTTGTCGCCTCCGGGCGGCTTGTCCGCAAACGGTCCCGCACGGCGCAAGATACGCTCGCCTCGGCCAGCGCCTATGCGGCGGAAAACCTTGGGGCCGTCCGCGTCATGCAGGCCTTTTGCGCCGAGCCCGCCACCGGCCGTCACTTCGGCGCCGCGGTCGAGGACGCCTACGCCGCCGCCCGCCACGCCGCCCAGTCCCGCGCCCTTCTCACGATCACCGTCATATTCCTCGTCTTCGCGAGCATCGTCGGGGTGCTTTGGTTTGGCGCACAGGATGTTCTCGCAGGTCGCATGACCGGCGGTCTTTTATCGCAATTCGTCCTCTACGCCATTTTGGCGGCGGGCGCCTTGAGCGAATTGAGCCAAGTCTGGGGCGAAATCGCCGCCGCCGGCGGAGCCGCGGGGCGGATCGCCGACATTCTCGCGGTGCGCCCGAAGATCGTCGCGCCGCCGGCACCCGCCGTGCTGCCCGTGCCGGGGCGGGGCGAAATCGCCTTCGAGAATGTCACCTTCGCATATCCGTCAAAGCCGGGCGATTCCGCCTTGCACGGCTTGTCATTCAGGATCGCGCCTGGAGAAATGGTCGCCATCGTCGGACCTTCCGGGGCTGGCAAGACCACGTTGTTCCAGCTTCTCTCGCGTTTCTACGATCCCTCGGGCGGCCAAATCCTGCTGGATGGCATCGACATCAAGAGCATCGATCCGGCGGCGTTGCGGCAGCGGATCAAAAGCGTCCCGCAAGACCCCGTGATCTTTGCCGCCTCGATCGCCGACAATATCCGCTATGGCACCCCCGACGCGAC
Organism: Methylocella sp.; assembly: GCA_035509135.1. Lineage (GTDB taxonomy): Bacteria > Pseudomonadota > Alphaproteobacteria > Rhizobiales > Beijerinckiaceae > Methylocapsa. The sequence continues at coordinate 7,208 of DATJLX010000111.1, forward strand.
CGATGAAGCCGTGCGCCACGCAGCCGAGCGGGCCGCCGCCGACGATTTCATCCGTGCCCTGCCGCATGGCTATGCGACGCTCGCGGGCGAGCGCGGCGTGACCTTGTCGGGTGGCGAGCGGCAGCGGATTGCCATCGCGCGGGCAATCTTACAGGAGGCGCCGGTCTTGCTGCTCGACGAGGCGACCTCCGCCCTCGATTCCGAGAACGAGGCCGCCGTTCAGACCGCCCTCGAGAAAGTCATGTCGGAACGCACAACACTCGTGATCGCGCATCGCCTCGCCACGGTCCTTGAAGCGGACCGGATTCTCGTGCTCGACAATGGCCGGCTGATCGAGGAAGGCACCCATCAGACGCTGGTCGCCAAGGACGGTCTTTACGCCCGCCTCGCCAAGCTCCAATTCGAAACCGGCGCCGAGGCGCTGAACACCCATGCGACTGCCGCCGCGGAGTGAAAGAGGCGAATTTGACCTTCATTGACAAGTGGCTGGAGCTGCCGCTTCCCGCCCTCTGGCTTTATTTGGCGGGTTTCTACACCACTTCTGCCATCCTATTGATATTTTTATCGTTTAGCCGTCTTACCGGCGCCTGGGCCCAAAGTTTCAGGGGAGTCGTTGCGCCCTATTTCTCCGGGATCGTCGTGATCTTTGGGATCCTTGTGGGATTTCTTGCCAATGACGTCTGGGACCGCAGCCGGCGCGCCGCAACAACCGTCCGCAGCGAGGCTGCGAATCTCACTTCCCTTCATGATTTGATCTTCAGCTCTGGCCTGCCGCCGTTTCCGATCGACCGCGCCTTACACAACTACATCTCGATTGTCGTCGAAAAGGAATGGCCGGCCATGACGCGCGGTGAAGCCTCCCCGGAGGCGGAAAACGCGCAAGATCAGTTGCTCGATGCCGTGGCGAACTTGGAAACAGAGCCAAAGAGCAATCCGGCCATCCTGCGCGTGATGCTCGACATCGCTTTGAAAATTCGCGACGCCCGCTACGAGCGGCTCCTCCTTAGTACGGACTATTCGGAAAGCTTCAAATGGATGAGCGTCTTGGTGATTGCCCTCACAGGACAGATCAGCTGCGCCGTCGTGCATCTCGAACGGGCCCGCCCGCAAATCGCGGCCCTGGTGATTTTCACATCAGGCATCGTCATTGTGCTTGGCTTGATCGCTTCGCACGAGTTCCCTTTCAGCCCGCCGCTTGCCGTCTCACCGGAACCAATCGCAAGCGTTCTTAAGCACGTTCCAAATAAATAAGGTGTCGTTTCCAAGACGCCGCCGCGTGCGATGCAGCCTGCGGCGGGCAAGGCTTAGCCACGGACCACGTTTTGATAAGCGATGCCGAAGTTTCTTAGGCGGGAATTCATACAGCAGCGCTGAGCTTAGTATTTTGCGGCGGCCGGACGGATGTTCCATAAGTCGAATTTGTAATCGAAGCCGACCTGCACCTGATTTTGTTGGACTTGGCGGTGGCCATCGTAGCCAAAATAATTCGGGAAGTGAGCGGGGAACTTCGTGCCACCGAAAAGCACTTCGTTGATCGTCCCCCAATCGGTGTAGCGGTAGTCGGCGCGCACGGACCAGTCGTCGGTGATGGCATATTGGATACCGCCGCCAACTGTCCAGCCAACATGGGTATCCGAGAAATTGCTTGAGGCGTAAAAGGGCGCCAAGTGAACCGCTCCGACGGTTGCGCCGAGGCCGTCGTAATTGTACTGGCTGTCGAATTCACCGAAGGCAACACCGCCCGTGGCGAAGATCAGGATGCGGTCAAAGGTGAAACCGACTCGGCCGCGAATCGAGCCCTGAACTGGCGCATTCGTGTGCAGCGTCACGATCGCACCGTCTGGGAAGGCCAAAGCGCCGGTGTTGGTCATGCTGGTCCCATCGACCGAACCTTCAAGACCGATCACCCATTGATTGATCTGAAGGTTGTAGCCGAGATTGGCGCCGCCGATCACCCCATTCGGCGTTTGTCCGACGGAGCTTACAAACGCGGCCCCGGAATAAGGGTCAACTCCGGTAAAGTTGTTGGCCCCGGAGGTCCAAGCGTAACCGATTTGGCCACCGATATAGGCGCCGGTCCACGTGAAGATCGGAACTATCGGCGGTGGCGGCGCGAGGTCTGCCGCAAAGGCGGATCCGGTCAGAGCGATGGCGCTCATAGATCCTAAGAGAAACTGATGGCGCATAGGCCCCCCTTCTTGATTTGAACTCAGTCCGTTCACCAACTCTCGCGGGCTTTTCCCACAAGCTGCGCTTGCTGGAACCTAAGCCGGATTTGCTCGAAGCGCTGCGAAAGGCCGTCACAAGAGTGTTCGAAGCGGACCCCGCGTGCGAGCCTTGTCAGAAAGTCATGCGCGCGCTGAGAATCCACGCATGATTATAAAGCGGCGTCAGCGGACTGGTGATGCCATGGTCCGGCACGACCGCGTCTTGATAAGCGATGCCGAAATTGAACTTCACCCGGTTGTAGATCTGAAAACGGCCGAACATGATACCGACGCTCGCAAGGAGCTGGTTTCTGTCGGCCCGCTCGCCGCTTGTCCATTGCGTGTCGTTGAGGGCGAATTCCGGCCAGAAATATTCCAGAAAATGAAATTGCGCGGTCACGCTGGTCAGGAGCGTATTGCCGACATGGTTCCTCTCGTCCGTTGGCAGCGTATAGCCAATCGTTCCCTGCACATCGAAGTCCCCTATGCCCCAACCTCCGGCAAGCGTGGGCGTGACAATCCACGCCGGCCGTTGGGTAAAGGCGGTGATGCCGGTTGGCGCCTGAAATCCCAGAAAAGCACTCAGGATGTAGTTTCCATTTTCTTCGTTGGCGCTGAGGAGCCGCTGTTTGACGGTGATGAAGTTCCCATCGGCGAAACCCGTTGCGGCGCTTTCCTTGCCTCCCTCCGGAAGCCGCTGCTCATAAGGCGGCACGTTGATGAGAATTTCATTGGTGGTTGTGGGAATGAGCTCCAGCCCCTTGCCGGCGAAATAGTTGTTAACTTCTGCGCCGTTTTGCAGGAATTCCTGATATTGATCATAGCGATACTCTTGCTCAAGCCTAGCAGTCACCGTCGTGATCGGGGTCATCCAGTGCGGCTGAGTTGCCTGCGCCTCTTCCACCCGGTCAAACCAATGCAGGAAATAATCCGTAATGGGATCCGTTGAGGCAACGTCAGGTACAGGCTGAGGCACCGGCAAATCCTCCGCGCGGGCGGCGCATGGAAGGCTGGCGATAGCGGCTATTGCTATTTGATACCCAACGCGTTCCGAAGCCCTCTTCCTGCCCGTTTTCCTGCAATAAGTCATTGGGATAGCCCTCGTCTCTGTGAACAGGGCCGAACTGTAAAACGAATACTTGAAAGGCCAAAATAAAATCTCTTTATATAAGGCCGATCCGCCGGAGCCTGTGTCCTTTTTGTCGCAATTTGCCCGATTGCTGGGCCAGCTGCCTAGCCCTTGCTAAGGCGACAGCGCTTCCCAAGAGAACCTCCCAAGAGTCCCCAAAGAGTCCCCAAGAGAACGAGCGCGATGGCAAACCGTGGATTTCGTCACACTCGTTTGTGTTAAAAGGTGCGGAGCGCTGAACCCGTTGCACGAGGCAGGGCGTTCCTTTACATAAGTCACCCAAGCGAGGGTACTTAAGTCACCCAAGCGAGGGTGCGCGATGGCCGATGACGAGGCAGAACCTCCCAAGACAATTGCTGAGCCCCGGTTTGCGCCGGACTTGGCTCCGGAAATACCGCTAAGAACCGTGGAAAACCCACCAAGCGAAATTGAAGCGGCTGAAGCCAAATCAGAAACCGATTCGGAAATGACGGGAGAACAACCAGCGGAAGCGGGGCCATCTGCGGCCGTCTCGTCAGGACCCCGCGCTCAGAGCAAAAAAACAAATCCTGTGGGTTCCTATGACTCTGTGGATGCTCATCGTCGTTCAGATAGCTATGTCCTGGTGGATTCTCATGATCCTGCGGTTGCTCCTGCCCCTGCAGATACCCATATCGCTTTGGGAACCCCTGACCTTGCTGCTCATGACCCCGGGGTTGCTGATGGTCCCATGGATGAGGAGGAGCCTGACGATGAAGAGGAGTCCATGGATGATGATGGCCCCTCGGATGAAGATGAGTGGGAACCCGCGCCTGGGCTTGCGCCCTCCGTGCCGGAAACAGCTCCCACTCATGCCGCCGAGCCACCTCTCTATTCTCCCGGGGCAGCCTTGACACAAAGCAAGCCGCGCTCGCAATTTCTTTCGCTTGCCGCCACCGCCCTTGTGGGGGGCATTTTGGGCGTGGGCGGAGCATTCGCTGTGCACCATTACAGCCCCGCCATCGAAGAGCATTTTGCCGAATTGGCCAAACGATTGGATGCAATCGAGGGCAGGGGCGGGACCGCCTCCAGCGCGGCTCTCGCGGCGCTTGAAACCCGCGTGGCTGCCGCGGAAAGTGCCGCAAACAAAGCCGCTGAAATCGCAAACAAAGCCGCCGAGACCGCGAGCAAAGCCGCCGAGACCGCGAACTCGGCTGAGGGCGATCTGCAAAAGGACATTGCATCACGGCCAGCGCCCGTGGCCGAGTCCAAGCCCTCGCCCGCGCAAGAGGCGCCCGATCTCGGCCCGCTCAACGCGCGCATGGATGCGATCGAGCAGAAGATCGCCTCGCTCGAATCCACCCTAGCCGCGTTCAAAGACGAAATTCACGCCAACCGCCCGCAGGATCGCGAGACTACAGCGGCAGCGCCAGTCCCTCGGGCGCAAGCCATCGCGATTGTCGCGGAAAGCCTGTTACGGAAGTTTGACGGGGATCGACCATTTTCGGCCGAACTCACGGCGCTTGAAAACCTCGGCGTCCCGGCGGACACGCTGGCGCCCCTTCGCGTGATGTCCACCTCGCCCGAGTCAAGCGAACGGCAGCTCACCGAGCAATTTGCATCTCTCGCCCCGGCGATTGTCGCAAGCGCCAAACAGGAGAGCCCCGACGAAGGTTTTCTCGACCGCGTGACACGCCATGCCAAGGAGTTGGTGCATCTCCGCCGCGTCGGCAAGGGCAAGGATATGGACGCGGAGAGTCTTGTCGACCAGATTGAAAAAGCCCTCGCGGATCATGATCTCGAAGCGGCCTATGCCGCGTGGTCGGATTTGCCCAGCACGGCCATGCAGCTCTCTGAAAGCTGGGGGAATGCCGCCAAGGCGCGGCTCGACGCTTTAACTGCCGCAAGGTCGATCGAGGCCGAGTCCGTGGCGACCCTGGGCAAGCCAAAATCATAATTTCGTCCCGCTGAGACCCAATCGCAGTCCTCGACGAGAAGCACATGGTCCGGGTTCTCTTTTTCTTCGTTGTTCTGATCATCCTGGCGCTTGCCGAGGGCTGGCTCGTCGACCAGCCTGGTCAAATCATGCTGACTTGGCAGGGCTATCAGATCCAAACTTCGGTTTTGGTCGGAGTGGGGTTTGTGTTAGCCCTGGTCGCCGCGGTGGTCTTGGGCTGGACCATATTGCGCTATTTTCTTGGGCTGCCACCCGCCTTGTCTATTGCCCACCGGGCGCGCCGGCGTGAAAAGGGCTATGCGGCGATTTCGCGAGGCATCATCGCCGTGGGCACGGGGGATGCGCGGATAGCCAGCAAAGCCGCCGCCGAAGCGCAGAGGCATTTGCCGGAAGAGCCTTTGGCTTTGCTGTTACGGGCCGAGGCCGCCCAGCTCACGGGCGATCACCACGCGGTGGAAGCCGCTTTCAAGGAGATGACCCGGCGCGACGACATGCGTCTGCTCGGCTTCCGCGGCCTGCATGCGCAAGCCCACCGGCGTGGCGACATCGACGCGGCGCATCATTTTGCCAGCACGGCTCATAGTATTGCCGCCTTGCCTTGGACAGCATCCGCAGTTTTGGAAAAGCATGTCGCTGCACAGGACTGGGCCGGCGCACTGGCGACGCTCGATAACAGTGGATACACCGACAAAACAAAAAGAGACCGTCAACGCGCCGTGCTTACAACGGCGATCGCGCTTGACAAGGAACAGACCGCGCCGGACGAAGCTCTCCGCCTTGCAAGCATGGTGGTTAAAAGAGCACCGGATCTCGTGCCAGCCGTGGCGCTCGCCGCGCGGCTCCTGTCCAGGCGGGGCCGTCACAGGAAGGCGGCGAAAATGATTGAGACCACGTGGCGGCTGGCGCCGCATCCAGACCTCGCGAAGATTTACCTCGAGATCAGACAAGGTGAGTCCTTCGCAGACTGCCTTGCAAGAGCGCAAACCCTCATGAATCTGGCGCCACGCGATGCCGAAAGCCGCATGACCCTCGCCAGCGCCGCGATCGCCGCCTGCGATTACAAGACCGCGCGCGAAACCATGCGGCCGCTGATCCAGGGAGACGAGCGGCCGACGACCCGGATGTGCCTCATCATGGGGGAACTCGAGGAGGCGGAGCACGGCGATTCCGGTTTCGCGCGCGATTGGTTGGCCCGCGCGTCGCGCGCCCCGCGCGATGCGACCTGGGTCGCGGACGGTGTCTTATCGGATCAATGGTTGCCGGCCGTTCCTGCAACAGGAAAACTCGACGCCTTTGTGTGGCGCAGGCCAGACGAACGCCTGAGCACGAGCGGCGAGATCGATGAGGCGATTTTCAGATCTGTTTCAGGTCCCGATGAGCCGCCGATCCTGATCGAAAAGCCGCGCGTGGCCATTGCGGCGCCGGAATCGCAAAAACCCGTTTAGTCTGGCATCATTCATGACGGCATAGAGCGAGTATTTGAGGCTTGGCGATCCCGCATCGGGGACGCGGGTCACGGTTTGGCTTGCATCTTGCGGCGGGCCAGCAGCAGAGCGATCGCGCAGGAGCCTTGGCGGGCCAGCGCCTTGTCGGCGCGGCTGGTAAGGATGATCGGCACGCGAGCGCCGAGCACGATGCCCGCGATTTCGGCATCCGCCAGATATTCGAGCTGCTTTGCCAGCATATTCCCGGCTTCGACGTCGGGGACGACGAAAATATCGGCTTGGCCCGCGACCGGTGAGACAATCCCCTTCGTCTTGGCCGCCTCCTCCGAGACGGCATTGTCGAAGGCCAGCGGACCGTCGATGATGCCGCCAGTGATCTGACCGCGGTCGGCCATTTTGCACAATGCCGAGGCATCGAGCGTCGATCGGAGTTTCGTGGTGACGGTTTCCACCGCCGAGAGGATCGCGGCTTTCGGCATGGCGATACCGAGCGCCTGAGCGAGATCAATGGCGTTTTGCACGATGTCGCGCTTGTCATCGAGGGTCGGGTAGACATTGATCGCCGCATCGGTGACAAAGAGGGGTCTTGGATAGCCGGGGGCGTCGATGACAAACACGTGGCTGATCCTTCGCGCCGTGCGCAAGCCTTTATCGGCGTCGACCACCGCATGCATGAGTTCATCGGTGTGCAGCGCGCCTTTCATCAGCGCTTCGACCTTGCCCGCCCGAGCCAACGCCACCGAAAGGTGAGCGGCGGCCTCGCTATGCTCCGTCGAAATGAGTTCATAGGGTGAAATATCGAGTTGCGCCTGCACCGCCGCGGCTCGGATCTTGGCTTTCGGACCGATGAGAACGGGCACGATCAGCTGCTCGCGGGCGGCTTCAATGGCGCCGAGCAGAGACACGGCGTCGACAGGATGGACGACGGCGGTCCGAATTGGCGCAAAACCTTGCGTCATGTCGACGAGCTTTCGATGAAACCGGCCCTTCTGACGCAATTCCACCTCGGGCAAAATAACCCTCGGCCTGGAAATCTTTTCGGCCGGCGCGATGACTTCCGCGGTCCCGGTGATCACGATTTGACCGTGCTGGTTCAGCGCTTGGCAATCAAGGAGTACGCGATGGCTTTCGGGCTTCTTTTCCGCCACTTTCAACGTGATGGTCAAAGTGTCGCCAAGGCCCACGGGCTTGAGAAAATGCAATGATTGCCCGAGGTAGATGGTGCCGGGGCCGGGCAGGAGCGTGCCGAGAACGGTCGAGATCAATGCGCCGCCCCACATGCCATGCGCCACCACCTTGTGGAACATGTCGCTCTTGGCGAACACTTCATCGACATGCGCCGGATTGACGTCGCCGGACATGATGGCGAAGAGTTCGATATCCTTATAAGTCAGCGTGCGGGCGAGGCTGGCGGTCTCACCGACAACTAGCTCGTCGAATGTTCGGTTTTGGATCGAGTCCATTGCGCGGCTCCGATGTTCAGCCCAGTGAACGGGTGGGCCCCGGCGGCTCTTTGAATGTCTCTGGATGCTGACGGCGACGTGTGTCCAGCGCTCCAAGCGAAAGTCCACGCAAATGGATGCGGTTCACGCCGAGTGAGGCTGTACCATAACGGACGCGGCTTTCCGATGCTTTGACCCGCATCAAGTGTCACGCTTCAAGAACGTAGGTACCAGGGGCGTCCGCCAGAGGGGTATAGCCTTTCTCCGGCGCACCCATGTAGGGCGGGGGAATCTTTGTGCCGGAATGGCGGTCGAGCCAATCGCGCCAGCATGGCCACCAGGAGCCGTCCTCTTGGACGGTCGACGCCTGCCAGCTATCTGGATCGATATAGCTGTCGCTCTCCTTGTGGGTGGCGATCTGGAAATGACGGCGCGGATGGCCAGGAGGACTGACGATGCCCGCATTGTGGCCGCCGTTCGACAACACGAACGTCACATCGGCATCGGTCAACATTTGGATTTTGTAAACCGACCGCCATGGCGCGACATGGTCGGTGATGGTGCTCACAGCGAAAACAGGCACATGGATGTCCCGCAGCGAAACCGCTTTGCCGCCGGCCTCGTAACGGCCCTCCGCCAAATCGTTGCGGAGAAAAAAGCGCCGGAGATATTCGGAGTGCATGCGATATGGCATCCGTGTGGTGTCGGCGTTCCACGCCATGAGATCAATCATCGGCGGGCGCTCGCCCATCAGATAGTCATGCACGGCCGCCGACCAGAGGAGATCGCTCGAGCGAAGCAATTGGAACGCGCCTGACATTTGTTTCCCGTCGAGGTAATTTTTTTCCGCCATCATGTCTTCCAGGAATTGGACCTGTGCCTCGTCGATGAACAACGTCAGTTCGCCGGCTTCCGTGAAGTCCGTCTGCGCTGCGAAGAGGGTGAGGCTCTTGAGACGTGTGTCGGCGTCGCGCGCCATCGCGGCCGCCGCGACCGCGAGCAGGGTGCCGCCAAGACAATAGCCCGCGGCATGAATGCCGCTGTCCGGGACGATTGCCGTGACCGCGTCCAGCGCCGCCATCACGCCAAGCTGGCGATAATCCTCCAGGCCAAGGCCGCCATCCTCGCTTCCCGGATTCTTCCAGGAGATCATGAACACCGTATAGCCTTGCGCGACGAGATAGCGGACAAGGGAATTTTGCGGCGACAGATCAAGGATATAATATTTCATAATCCAGGCCGGGACGATCAGCACCGGCGCCGCCCGCACCTCATCTGTTGCCGGGGCATATTGAATGAGCTCGATCAAGCGGTTGCGAAAGACGATTTTGCCTGGCGTGATCGCGACGTCCCGTCCAACCTCGAACGCTTCGGTGCCCGCGGGCTTTCCGCCTGCCGACAGCCGTTGCCAGTCCTCCCAGAAATTGAGTGCGCCGCGCACGAAGTTCATGCCGCCTTGCTTTTGCGTCTGCGCCAGCACCTCGGGATTGGTGAGCGGAAAATTCTTTGGCGAAACGGTATCGAGCATTTGGCGCACCAGAAACGCCACGATGTCTTCATGGTGCTTGGTGACGCCGGGCACATCGGTTGCT
>DATJLX010000112.1:0-4233 GCA_035509135.1 Methylocella sp.
GCTCTAACTATGGCGTTGTATTTTCCATCAACGATATATGAGATCAGTGATGGAAAATATTCTTCTGAACCAAATCCCGCGAACGCGAGTCCCGTCTCTGCACCAGACGGCACAGCGCGCCGATAAATCTCGCCACATAGAGACTGAATTGAGTTCAATATGCCTTTAGGAATGTGACATTTAAAAATTTCCCTACAGAATTGTAATATATCCGGAGTGAAAACATCATCGAGCTGGTCACTAAGGACAATATTTTGTCTTTCTGCTCTTTCACGATCCTTGCTTATCTCATCAAGTAGAGATTTTCGAAAGGACGCCTTCGGCCCGTCCGGGCAGCATTTGGTACGTAGATTTTCTATTTCTTTTACAAATAGGTAATTTATACTTATCTTCTCAAGATCAATGTTATTAAAAGGTCCAGATCCAAGAAATGAAATAAAATCTTTGGCGCAACCATCGACAGTCGGGAAAACACGCCGTCCTATCTTAAGACGATAAGATTTGATAATAGTCTCCCAAGGGAATCCGACAAAATCCCCGGAGCCATTTGCCATGATGGCAATGTCGTTAAACGGCGCTAGAGAAAATAGCTTATTTGCATTTTCCAGACCCGCTGACGCCCAATCGTGACTGCGCTATCCGCAGCCAACGCGATAGCCTGGCGGTTCATAATGGCGATTTCAGTCGTCACTCTTTCGCCACCGTGCGGCGGCGGCATTTCTCGCAATGGTTGCGCGTTGATCCGGCGATAATTTGGCCGCTCGCGCACGACCACCCAATAAGCCGCCCGTTCTCCCAAGAACTGACATCGGACTTTTGTCCGAATCTCCTGTATCTTGAGCTTCTCCGGTCGCGATGTCCACAATGAGTTTTGCGAGTTGAGCAGGATCGCGGGGGCGTTTTGGGCGCTTTGCCATGAACTGCCTTATGATCGCTACTGCCTCCACGTGTTAGCGTGGCCCTCGGGTCTTTTTCCTCTAATGGCTTGTGAAGCCGCAGAGTCTAGGGTGTCCTTGGTGTCGCCCAGTAACGACCGCATACATATTTAGAGTCAACCTAGGCAAATTTCAAACGGACCCACTACCCTTAAATCGAACAGCCGAAGATCCCCTGACTTGCGGGGAACTCCATGAGCACGGCTGGCAAGAAGGGAGGCCTGGCTCCTCCACGCCCCGGATGGCGCGCATCGTTCGTGCGTATGATCTCTTAAACGCCATTGGTTTGTGCCGGTGGCGGTTGCCGCTTGGAGCAGAACGTGCTAGCGCGGCCTTTTGGAAGAGACTCTGCGATCGCGAATGGCTATCGCGGCCCGAAGGAAGGAAGGACGTGCTCGCAGGACAACTCGCGCTCGTTATCGCCGCTCTCTTTACCGGCGCCGCCCTATACATCAATGTGGTGGAACAGCCAGCGCGCCTGGGGCTTGACGACCGTGCGCTCCTCGCCGAATGGAAACCTGCTTATCAGCGCGGTTTTGCGATGCAAGCGCCTTTGGCGATGATCGGGTTTCTTCTTGGGGTCATGGCCGCCTGCGGCAACATGGACTGGCGCTGGCTCACGGGAGCCTTCCTGCTTTTTGCCAACTGGCCTTTCACGCTCATTGCCATCTTGCCGACAAATCGGCTTTTGTCGGAAATCAAACCGCTCCAGGTCGGCCAGCAAAGCCGCGAATTGATCATAAAATGGGGCAGGTTGCACGCCATACGGAGCCTGCTTGGCGCAGCCGCGACCGCGCTTTATCTTTGGGCTTCGTTGTCCTCGGTCGCCGCGTGAGCGGGCCGCCCCATTTCATCGCGGTCTGGTGCGGCGCTCACGCCAGCGTGATCTCGACCGGCACGTGATCCGAGGGCTTATCCTCGCCACGCCTTTCCTTATCGATCGTCACTTCGGTCAAGCGGTCCGCCGCCAGAGGCGAAAGCAAGAGATGATCGATGCGAATGCCTTTGTTGCGCTGCCAGGCGCCCGCCTGATAATCCCAAAATGTATAGAGTCCGGATTCGTCGGTTGCCGCGCGCAGGGCGTCGGTCAGACCGAGATTGAGGAGGCCGCGAAAGCGCGCCCTGGTTTGCGGCAGGAACAGCGCGTCGCCCTCCCAGGCGGCGGGATCGGCGGCGTCGCGGGGTTGCGGGATCACATTGTAGTCGCCGGCGAGAACCAGCGGCTCCTCTAGAGCCAAAAGATCTTTTGCGTGGGTGATGAGCCGGTCCATGAAGGCGAGCTTGTAGTTGTATTTCTCCGTTTGCGGCGGATTGCCGTTCGGCAGATAGATCGAGGCGACGCGGAGGATTGCATGGCCATTGGGGACGACGGCCTCGATATAGCGCGCTTGCTCGTCGTTGGGGTCGCCCGGCAGCCCCCGCGCGACTTCGATTGGTGCCTTGGCGAGAATCGCGACGCCATTGAAGCCTTTTTGCCCATGCACGGCGGCATTATAGCCTTCCGCCTCGACTTCCATGTGAGGGAAAGCCGCGTCCTCGCATTTCAGCTCTTGCAGACAGAGGACATCGGGCTTGGCGTCGCGGAGATAACGCTGGAGATGGACAATTCTTTGCCGGACCGAGTTGACGTTCCAGGTCGCGATTTTCATAACATTCTTCCTCGCGTCCCGTGTTCACCCGCGCGCCGGGATGCCAAACGCTTGAGCGGCCGTTCTTGCATCAGGCGTGGCAAGGTTCCATGCGTCAGGACGCCTTCCCGCATCAGCGCCCGGCGCAACGGGCCAATCGTCGAAAACGCCAGCACGCCGGCGCCGCGCAGCAAGGCGACCGGAAAATAATCCGAAAGAAGCGAGCGATTGAGAATATCGACGCCATTCGTGCGTAAGAAAATATCGCTCCGGCGGGCCTTCTCATAGGCTTTCAGCGTCGCCACGGCGCCGATGTCGTGGCCGCGCGCGCGCGCATCCTCCAACATCTCGACAAGGGCGGCGCTATCGCGCAGGCTGAGGTTCAGGCCTTGCGCCGCGAGCGGCGGAAAGATGTGCGCGGCTTCGCCAATGAGCGCGACGCGATGTCCGGTAAGACGGTTGGCGCTCATGCCCGCCATGGGGAAAAAGCCGCCTGGCCCCTCGATCTCGAAGGGGCCCAAAAGAGAATCGACTTGATCCTCGATCTCTTGTTCGAGGGCGGCGAGCGGGAGGGCGCGCCGGCGCTCGGCATCCGCGGCGGACATGAGCCACACAAGGCTCGACCGGTTCGGCTTGTTTGCGGCCGCGCGAAGCGGGACCAGCGTGCAGGGACCCGAACGCGTGTGGAACTCCGTCGAGATGTTGCGGTGCGGCTTGGCGTGCGCGAGGAGAGCCGTGTAGGCTATTTGCGGATAGGTCCAGCTGCGCGTGCCGATGCCCGCCTCGGTCCTCACAAGGGAGTTGCGCCCATCGGCGGCGACGGCAAGCTTTGCCGTGATGGCATGCCCATCGGCGAGACGGGCGCGGGCGGCATCCGTGTCGAAGCTTATATCGCTGATCATGCCTTCATGGAGGACGAGATTGCCAGTTGCCCCAGCAATCTCCGCAAGGCCCTCGACGAGGACATTGTTTTCGATATTCTCGCCGAAGGCGGCAAGCCCGATCTCGCTCGCGGCGAAGGAAAGCGGGGGCACCGGAAGCCGGGCGCCTGTCGCATCGATCATCGCGATCTTCGCCAGCGGCGCCGTCTTGCCGCGAAAATGCGGCCAGACGCCGAGCGCCTTGTAAAAACGCAGCGAAGCTTCAAAAAGCGCGACGGTCCGCCCGTTGGCGCGCCCTTCGACATGGCCGGCGCAGACCACGGAAAATCCCGCTTGCGCGAGCGCGATCGCGGCGGAAAGACCGGCGGCGCCGGCGCCCGCGACGAGAATATCGGCCTGTGTTTCGGGAGAGGTCAGAGACATCGGGCCACCTTTGCGGGCCTTATGTAGACCAGCGTGGGGATTTTGGCGAGCGCGCGCGGATGGCGTGATGTTTCAAACTTCAATTTTGTCCGATGGGGCGGTCAAACCTTACCAAAATGTTTCACGTGAAACTTTTTTGTAAGGTCGGGGCCGAAAACCTTACAAGCCCTCATACGTCATCTGGCCGTGAGACAAGTGGAATTGCGCAAGAAATTGGTAGTGTTGGGCGGTTGGTGGCGCGGCGCGTGCCCGAACCCTGGCGAGTCAGCCGTGGGTGGAAACTGTCGCGGATCGAAAATCGAACACGCGCTCTTTTTGCCCCAGATTTCCGGACGCAGAAACCTTGGCATTTTCAACCGGTTGGTT
>DATJLX010000113.1:0-8288 GCA_035509135.1 Methylocella sp.
TTGGGATATCGCAGCGGGAATTATCATCATCAAGGAGGCGGGAGGCTTCGTCACCGATGCGGACGGCGGCGAGGAGATGCTTATCAAAGGGACCATTTGCGCCGGTAATCATGTCATTCACCGCGATTTGTTGAATCTGATCCGCGCTTGATGAAGGGCCTTGCGAGGAATGATCCTCGGATTGGCTCGATCAGATTGGCTTGCGCCGGCGCGGATGAGACGATATACCGCCTGGAAACCATGCCCTGGAGCCCCGATTGCGCGCGGGGCCTGCGGGTGCGCGATTGCGCGGTTCCTGTCGAGGCAAAATTGCATCGCATGGGCAATGGTGAGTGGGCGCGTAGCTCAGCGGGAGAGCACTACGTTGACATCGTAGGGGTCACAGGTTCGATCCCTGTCGCGCCCACCATTTTTCTCTCATAAATTCAATCACTCTCATAAATTCAATCATAGGCAATGGTGGCCGCCACCCGGAGCCTCCCGCCAACACCTTCGAATTCCGCTTATTGAGGCGATGCGGATGATATGTTCGCTGCGAGTTTTTCGCTATATGAGGCGGCCGGCCACGACAAGGAGGCCACCTCTTCCGTCTAAGCGTCGCTGGTGGGAAAGGCGTCGTGCTTTCGGCTCACGCTGGGTAGGCGGGCCGATAGGCGCTGGCGCGAATATGCGCGTCAATGCTGGCTGGCCGGGGTACACGGGCAAGCCCCCGGTCGAAGATAGAGGCTGCGATTTGGCCCGCGACGTGAAGTGAGGCTTCGAAGATTTGGCTTTGCGGCGGATAGATCAAGCCCATCGCCAAGCTTTCATCGGTGACTTGTTCTGCCACGGCCTTGGCGGCGATGATGAACATTTCTTCGGTGACGCGTGTGGCTTCGGTTGCAAAGACCGCCATCCCCATCGCCGGGAAGATATAGACATTGTTCCCCTGGCCCGGCACGAAGGTCTTGCCCGCGATCTCCACCGGCGGGAACGGGCTGCCGCTCGCGAAAATAGCGCGACCACGGGACCACCTGTAGGCCTCTTCCGCCGTGCATTCCGAACGCGACGTCGGATTGGAATAGGGAAAGATGATTGGCCGCTCGTTGATCTCCGTCATCGCCTCGATGACCTGCTGATTGAACAGCTTCGGCACGGTGCTGACCCCGATGATGCCGGTTGGCCGGAGTGCTTTCACCGCATCGACGAATTTGGAGACTGGGGCATGGTTTCGTGCAAATGGCTTCTGGAAATCCGCTAGGTCCGTCCGGGAGGTCACCATTAAGCCGTTGATATCGAACAATGCGTTGCGGGCTCGAGCCTGCGAAATCTCCATGCCTTCCAGCGCCATCGCCTGGCTGATCAGCTCTGCGATACCGGTCGCCGCGGACCCGCCGCCCAGAAAGAGGAACCGCTGCTCGTTGAGCTTTTGTTTGGTGATGCGCAAGGCGCCTAAGATACCGGCGAGCGCCACCGCCGCGGTGCCCTGGATATCGTCGTTGTAGGTGCAGATCTTGTCGCGGAAGCGTTCAAGAATCGGGACCGCATTGATATTGGCGAAGTCTTCCCACTGAATGCAGCACTTCGGATAGAGTGCCTGCACCGCCTCGACGAACTCGTCGACGAAAGCGGTATAGTCCTCCCCACGGACTCGGCCGTGGCGCAGTCCTAGATAGAGCGGGTCGTCGAGGAGCTCCTGATTGTTGGTGCCAGCATCCAGCGTGACCGGCAAACAATATTGCGGCGGCACACCAGCACAGGCGGTGTAGAGCGCAAGCTTGCCGACCGGAATGCCCATTCCGCCGACCCCAAGGTCACCGAGGCCCAGGATGCGCTCACCGTCCGTCACCACGATAAAACGAACGTCCTTTTGCGGCCAGTTGCCGAGGATTTCGCGCAGGCGGCCGCGCGCGCTGATAGGCAAATACATGCCGCGAGGGGCACGAAAGTTATGATCGAATTTCTGCGATGCCTCGCCAACTGTTGGCGTGTACACCAGTGGCATGAATGCCGCCGGATCCGACATCAGGACGGCGAAGTAGAGCGTTTCGTTGCGCGCCTGCAAGTCGGAGAGGAACAGATATTTTTGCAGATCATTGTCGAGATTGGCGAGCTCGGCATGGATGCGCGCAATCTGGAGGTCAAGCGTGTTGATGCCAGGGGGCAGCAATCCCTCGATGCCATGCGTGCGCCGCTCGGCATCGGTGAACGCTGTCCCCTTGTTTAGACGAGGGTTATGAAGCAGCTCATAGCCAATAACAGAGGTTTGCATGGACGTTGCGATCCTTGTCTTGAGAAAGGACATTGCAAAAGGGGCTGTCCTTGAGACAGCGGCGGTTCAGGTCGCGGTGGCAACATAAGGTCTCACCATCTTCGCCGGATCGACCAAGCGGTCGAATTCCGCCTCGCTGATGAAGCCGAGCTCAAGGGCCGCGGCCTTAAGCGTCAAATCATGGTCCATGGCGTAATGGGCGATCGCCGACGCCTTGTCGTAGCCGATCACCGGCGCGAGCGCCGTTACCAGCATGAGCGAGCGGTCCACATATTCGGCGATCTTCTTCAAATTCGGCCGCGTTCCTTCGACGAGGAACTTGCGGAAATTTGTGCAGCCGTCGGTCAGGAGGATGATCGACTGGGTGATGTTGGCAATCATCAGCGGCTTATAGACGTTCATCTCAAGATAGCCGCCGGCGCCGCCGAAGCCAACCGCGACGTCATTGGCCATCACCTGCACGGTGATCATCGTCAGCGCCTCGGCCTGGGTTGGGTTGACCTTGCCCGGCATGATCGATGAGCCAGGTTCATTCTCGGGGATCAACAGCTCCGCGAAGCCGGCGCGCGGGCCGCAGGACATCAGCCGGATGTCATTGGCGATCTTGTAGAGCGAGACCGCCAAGGTGCGGAATGTGCCGGAGAGCTGGACCAGAGCGTCATGAGCGCCCTGCACGGCGAACTTATTTTGGGCACTGACGAAGGGCAGCCCCGTGTATCCGGCAATCTCGGCCGCCGCAGCTTCTGCGAAGCCGGGAGCGGCGTTGAGGCCTGTGCCCACGGCTGTGCCGCCGAGCGCCAGCCGGTAGACTCCTTTCAGCGCATCCTCGATCCGCTCGAGATTGTCCGTCAGCATGCCGGCATAGCCGGACCATTCCTGGCCAAGCGTGACCGGCGTTGCGTCTTGCATGTGGGTGCGGCCGATCTTGATGATCGCATCCCATTCCACCGCCTTGGCCGCGATCGCGTCGCGCAGCAAGGCGACGGCCGGAGCAAGGCAGGCGGTGACATTCACGGCGGCCGCAATGGACATCGCCGTGGGGAAAGTGTCGTTCGACGACTGCGACATGTTCACATGATCGTTCGGATGGACCGGCGTCTTGCTGCCCAGCGCGGTTCCCGCGAGCTGGCAGCAGCGGTTTGAGACGACCTCGTTGAAATTCATGTTGAACTGTGTGCCGCTGCCGGTCATCCACACATGCAAGGGAAACATGTCACGATGGTGACCGGAAAGGATCTCGTCGCAGACCTGGGTGATCAGGCCGTGGATAGTATCGTTGAGCCGTCCTCCAGCATGATTGGCGGTCGCGGCACCGCGCTTCAAGATGGCGTAAGCGGTGATCAACTCGCGGGGCATGAGATCCCGGCCGATGCTGAAATATTCGAGCGAGCGTTGGGTCTGCGCGCCCCATAGCTTGTCCGCAGGCACCTGCACCGTGCCAAGACTGTCGGATTCGGTGCGAACCTCTGCCATTCTTAGCTCCGCTTTGTTTCCGCCGGGCACCGGCACACCGGTAGCGGTCAGGGACTTTGTGAGCTAGCTGCGGTAACTTGCCCCTAACTTCAGGCGGATCAGGATCGGTGCAGCACAAGCTTGTCAATGGTACGGGGCACGTTTCAACATATAGGCAAGCAGCGAATGGCGTCGACGATAAGATTGACTCACACCCGGAGTCGAGGTTCTCGACATATTTGACGGCATCGGGTGAAATCTTGTCCTTTTGGGTGATGGGCGCCGCAAAGCCTTGCCCTGCCCCGGTGCTCCCCATTGAATTTTGCGCCGTAATTGGAGAAGGGTGGCGCGAGGCCAGCCGCCGCCTGGGACACTGCGGGTGCGTTACGAAACGCACCCGCAGGCTCTTAAATTGTTAGGTGCTTAAACATCAAAATCTATAAGCATCACCACTTGAAAGCGGGGTGCTCAAACGCACGAAGCCGAAGTCTCCCCTGAAGGGTAGCTTGCTGACTTTGCTCTCAGGGCAAAATCAAGAGCGTGTAAAATGACGCCGTTCTTCGACCCGTCTTAGGGGTCTTGCTGCCCGGATTCCCGGACTGCGGACTCCGCTATATTTCGAACGGGAATAGGGGAGCTTGCGAGCAAGAACGCCCATGACGTAGCCGAATTGAAGGCTGATGGTCAGCATAATGATTTCAAGAATGAAGCCAATGAGGCTGCGCTCGAAGGGCAGGGAAATGGCGAAAACCAGAGCGATAACGAGCCCATATGCCAGTATAAGAATGGGCCATTTAAAAAATCGTCCAAAAAATATGCCAAATAGAACGCTGCCGACGACCAGAGTATCCATTCCGGCCTCCTCTCGAAAACCTTTTTCACCAAACGGCCTAAGATGGAGTTTCGCTTGGGAGAACAATACTATTAGTAATGCATTATAACTTTATGTAATATATTATTGATCACTTAGAAAAACTACAAGACCCATTTGAGCTATGAATAGCAGCCTTGCCCTTCGGGACTTTTCCAGAGAGGCCAACTGCCGAAGGGTGCCATGACAGAAATCTGGTTTTATCATTTGCAGCGGCAGCCTCTCGAAAAAGTCTTGCCGCAGCTTCTTGAGAAATCGCTTGAAAAGGGCTGGCGTGCGGTCGTTCAGGCCAAAAACGATGAGCGGCTTGACGCGCTCGATTCCTGGCTCTGGACCTATTCGGACGCGGGTTTTCTCGCGCATGGAAGGGCGGGCGATGGCGATGGCGAACTCCAGCCCGTTTATCTGACGACCGGCCTTGAAAACCCGAATGGTGCGGCGCTCCGGATTTTTATCGAAGGCGCGGCGCTGGCGCCGGCGCTCTCCGAACCGGATGCTGCCTATGCCCGTGTGATCGCCCTCTTCGACGGCACCAATGAGGACGAACGTCTGTTCGCGCGGGCGCAGTGGAAAGAGCTAAAAGAGCGCGGCTTTGTGGTGACCTATTGGCAGCAAGCCGAAAATGGGCGCTGGGAAAAAAAAGCTTGAGAAAAGCTAGAGTACGCTCCTGCGCAGAATAACCGGTACAAATTAGGGTGGCCCGAAAACAAGCCACTCCGCCTCGGTTCCCGGGTTCAAATTCCGTCTCTCTCCTTTTTGGCAAAGAGCTGCAAGCGATTCATTTCTTTGGCGAGGGCGCGCAAATCCTGCCAGGCCAGTTTTTTTTGCGCGGGCTGCCGCAAGAGATAGGCCGGATGCAGCATAGCGATTGCCCGGATCTCCTTACCGCCCGCCTGATAGGCAAACCAGCGGCCGCGCAGGCGCATGATGCCATCCTTGGCGCCAAGCAGTGTCTGCGCCGCCGCCGTGCCGAGACAGACCAGGATTTTGGGGTCGACAAGTTCGATTTGGCGGCGCGTGAAGGGCAGGCAGGCCGAAGTTTCAAGCGGGGTCGGCGTGCGGTTTCCAGGCGGGCGCCAGGGCACGACATTGGCGATATAGACCTTGCTCCGGTCGAGCCCGATCGAGGCCAGCATTTTGTCGAGCAATTGGCCAGCGCGGCCGACAAAAGGCACGCCCTGGCGGTCCTCGTCGGCGCCGGGGGCTTCGCCAATCAACATAATGTCCGCGCGAGGATTGCCATCGCCGAAAACAAGGTTGGTGGCGGTTGCCTTGAGGCCGCATCCTTCAAAGCGCGAAAGGCTTTCGCGGAGATCGCTCAAGCTTTTTGCGGCGGCGGCGGAATCCTGCGCCGTTGCCTCGATAACCCCGGCGGCAAGAGCGGGGGCGTACCGCGTCGCCCTGGCTCTCGCTTCGACGGCGGGCGGTGCGGCGCCAGAGGTTTCCGTTCGTGTCTGAGGGGTCGCGCTAATGCGGCTCTCGGCGAACCGGTCATGCGGAGTTTCATCAACGGCAATATCGACGCCCATCTCCGCGTACCAGCGGAGAATCTCCGACAAACGGTCAGTCATGGCGAGACCCGTTGAAGGACGAGGCAGTCCCGGCTTTCGCCCGCTCCTTGTCTGGAAAATAAACTGGGAGACGCCATTTGCGCAAAAGTGACCTCATCTTAGCAAGCGTTGCAGTTCAAAGCGCTATCCTATAGGCCTAACGATCCAACACGAAGAAATCGGACTGTTTCTCAACAGACTTCTCGGCGCGCAAGGACCTAAGACAATGACCGGGGAAATGCGATTGCCGCCGCGCGAAACCATGGATTTCGATGTGGTGATCGTCGGCGCTGGCCCAGCGGGCCTTGCCGCCGCGATCCGCCTCAAACAGCTGAGCCCGGAACTTTCGGTCGTCGTCGTTGAGAAAGGTGCTGAAATCGGCGCCCATATTTTGTCCGGCGCGGTCATTGATCCAAGTGCTCTCGACACGCTTCTTCCCGGTTGGCGTCAAGATAAGGACCGGCCCCTCAGGACGGAAGTTACGGCCGACCGTTTCTATGTGTTGAGCGCGAAGAGGGCGTTCCGACTGCCCAATTTTATCATGCCGCGCCTCATGAGCAATCATGGCAATTTCATTGGCTCGCTCGGCACGGTCGTGCGCTATCTCGGCGCGAAGGCGGAGGCTTTGGGCGTCGATATCTTTCCGGGCTTCGCGGGCGCCGAGATCCTTTATGGCGGCGCCGGTGAAGTTTTGGGTGTCGCGACGGGCGACATGGGCGTTGCCCGCGATGGCCGCCCGAAGAGCGGTTTTACGCGTGGTATGGAGCTGCGCGGCAAATACACATTGATCGCGGAAGGCGCCCGCGGCTCGCTTGCCAAAGAGCTGATCGCGAAATTCCGGCTAGACAACGATTGTGAACCGCAAAAATTCGGCATTGGCCTGAAAGAGCTCTGGCGGATCGATCCAGCTTTGCATCGGCCCGGCCTCGTCCAGCATAGCTTCGGCTGGCCACTCGATGATCGCACCGGCGGCGGCTCGTTTCTTTATCATTTCGAGGATGGGCTCGTCGCTGCGGGTTTCGTGGTTCATTTGAATTATTGGAATCCGACGCTTTCGCCCTTCGATGAATTTCAGCTTTTCAAGACACATCCCAAAATCGCGCCCCTGTTCCAAGGCGGCGAGCGGATTTCATTTGGCGCGCGGGCGATCACCGAAGGCGGCTTTCAATCGGTGCCGAAACTCGTCTTTCCCGGCGGCGCGCTCATCGGCTGCGCGGCAGGTTTTGTCAATGTGCCGCGCATCAAGGGCTCGCATCATGCGATTTTTTCGGGAATGCTCGCGGCCGAATATGTGGATGCGGCGCTGAAAAGCGGCCGCGCCCATGACGAGCTTCAATCCTATGAAAGCGCCTGGCGCGGCTCCGCCATCGGCCGCGATCTTTTCAAGGTCCGCAACGCCAAGCCGCTCTGGTCGAACTATGGCACCAGGGCCGGGATTGTCCTTGGCGGTTTCGACATGTGGATGAATGAAATTTTCGGCACCTCGCCGTTTGGCACACTCAAGCATGGCAAACCGGATTACGCGAGCCTGAAGCCGCTCGCTGAGGTGACGCCCATTCACTACCCGAAGCCGGACGGCACGCTCACCTTCGACCGGCTCTCCTCGGTCTATGTGTCAAACACCAATCATGAAGAAGACCAGCCCTGCCATCTGCATCTGAAGGATCCCTCGATTCCGATTGCGAAGAACCTTCCCGAATATGGCGAGCCGGCGCGGCTCTATTGTCCGGCGGGCGTCTATGAAGTGGTTTACGGCAACGAGGAGTCGAAGACCAACCCCCGTTTCGTCATCAACGCGCAGAACTGCGTGCATTGCAAAACATGCGATATTAAAGACCCCGCCCAAAATATCGATTGGGTTCCGCCCGAGGGCGGTGGCGGCCCGAACTATCCGAATATGTGAAATTTATTTAGATATTCTCATAAAATACATGTTTTATACAGAGCATAGCCATTCATATAGAAGCTTAAGCTTCTGGAGAAAATCTTTCGGAGGATAAGTAGCGGACCTATCAAGTTTCCAAAAAAATGGCTTACCATGAGCTATGTGCCCTCTCGCAATCCAAAGGGAATTGAGAAAGTCATAGGTTTCTCTGTCTTCTTTCTGCAGGTTTCTATTAAACAAAGCTTCTAAGCTCGTAGAAAGGTGCTTTGAAAGATCCGT
>DATJLX010000114.1:0-5136 GCA_035509135.1 Methylocella sp.
GGAAAGCCGCCGCCGAGATTGACCATCTGCAGATTGATCCCGCGCTCCGCCAAGTCGCGGAAGATCGCCGCTGCCGCCTTCAAGGCGCCATCCCACATGCGCGGATTACGCTGTTGCGAGCCGACGTGAAATGACAGACCGAAGGCAACGAGTCCAAGCCGGTGCGCCTGTTCGAGCACGCGTGGCGCCATCTCCGGCGCGCAGCCGAATTTGCGCGACAGCGGCCATTCGGCGCCAGCGCCATCGCATAGCATGCGGCAAAACACCTTGGACCCCGGTGCGGCGCGCGCGATCTTTTCGACTTCCGCCTCGCAGTCCACGGCAAAGAGGCGCACGCCAAGCTCATAGGCGCGCTTGATCTCCCGCTCCTTCTTGATCGTATTGCCATAGCTGATGCGCTCCGGGCTCGCGCCGGCCGCCAGCACCTGCTCGATCTCGGCGACCGAAGCGGTGTCGAAACAGGAGCCGAGCCGAGCCAGCAGGTCGAGCACGCGAGGATCGGGATTGGCCTTAACGGCGTAGAACACCCGTGTGTCCGGCAAGGCCTTGGCGAAAGCCGTATAATTGTCGCGCACGACATCGAGGTCGAGGACAAGGCACGGCCCGTCCTCTTGTCGGTTGCGGAGAAATTCCAAGATACGATCGGTCATCGCGGCATCCCTTCGAAGGGCGCGGAACGCCGCGCCCGAACGAATAAGCTTCGGGTGAATGGCGATGACAGACCGGCGCCCGCGTTGTGGAGACGCGGCCACTGATCATCATGCCATTCGCGACCGGTGGCCACTCGCGAGGCAAATGCCACGCGGGCGACGCGGTCTGATGCTGCGCCGTTGGACAGTCCCACCTCGGACAAGGCAAATGATGCCGTCCAAAGTGTTCATGGCCATCGCTTGGATTGGGATGAGATCCCGCTCCGCACGCCCGGCAAGAAAGACTAGCCTCTTCGGTACGCCAGCTTTGGAGGCTGGCAGAGACGAAAAAGCCCGGTCCGTCGTTGCTTTAAGTCGCGTCCCCCGTTTGGCGGGGTTCGCCGGTTCGCCTCCGGCTGCTGGTCCTTATTCAGCGGTTAACCGGCCTCTTGTCCGGATCCCCGCCAACCAGCACACGACCACAGGCACGTGCGAAAATGGGCAAGTTGAGAATTATGCGATTCTCGCTGAATTACAAGCGATTTCTTCAAAAAAACGCGGTCGTGATGCGGGCCTATGGTTAAATCTTACGGAAGATTCATCTTCGCGCATGACATCTTGGTGCGTGACGGAAGGATTCGCCGGCAAGCGAAAGCGATCGGGCCCGTAAAAATGCGAAGGACCTGCTTGCCGCTTCGGCAAAAGGTGGGTAACCCCAGAGCCGCGCCTCCCGCCTGACTTGAGGCGCATGATCCTCCTTTCTGGCCGCCCATGATCAACCTTAATCGCCGCGCATTGGTCCAATCTCTGCTTGTCTCAATTGCCGCTTTGCCAACAACTTTCCGGTCCGCGCCGGCGCAACAAGGCAGTCCGCCGCAGGTACCGCCGCGATTCGATTTTCAGGATGTCGTGCGCCGCGCCCGCGATCTTGCCTCGGCGGCGTTCGACGCGGCCATCCCGGCGCTTCCCGAAGCCTTGGACAAATTGGATTTCGATGCCTGGCGCGATATCAGATTTCGTCCCGACAAAGCCTTCCTTGGTGCCAATGGCAGCCAGTTCCGGCTGCAATTGTTTCATCTCGGCCATCTCTACCGGCGCCCGGTGACCATCAACACGATTAGAGATGGGATCGCGGCGCCCATTCCCTATTCGGCCACTCTTTTCAATTACGGCCGCACCAAGATCGACAAGCCCTTGCCGGTCAATCTCGGCTTCGCCGGTTTCCGGTTGCATTATCCCTTGAACAGCCCGAAAATTTTCGACGAGGTCATTGCCTTCCTCGGTGCGAGCTATTTCCGGTTTCTCGGCCGCGACCAGCACTATGGCATGTCAGCGCGGGCGCTCGCCACTGAGGCTGGCACGACCAATGAGGAATTTCCATTTTTTCGCGAATTCTGGATCGAGACGCCCGAGCCCGGCGCCGATCAGGCGACGATCTACGGGCTGCTCGACAGCCCTTCTGCGACTGGCGCCTATCGCTTCGATCTCTTTCCTGGTGTCGAGACCGCGATCGAGATTTCGGTGGAGCTTTTTCCGCGGAAGGCGAATGTCAAATTCGGGCTCGCCCCACTGACGTCCATGTTCTTCATCGGCAAGGTCGATCATCGTTTCAACGATGATTTTCGTCCGGAGCTGCATGATTCGGATGGGCTCTTGATTCATTCGGGAACCGGCGAATGGATTTGGCGCCCCTTGCGCAACCCGGTGAAGCCGGAGGTCTCGGCTTTTCTCGACAAGGACCTTCGCGGCTTCGGCTTGTTGCAGCGGGACCGCAACTTCGACCACTATCAGGATCTCGACCTTGACTATGAGTTGCGCCCGAGTCTTTGGGTCGAGCCGAGGGGGAGTTGGGGCGAGGGCCGTGTTGAGCTGTTCGAGCTGCCAACCGGGCACGAGACCAACGACAATATCGTCGCCTCCTTCGTGCCGAAGGATTCGCCCGAACCCGGCAAGTCTTTCACCTATGCCTATCGCATTGTTGCCGGTCTCGATCTTTCACGGCTTTCGCCCAATGGCCGCGCGCTCAACACCTATCAAACCATAACCGCCGCGCTGGGCTCGGCCGATCCGCCGGTGCCGGATTCGCGCCGGTTCATCATCGATTTCACCGGCGGCGACCTCGCCTATTATCTCGACGATCCCCAAATGGTCGAAGTTGTCCCCACCACGAGTCAAGGCACGATCACCCGGTCCTTCATCGTCCCAAATGCTCATACCAAGGGCTTCCGGGCGATCATCGATGTGCAGTTGGAGCCCGGCCAATCGACGGATTTGCGGGCGTTCCTGCGCACCGGCACGCGGGCGCTCACCGAGACCTGGACGTTTCCGTGGCGGGCGGGTTAACTGGCCGCGGCTCTTACAGGATCAGCAGTCAAGCACTTCGCCCTCGGCGTTGACGGCGCGCCAGAGGGAGACCAAGCGGCCATCGATCTTGAGATAGGCGACCCCTAATGGTTCACCCAGCACCGAACCTCTCGTAGGAGAGCATGATCCCTCGTTCCGCCACAAATCCTCAACGCCGCGAAGGCTCAAAGTAAACCGGAGACAGAGTCATTCGGTTTGCTCCTCGACCGCCAGCGGGACTATAAGCCAAAATCATCGTCCGACTTCGTTGGTATGGTGAGATCTCTGACCCGCGGACTGATTTCCTTCAATCTGACGTTGATCTCAGTGCCAAGTGCGGTTGCGCCCATAATACGGCAAAGATTCATTTGGCACATTCACGCATCACTGCTGCCTCTCTACTTGAGAGGCTGTTCTCCGCCACCACCGATTTTGATCTCGTGGGCCTCAATCTCGTCACGAACTGCGCATAACGCAGAGTGCAGAAGCGCAATTTTCTGAAGTGCATCGGTAGGCAACGGTCCGCCCTTCGCGGCCAATTCTTCTATCGCCTGTAAGCGCGCCGTTTCGAGGCGTTCTCGAAGTGCGTGTATGGGGGAGGAGTTGGTCACGGAATTCTCCATATCATGGATGCCGAAATAGTGACCGCAACGCGCGTCCTGACGGCTACTTTCAAAGATAGACACATCCGGTCATCGGATCCCTCATCGAACCGATCTGCGAAGAGAACGCCTTGACGAGGCGAAGGTTGCCGCTATCGCCGGATTTTGGCAATGCCAAGCCCTCGACGGCCAGACAGCAAGAATGCAACTAAGCCTTTCAGGCGTCGGCTATGAACATGTGGCGCGAGGCAGTCACGGTTGCTTGAAAGTGTTTGAGGCGCAGAATTCGCGTATTCTTCTTTCAACAGGCGACGACGCCCTCTTACAAGCTCGCAGACAGCGGCCCCTCCTTCAATCGGGCGAGATCGAAGCCATCGATGTCTTGCAGCAATTCGATGAAGGCGGTGGCACCGTAGTCGGCGCAGGCCTCGCCCTTGCGCGCATTGGCCGCCGCCGCATCACCCATGGCGCCTGAGTTTGAAAGATCTTGCGCCATCCAGCCAAAGCCGGTTGGCCGGCCGGCGCGCAGCCAATTGAACTCGCGCTCCAGCGCGGCGCTTTTTGTGGGAAAATCGTCGGCGGCTTCCTTACGGACGAGATCGGGACGGAAACTGTCCATGAGCGATGTTTCGATCTCGCCGGCATGGATTCCATGCACCTGTTCGCGCGCCGAAAAAAGCCCATCGGGCGCGCCGAAGCGCCGCCAGGAGGCAAGCACGACAAGCACGCCGAGCCGGGCCCGGAGATCATGCGCCATGAGATTGAGGAGCGGGCTGTTGCCGCCATGCGAATTCAACAAAACGAGTTTGCGGCAGCCGGTACGGAACACGCATTCGGCAATCTTTGTCCAGGCGGCGATGAGCATTTCATGGGGAAGGGTGAGCGTGCCGGGAAATTCCGCGTGCTCGATCGAAAATCCGCAATTTTGCACCGGCAGAAACAAAACGGGGAGTTCGCGCGGCAGCCGCTCGATGACTTTCGCGATCATGCCTTCCATGATGAAGGTATCGGTGCCGAGCGGCAGATGCGGACCATGCTGCTCGGTCGCGGCGAGCGGCAGGACTGCGATGGCACGCGCCATGTCGGCCTCGGCGAAATCGGTCCAGGCCATCTCGGCCCAAAAGCGTGTGTCCGGCATGCAAGAAGCTCCTTGGCGAAGGCTAATTGCAAAGTTTGCATGTTTGCCGCCGCAGCGCAAAAGTGGCTTTTTTCGCGAGAAGCCAGAGCGACTACGCATGGAGCGGCATGCCGATTCGCACGCAACGTCAAGCGAATATTTTATTTATTGCAACATTTAATTCATGTTTTGGCTGCCTTGAACTTCAAGACTACCGTCCCCATTTTTCGGCCTATTACCCAGAGAGTTACCAAAAATGGACAGCAGGGCTAGAGAGTCCGACGATGAGTTCGAGGCAATCAGGACAGTTTTTACAGCTCTGGAGGCGCTCGCTCCCGATGCTCGCACCCGCGTCCTGAACTACATTATTTCACGACTAAATATTGCCATGGAAAGCGAACCCGAGGGTGAGAGCGCCGACGTCGCGGCCAACCAAGATGCGGTC
>DATJLX010000115.1:0-12504 GCA_035509135.1 Methylocella sp.
TGGAGCCGGGCTTCCCGTGCCGTTGCCGCCTGCCACCGTGCAACTGATCCGTGTCAACATCGACAACGCACCGTTTCAAATCTGCCCAGACGTTAACAATCCGAAATGCCCTCCGGTTGGCGGCGACTCAACAACCCTCAATTGGGGCTACAACCCCACGAACGGGATCCTGACCGTGATCCTCAACCTGAGTGCTTACGCCAATGATTTCACCAGCGCCGCCAAAGCCCTCTGCGTGCCAACGACATTCTGCAAATTTACCTCCAAATGTGTCGGGCAAGCCGGGGTATTTACCAATCTGACCCAGGCGGAGCGCGATACCGCCTGCGGTTACGCCGGCAAGGATATCGACTGTCCGACAGGCGGCTGCGTCGGATTTTCGGTGACGCTTCCTGGGGGACCGAACGGCTTCATGGCCAATGATCAAACGATCATGCAAAGCCTGCCGTCCCAGCTTGCGACATGCTTCCCAAACGACGCCACCTGGAATGTCACTCCTGTCACGGCTTCACCCACCCTTGCGGGCAGCTGTTACAAAGCGCCAATAAAGTCAAATTTTTGCCAAATGGCCATCCCGCAGGGGACGAGGTTCCAATGACTCAAGGCTATTGGCCGCTGCAGGCGGCCGCCGTTCCTTGGACGCATTCGGCCGGCACGTTCACGCTGATTATGGTGGCCGTTGAAACCGGCAAGATCTCGTCGCTCGAAGCCTTGCGGACGGTCACCCTGACCGCGTCAGGCAGTTGCTTGCCATCCTGCCATGAGTCTTTCCAGACGCGGTCATGACCCGCGAAGGCGAATGAAACGCGATACGGCGGGCGAAGCAGCACGATCGGATTGGTGAATTCGACCAGGCCGGCCTCCATGCCTCGGGTCGTGACCGGCGCGAAAGAGGCCCGGGAGCGGACGAGCACAAGGCCCCGCTGCTCATCTTCGGTTTCCGCCAGCCGCACGATTTCAAGCCCGGCCGCCGCATTGGGGCCGATTGCGGACCGCACGAAGGTGACGGATGACTCCGTCCCGTCAAAGAAAGTCCGCGCGTCGTCGCCGCCGAGCGACACATATTCCGCCGCCGCGAGATCGGCGGTGATCCGGTCGATCCCAAGACCGAGCAGATCAGAGCCCTGGGCGCGGCCCAAGCCCGCCTTCCAGTTGGCGATCCAATGACCTGTCAAGGTGGCCAGCATCATGAGCAGCATCCCCGTCAAGGCAACCGCGATCAGCGCCTCGAGAAGCGTGAAACCGCTTTCCCCGGACACTCGGCCGCCGGCAGGGCCGCGCTGGCTTTTCATGGCCCGCTGGTTCTTTTGACAAGGCGAATGGTTTCAATTTGAATTACCGCTCCCGATGCGGATTGCACCGAGATGGCAATCGTTTGAGGCATCCAGATTCTTGCCGCGCGCGGGTTCACCTCATCGCCGGGGAGAGGCGCGCTATCGACGGTCCAAGCTTGGCCATGCATCTCGCCGGTAAGCGTTCCGGTCGAGAGAGCGTCGCGATCGGGAAGACCGGTCTCCACCGCGCGCAAGGCCTCGACCAGAATGATATGCTGTTCGATCCTGCCGGAACCGCGAATATTTCCCGCCACGAGCGATCCGATGGCCGCCAGACAGATGGCCGCGACGGCAAGGGCGACGAGGACCTCGATCAGGGTAAAACCCGCGCCCTCATCCAGGCCTTCCACGGCAGATCGAGGCTCAAAGCACACTGGCTGGAACAATCTCGACTCCCCCTGTCAGCCAAGTGATACGGACTTCGAAGCCGGCGCCGGGCCGCGAGAGAAAAATCGTGCCGCCGCAGGACATTCCGGACGGCAGAAACTGGATTGCCGCCCCGTTCGCCCTCCCTTCGCATTGATCAGCGAGGATCGCATTGAATGTGACATCCCGGGGCAATTGCACGACATGCCCGTTGGCACCGGAGCGAATCGTCCCCGCGACCGAGCTGAGCTCGGTTTGGACGACGGTGCCGCTCCGGATAGCGGCATTGCGATCGCCCTTGAGCACGGCCGCCGTCTCCAGCACATAGGCCTCAAGCGCCGTGCGCGAGGTTCCATGCGGAAACGCCGGCAAGAGGATGGCCGCCAGCATAGCAACGATGGCAAGGACACAGACCGTTTCAAGCAAGGTAAAGCCGCTCTCGGCGGCGGCCTCCGTCATTTGAGTTCCCAGCTCTTGATGTCCGCGGCGGTGCCGGTGCCCCCTTCCTGGCCGTCGGAGCCGAGCGAGATAATATCATAAGGGCCACCATGGTCGCTCGGCGAATGGTACTGATAGGGATGCCCCCAGGGGTCGTTTGGCACCGCGCTGTTCTTCAAATAGGGGCCATTCCAGCCGCTGGCGCCGCCCGGCCGCCGCACCAGGGCGGTAAGACCTTCGGACGTCGTCGGATAGCGTCCAAGATCAAGATAAAACAGATCGAGCGAGCTGGCGAAGCTTTCGATCTGGATCGTCGCGGCCTTGACCTTGGATTCGCTGAGATAGTTCAGAACCCTTGGACCGACGAGCCCCATGATGAGACCGATGATCGTGATCACGACCAGGATCTCGATCAAGGTGAAACCGTCTTCCCGCCCGGGACGGGTGGCGCCCGCTTTGCGCCTCTGCGCTCCCAGACCGCGTCCGGGAGTGTCATTTGACGGCCTCAAACCAAGGGGCCTTGCGATGCAACTCTTCATGGAGTTCGATTCCTGTTCATTGTGCGACATATTTTCATTGTGCGACATATTTTAACCGGCGTTTCCTAACCTACGATCTGGCTGACCGACATCAGTGCAGTCATGACCGAAACGATCAGACCACCGACGATGACGCTGATGCTGACGATGGCGACGGGACCGGCAATGCCGACCAGCCGGTCCAGATTGCGTTGAAGTTTCGCTTCGTAAAACTCGGCAATGCGTTGCGCGAGCATCGGCAACTGGCCGGAATCCTCGCCAAGCCGCAAGGTGCGCACAGCCATGGGCGGGAGAGCCCCGGTCTTTGCCAGCGCATCGGACAGCTTGGTGCCGTGGCGGACAAGATCGACCGTTGCGTTCCAGGCGCTGGAGCGGCCAGTCGTCGCCATCAAATCGGCAAGGATCCGCAGTGTCGTCGCTAGCGGAACACCACTCCCGAGAAGGACACCGAGGTTTCGGCAAAACACGGAAGTGCGATGAAACTCCAGAGCGCGGCCGGCGAAGGGCAAATGCGAGAGCCCTCCCATGATCGTGCCCCACACTTTGGGACGCCGCAAGAAGAACCAGCCGCCGCCGATGAGCAGGGTGAGGCTCACCGCAAGGGCCGTGATGTGGGCTTGCAAAAAATCCGAAAGCGCAAGGAAGGTGACCATCACCGGATCGAGCTTGGCATTGAAATCACGCAAGACGGAGCCGAATTGCGGCAGCACGAAAGTCAGGAAAAAGAGAAGCACGGCGGATGCGGCGGCCAGGACAAAGGCGGGGTAACGCAGTGCATCGGCAAGCCGCCGCCGCAGCGCCTCGGCCCGGACACGCTCGGCGGCCAGCACTTCCAAGATATTGACCAGCGTACCGGAGGTCTCGCCCACCCGCGCGAGCTCGACATACATCGGCGGAAACAAAGCGGGATGGCGGCCGAGCGCGTCGGCGAAGCTTTCGCCCGAGAGAATGGCCGCCGTAAGTTTGGCAACCGTTGGCCTCAACCGGCCGATATCCGCGTCGGCGGACAGCAATTCGAGGCCATCGTTGATGCGGGCTCCGGTTTGCAAAAGCAAGGCGAGATCGCCGGTGAAAATCGTTACATCCTCGGGCCGCGGATGCGAGAAGATCGAGAAGTCCCAGCTCAGGCCGCCTGTGCCGCCCTCGTCGCGAACGGTTTCGATTGGAATGAGGCCGAGATATTCCACCCGCTCCGCGACTTCCGCGGCGGTTGGAGCCGAAATCGACCCGCTGACCACTTCGCCATTGGGGGTCAGGGCCCGGTAGCGGAAGGTCGTCATGGTTCAGCGCACGGTCGTGACGCGAAGAACTTCGGCGGCGGAAGTGATGCCAGCGCGGCATTTCGCGACGGCGTCCTCGACCATCGTCGTCATGCCGGCGCGCCTTGCGGCGAGATCGATCGCGCGCGCATCGGCACCCGGCCGGACCAGATCATAGACCTCGTCCTTCAATTCCAGCATTTCGAAGACGCCGCAGCGGCCGCGATAGCCGACGCCGCCACAGCGCTCGCAGCCCGCCGGTTCATGCACGCACTCGCCAGCCTTGAAACCCAGCGCGTCGTAGCGGGGATCGGCGGCGAGATCGGCATTTTCGAGAACCCGTTTTTTCTTACAGCGGTCGCAGAGGATACGGACCAGGCGTTGCGCGATCACCGCCCGCAATGTCGACTTGAGCAAGAAGCCCTCGACACCAAGATCGAGCAGGCGGGGCACCGCCGCCGCCGCGGTTTCGGTGTGCAAGGTGGTCAGCACGAGATGGCCGGTCAGTGCCGCATGAATGGAGATATTGGCGGTCTCGGGGTCGCGCACTTCACCCACCATGATGACATCTGGATCCTGGCGGACGAAAGCCCGCATCGCGGCGGCGAAAGTAAGGCCGATCGCGGGTTTCACTTGCGATTGATTGACCCCCTGAATTTCATATTCGACCGGATCCTCGACGGTCAGAATTTTCCGCGACGGCTCGTTGAGAAGCGACAGCATGGTCGCGAGCGTCGTTGTCTTGCCACTGCCGGTTGGCCCGGTCACGACGACCAAGCCATGCGGCAGCGCAAGCAGCCCGCGCATGATTTTCTCATCCCTGCCTGACAAGCCGAGCTTACCGAGATCGAGCAAGCCGCGATCGCGCGGCAGAAGACGGATCACCGCCGATTCGCCATGCTGGGCGGGCATAGTGGCGACACGAATATCGATTTCCGAGCGGCCGACCTTCAACCGCGCCGCGCCATCCTGCGGCAACCGCCGTTCGGCGATGTTGAGGCCCGCCAAGATCTTGATTCTCGAGATCAAGGCCTGCGGCAAGGCATTCGCCGGCGCCGCCACGGCCCGCAGCAAGCCATCCACTCGCATGCGCACCACGAGGCTATTGCGGAACGGTTCGATGTGAATATCGCTCGCCCGCAGCTCCATGGCTTTTTCGAGCATGTCATTGACCGCGCGCACGACCGGTGCGCCGCTTGCGAGATCGCGCAAACTTTCGATATCGTCATCGGCTCGCGCGCCGGACGCTCCATCCGTTGCCGCCGTTTCCTCGCCGCCAAGCTGCTCGCCGAGGACGGTCGCGATATCCTCGAAGGATGCAACCTCGACCGCCACGGGCCCGCCAAGGACGATCTCGGCGGCATGAATGGCGGCGGTGTCGCTTGGATCGCCGACGGCAAGCCGATAATGCCCTTTCGGGGATTCAAAGGGGAAGACCGCGGTGTCGCGCAGGAAGCGTGGGGAAAAGCGGGCGGCCAAAGAGGAGGCGGCGACAAGCTGCGGCAAGGTAAGCCGTTTCAAGCCATAAAAACGGGCGACCTCATCGGCGAACCCATTTGCCGTGAGCTCCGTCGCTTCCCAAAGTTTGCGAAGCGATCGTTCCGCGCCTGCACGGGTTGAGGGAGCCGATTCAAATCCACTGGCCGGAAGCAGAGTTTTGCCGACCAAATAGTTTGCGAAGTCTTCAACGGCAATTTGATTCATTTGCCTATCTCTGGAGCGCTTCAAAGGCTTAAAATCTAAGGTCGGAACGTGCCGGACGACAAAGCCGATCGGCTCTCAGAACGTCCTCTCGGCCAAGGAAGTCAGGCACAACCGCCACCCATTCAACGATACGACGCAGCCCTGGTCCTTTCCAGCCATTTCGGCGGGCAGTTTCCCCTTGTGATCAAGCTTTGAAATGCCTCGCCGGGCGGTGGACAGGGAATGATTGATGCCGCTTCCACCGCAGCTTGCACCATGCACGGTTAAAAATTGGCGGTCTTCTGGGTTTCCAGCTTGGCAGTTGCCCTTAAAGTTGCAGCTTGGCGGATTTATGAATGCGTGAGCGTTCAACCCTGGGCGTCACCTTTTTCGGATCGTCTTCTCCGGTTTGTCGTTCCGAAAGCCTTACTCATTGATTTTCAATGCTTTGTTTTCGTGGCGCTGGACCTGCACGAGCATGCAGGGGTGCGCGAAAGCATCGCGGTGGCGTCCCCTATAAAACAGTTGCTGAAACGTCACGCTAATGCCAAAAACCAGCGCTGGCAAAACCAGCGCTGGAACGAGGCACGCTCGCCCCGAGCCAAATGATTGCCTGAGTCTAAGCCTTGTCATTCAGAGTCTGGTGATGGCGCGCATGGCTTAGGCTCTGTTTTGAATGAAAGACCCAAACACAGGAGGTTACGCCATGAAGGAAGTTAGCTCTGGGAGAGCGAGCAATGCCGGAGAGCAACTCAGCACCCGCCGGCGGTTTGCCCGCCAGCTTGCCGCGCATCGCATGGAGGTTGCCGCGGCGTTTTTATTGTTAGCCGCCTGCTTCGTTGCCACGAGCTACGCCTATGCCCAAGCCCCATCACCCGCCGAATGCATTGCCAAATGCAAAGCGGACGAAAAGCAATGTCTTCACAATGGCAGCTCGGAGGAATTGTGCGAATATGATTCCAAAACCTGTCAAAAGGCCTGCAACGGAAGCAACTGATCGTCTGGCTGCCTATGGAATCCCCTGACGCGCCGCGTTCGACGGGATCTGTCGATCTGGCAGCTATCCATTACCGTATTGCGAAAGATCCTCAGAACGAGGCCGCCCTTCGGTCGTTCTTCTCCAAATTCGGTTTTGTTTTTGCGTAGAGCGATGAGGATTAACCATGGGCCGCCGCTTTGCGGCCCATGGTTTTTGCAAAATTACCAGGGTCAAAAGGATTTCAAAGGAGGGAAAGCCCAGGACCTTGAAGGTTCTCATAATTCAGCTGGCTGAGATGCGGCCCCCCGTGATGATGGTCAAAGCGTCGCCGAGCGAGCGGGCGCGAAAGAACACCCAGGCTATGAGGACTATCGCATGAGTCCAGAGGAAGCCCGCGGCGCCCAAAAGGAAACTGCCGTGTGGCGACACTAGCATGCGGTGCCACGCCTGAACCCCGCAAGCAACGCACGGCCGCCACGCCCCACACAAAGGATCAGGCCCGTGGAGGCCGGACTGAAACGAAGCGCCATGCACAATAGCCTTTAGGGCTGGCGCTCGCCGATCTTGACGTAATCGCGCTTCGGCGCACCAACATAGAGCTGGCGCGGACGCCCGATCTTCTGACTCGGATCCTCGATCATTTCCTTCCATTGCGCGATCCAGCCGGCGGTACGCGCCACCGCGAAAAGCACGGTAAACATGGACACCGGAAAGCCCATCGCCTTCAGCGTGATCCCCGAATAGAAATCGATATTCGGATAGAGCTTCTTCTCGATGAAATATTCGTCGCTGAGGGCGATTTTCTCGAGCGCCATCGCGACTTCCAGCAACGGGCTATCCTTGATGCCGAGCTCGGTTAAAACCTCGTAACACGTCCGCTGCATAATCTTGGCGCGCGGGTCATAGTTTTTGTAAACGCGGTGGCCAAACCCCATGAGCCGGAACGGATCGTTTTTGTCCTTGGCTCGGGCAATGAATTTCGGGATATTCTCAACCGTGCCGATTTCCATCAACATTTTGAGCGCGGCTTCATTGGCGCCGCCATGGGCCGGACCCCATAAGCAAGCGACACCCGCCGCGATGCAGGCGAATGGGTTGGCGCCGGAGGAGCCAGCCAGTCTCACTGTCGACGTCGATGCATTCTGCTCATGGTCGGCATGGAGAATGAAAATACGGTCGAGCGCGCGGGAAAAAATCGGGCTGATTTTATATTCCTCGCAAGGCACCGCATAGCACATGCGCAGGAAATTCGACGAGTAGTCGAGATCGTTTTTGGGATAGATGAAGGGCTGGCCAAGCGAATATTTATAGGCCATCGCGGCGAGGGTCGGCATTTTGCCGATCAGGCGAAACGACGCGACCATGCGCTGCTTCGGATCCGAAATATCGGTCGAATCATGATAAAAGGCCGACAGCGCGCCAACACTCGCGCAGAGAACCGCCATCGGATGGGAATCGCGGCGCAGCCCCTGGAAAAACCGGGCCATCTGCTCATGCACCATCGTGTGGCGGGAGATCCGGTAGTCAAAATCCTTTTTCTGCGTGGGGTTTGGCAATTCCCCATAGAGCAGAAGATAAGCGGTTTCAAGAAAGTCGCCGTGTTCGGCAATCTGTTCGATCGGATATCCGCGATAAAGCAAGACACCTTCGTCGCCATCAATATAGGTGATCTGCGACTCGCAACTCGCCGTCGACGTAAACCCCGGATCGTAGGTGAACATCCCCGTCGAGGCGTAAAGCTTGCCGATATCAACAACCGAAGGTCCGATCGATCCGGTCTTGACGGGCATTGTGACGGTAGTATCGCCGATACTAAAGGAGCCGGTCGTCGCGCTCATGGAGGCTGCCCTCTTCTAAAGGTTGGATAAGCCGAGCCCAGCGGCAAGGTCTCGAATGGGCTCTGGCGCCGGCATCCGGTACGGTTCGTCCCCAATGATGCGGCGCAGCAACACTATCCTATGCGCGGGTTTCGTCAAGCGGAGGAAAATGGTTTCCGAGATGCCCATTCTCCGCCCGATCTCTTTCGCCCTATCAATTTCTTGCCCCCTCGCGTCGCGCAATCGACGGACCTGACGATCGTCCGTAATCATCAACTGGCAGCGCTCGCCATCTCCACCATGCAACGATTTTTCGGGGGTCATTTTTCACGCATTTCCGGTTCCGAGACAGCCTCATCCTCGCCGCAATGCTAAGAAATTATTAGGGTCAAGGCATTCATATGCGCTTCATTCGAATGCACTTCATTGCCGCCACCGGCGATCCAATGATGCGCATCATCGTGACCTCGGCTTTGGAGGAATCATGCCGGCAGTTTTGCATCGACCAATCAGAACCTTTCTGGCTTTGAGCGTCACCGCAGTGTCGTTGACGGCCGTCTCGCTCCCGGCCTATGCAGGAGATGGCGGAGCGGTTGCGGCCGGCATCCTCGGCGGCACCGCGCTGGGCTTCCTCGCGGGGACAGCCGCCGCGAGCCCGCCGCCTCCACCCCCGCCGCCAGTCTATTACTCACCCGTCTATGCCGCGCCGCCGCCCCCGCCGCCACACTGCTGGTACGAGCCGCAAGAGGTATGGACCGGCTATGCCTATGTGATCCAACGGGTGCGCGTCTGCAATTGAGGTTTGGCGGGCGCCGATGCCGCCAATTGGAGCGAAATCCTTAAGCGGCCGCGAACGGGCTCTGCATAGGATCGTGCCCTCAGCTTTGGAGGGCCACCTATGCTTTTGGGTCGATCGATCAGAATCATTTTTGCTTTGAGCGCCGCCGCTGTTGCGGTGCAGCCAGCGGTTTCGCGTCCCGCGCGTGCCCATGACGGCGGTGCGATCGCGGCCGGTGT
This sequence comes from Methylocella sp., assembly GCA_035509135.1. Classification (GTDB taxonomy): domain Bacteria; phylum Pseudomonadota; class Alphaproteobacteria; order Rhizobiales; family Beijerinckiaceae; genus Methylocapsa. The sequence goes on from DATJLX010000115.1 coordinate 9,433, forward strand.
TGCCGGCGGCGTGGCTGGCGCCATGGCCGGCACGGCTCTGCAAGGAACGCTGCCACCCCAGGGCTACTACGGCCCAGCCTATCCGCCCGTGCAAGACTGCGTATGGGAACAGCAAATGGTGCAACAGCCCTATCACATGCACATCGGGCAAGTGCGTGTTTGCCAGTGATGTTTGGCTCAGCTCACCCGGCCTGATCCCGCAAGCGCGCGAGGCTCTCGTCGCGGCCAAGCACCTCCAGAACATCGAAGATGCCAGGCGATGTTGTCCGCCCGGTCAAGGCCGCCCGGAGGGGCTGCGCCACATCGCCGAGCTTGATCTTGGTTTCGGAAACATAGTCACGCACGGCGGCCTCGAGGCTGGCGGCGGTCCATTCCGCGAGGCCCGCGAATTGCGGGATTAGCGCGGCAAGATGCGCGCGGCCGCCCTCGGCGCCTCTGGTGACAGAGAGCTCAGCACCTGGGCTGTCTCCCCCAAACTCCCCGGTCCCAAGAACAGCTGCCGCCTTGGCGTCAAGCACAAGCGGCCGGTCGGCAATGAGATAATGCGCCCCATCGAGGAGTTCGATCAAGGTTTTCGCGCGTTCCTTGAGACCCGGCATGGCGGCGCGCAATTTGGCCTGCAAGGAGCCGTCGAGCTTGCGGAGCATCGCGTCGCCTCCTGGCAGATGGGGCAGAGCAGCTTCGAGCGCGGCTGCGAGATCCTCATCGCGGCTTGCCCGGATATAATGCCCATTCATGCTCTCGAGCTTCACGAAGTCGAAGCGGGCGGCCGAGCGGCCGACATGCGCGAGGTCGAAAGCCTCGATCATCTCCTCGGTCGAAAAAAACTCCTTGTCGCCTTGGCTCCAGCCAAGCCGCACCAGATAATTGCGCAAGGCCTCCGGCAGATAGCCCATGGCGCGATAGGCATCGACGCCGAGCGCCCCATGCCGCTTCGAGAGTTTCGCCCCATCGGTGCCGTGGATAAGCGGGATATGGGCCATCACCGGGACCGTCCAGCCGAGCGCCTGATAGATTTGCATCTGCCGCGCCGCATTGGTGAGATGATCGTCGCCGCGAATGATATGAGTGACGCCCATATCATGATCGTCAACGACAACGGCGAGCATATAGGTCGGCGTGCCATCGGAGCGCAGCAGAATGAGATCATCGAGATCCTTGTTCGGCCAGGCGACCCGCCCCTGCACTTTATCGTCGAGAACAGTCTCGCCCTCCTGCGGTGCCTTGAGCCGGATCACCGGCTTCACGCCAGCCGGCGCATCCGAGGCTGGGCGGTCGCGCCAGCGCCCGTCGTAACGCGGCGGGCGGCCTTCGGCGCGGGCTTTCGCGCGCATCTCGTTGAGTTCCTCCGGCGTCGCATAACAAGGGTAGGCGTGGCCCGAGGCGATGAGGATTTCCGCCGCCTCGCGGTGGCGCGCGGCGCGCTGAAACTGATAGACGGCATCGCCGTCCCAATCGAGGCCAAGCCAGGAGAGCCCGTCAAGAATGGCGGCAATCGCCGGCTCGGTCGAGCGCTCGCGGTCGGTGTCCTCGATCCGCAGCAGCATTTGGCCGCCCGCATGGCGTGCGAAAAGCCAGTTGAACAGCGCCGTCCGGGCGCCGCCAATATGCAGAAAACCGGTGGGCGAGGGGGCGAAACGGGTGATCACCGGATCGGGCATGGGCATCATCCTGCGGCCTGCGACCGCCTTGAGGTTGCATTCCTGGGGCCGGCCGTGCGGTGCTGCCAGCTTTTTGAATAATAATCCGCGGCGAACAAAGACAAGAAACCTTGAACGATTCATCGTGAAGCGATCTTGGTCCTGGGCTGCCTCGTCTTACAGGAAAAAGACGAAACAAAGGTGGTCTCAAAAAGCCGCCCCCTGACGCGGTCGGCCACCAAATCCTTTGTCGTCCTCAATCGTAATCCAGACCTTTGCAAGAAACTTCTTGCTCTTTGTGCCGGGCGGGGCCCATTAGCTAAGCGGGCGGCGGAGAAAACGCCGCGCGCGGTTCGATAAGGGGGCACTTGCGTTAATGACTCGTCTCGTTGGACTGGCGAGGGCCGCCGGTTTTCTCGGCGTTCTCGGCATTATCGTTCTGTCGCTTGTGCCAGGCGCCGTCCGGCCCCACACGGGCCTGCCCGGCGCGGTCGAGCATTTCCTCGCCTATGCCTTGACCGCCTCCGCTTTGTCGTTTGGATTCCGGCCGCTGGCCTATCGGATCGTGTTTGCGGCTGGATTGGCGCTCCTGGCGGGGTTGATGGAGATCTTGCAGCATTTTGTGCCGGGGCGGCATCCGGCGGCGGCCGACGCCTTCGTCAGCAGCCTCGGGGGTCTCTTCGGGCTCGCGCTCGGCAGCCTACTCCGCGAACTTGCCGTGCAAGCTTACAGGAAATACCACAACTTCGGCGAAGCGCCCGGACCGCTGCAATAATTTGCTTTTCCGCGATCGGGTCCTAGTTTTTTAGGATGGCCCCAAACGGCGGGGTCGCTCTGGCGAAAACGGCTTGACCACGGAGGCTGTCATGCCCGTCCGATATCTTGAAAAGGCAGAATGGAATCCTTTTTTCGACCACCTTTCGAAGACGCTCTCTGGCTCCCAGGTGGAAATCGATGTGGGATCGCTGGCGCTCGGCGGGTATGTGCAGGCCGACTGGGTGCCGCTCATTGGCCTCGTTTATGACCCAAGGGACGATGTGGTCGAAGTGGCTCTTGAGGGGCTCGACCATTTGATCCGCAGACCGCGCGAGATCCACGTCGAGGAAGGCGTTGGGCAGTTGGTGAGCATTGAAATCATCGATGCGCAGGATTCCCACCAGATCATCAAGCTCAAGGAGCCGTTGCTGCTTCCCGCCCCGCAGAAGTGAGGGTGTAAGATAGATTAAATAACCAACCTTGGCTCTCGGGTAGAGCGCGTCCTTTAGGCCTCGCCTTCCTGCTCGCAATGCAAGCGTCTAAGCCAAAAGTCTGGAGGGGCGAAAAACAAAAAGCTCCGAGGAAGCAGCTTCCTGCCAATTTGCCAAGCCGAGGTGCGATAATGGCCATGGCAGAAAGGATGCGGAACGGATCGCTCAAGATCCGTTCCGTTCGA
>DATJLX010000116.1:0-3100 GCA_035509135.1 Methylocella sp.
CCACGCGCGACGGAACCGAACAGCGCGGCATGCGCAACACCCTTCGCCCGCAAGTCGGCCTCGCACGCCTTAAGCTTCTCTATGATCTCGTCGCGTTTCACGAGGCTCATTATAGGGCAAGGAGGGTTAAAAAACATGTTCTTCCCTGGGTTTTGGGCATAATTCTTGACTCCCGCAATTCCGCCCAGCGCGTCAGGCCCCCTTTGCCGCAAGGCAAATCAATTTCCATCGGCGTAACCGGCTATGAGAGGGGAGATGACAAATCTCGACCCCCGCACTTATATCGAAGGCTGCCCGATGCAGGCCGTGACCGGCGTCGCCGATGTGCGGCACGCGCCGCCTCAATCGAAGCAAACGATCTCCCCGCGACAATGTCTCCGGGTTTGCTTGCCAGAGACGGTTCCCTTCTCATTTTTCCTTACCGTCCGCCTGCGTGGCTTTGAACCGGACGCCTCGGCCGTCGGCATCGATTTCAATGCCGGCTTCTTCCAGTACGGCTTGGATCGCCCGCAGTGTCGAACCTCTCGCATCGGCGCCACGCTCGATGTTGTTCATGGCCGTCGTCGAGATGCCAGCCCGCTCTGCCAGTTGGGCTTGGGTCAACCGCGCCATGGCGCGCCCGGCGCGGATTTGCTCGATTGTGATCATGTTTCATTGTAGCAATGGGATGAGTTTATAATCAATTATAGTTGACATTCGTCATTAATAATTTATCAATATTTGTTGATAATTTATCATATAAACTGGAAAAAAGAAATGGGAGATCCACAAAGGCGATACCGCAAAAATGCGCCAATGGCGGACCGCGAATTAATCAGAAAAATCGACGCTGCTCTCGCTGCCGAAGGGAAGGGGCGGCAATTATGGTATTGGGCCACCCCTTTGAGAAGCCGCGGCGCCAACTCCTGTGCCCCGGCGGTTGTTGTCGAGACGAATGGTCTTGTCCGGCCTGTCGCGCTCGCTGAGTTGGCGAATGAATTGGGTTGCGATTGCGATCGCAACAACGACGAGCTGGCAGCTCGCCAAATGACTTCAGGGGCGTCCTTTCAGTAAAGGGATCAGGACGGCCGAGCAACCGAGGCCAATTCCATCCCGGCTCAATCGACTACCGGAAATTGTCGTGACCGTGTATGGCATGGGAATGATCAAATTCGATCCCCGCCTGACCCCTGCCCGTCCGGATCTCGCCGCCGCCCATCTGCGCGGTCTCGTCACGGCCAGCACTTATGCCGAAGGCCGCCCGATGCAGGTCGTGACCGGCGTCGCCGATGTGCGGCACGCGCCGTCCCACGACGCGCCGCTCGATACGCAGGCGCTCTTCGGCGAAGCCGTTATGCTTTATGAGGATGACGAAGGCTGGGGCTGGGTCCAGCTCGCGCGGGACGGCTATGTCGGCTACATCGCCATGGCGGCGCTCGACGAGGGCTACCGGGAGCCGACCCATCGCGTCGCCGTCAACCGGACCTTCGTCTATCCCTGCCCGGACATGAAATTGCCCGCGCGGCGGGCCTCGCCGCTTGGCGCCGCCGTTCGCGTCCGCGCGACGCAGGGCGCCTTCGCGCAAATTGGCGAGACCGCTTTCGTCTTCGCCGATCATCTGCAGCCCCTCGACTCGCGCGACAAAGACTTCGTCGCGGTGGCCGAACAGTTTTTGCATGTGCCCTATCTCTGGGGCGGCAAAACGAGCCTTGGTATCGATTGCTCGGGGCTCGTGCAGATTGCGCTCGACGCCGCGGGGATCGCCGTGCCACGCGACACCGATTTGCAGGAAAAGGCCATCGGCGCGCCGCTTGCCGTCGACGCGGATCTGACCGGCTTGCGGCGCGGCGATGCCGTCTTCTGGCGCGGCCATGTCGGCATCATGCAGGACGAGACCCATCTGCTGCATGCCAATGCGCACCATATGCTGGTCGCAAGCGAGCCCTTGCGCACCGCCCGCGACAGAATCCTCGCCAAAACCGGCCAGCCGATCACCGCGATCAAGCGGCTGGGATAAAGCTCATGCCCACCATGGCTCCGGCGGCGCGATTTTCGGCGCCGCCTGCTCGATGACATGCGCCACGGAGAAGAGAGTCTCCTCGTCGAAGGCACGGCCGATCACTTGCAGCCCCAAGGGCAGCCCCTCGGCGGACACGCCGGCCGGAACCGCGATGCCCGGCAGCCCCACCATGTTCACGGTGACCGTAAAAATATCGTTGAGATACATCTCGACCGGATCAGCGGAGCCCTTTTCGCCAAGCCCAAAAGCGGCCGACGGCGTCGCCGGGGTGAGGATCGCATCGATGCCGTCGTTGAAGACCGTCTCGAAATCGCGCTTGATCAGGGTCCGGATCTTTTGCGCCCGCACATAATAGGCATCGTAATAGCCGGCCGACAGCACATAAGTGCCAATCATGATGCGCCGGCGCACCTCCTTGCCGAAACCCGCCGCACGGGTCTTCTCATACATGTCAACAATGTCCTTGCCGGGAACGCGCAGGCCATAGCGCACGCCATCGTAGCGGGCGAGATTGGACGAGGCCTCGGCCGGTGCCACGATATAATAGGCGGGCAGAGCATGGCGCGTGTGCGGCAGCGAGATGTCGGTGATCGTCGCGCCCGCGTCCTTCATCCAAGCGATGCCTTGCGCCCACAGATTTTCGATTTCGGCCGCCATGCCATCGCGGCGGTATTCCTTGGGGATTCCGATTCTGAGGCCCTTGATGCCGCGTCCGACCGAAGCCACGAAGTCCGGCACCGGCATATCGACGGAGGTCGTATCCTTGGGGTCATGGCCCGCCATCGAACGCAACAGGATCGCCGCGTCCTGCACGGTTCGCGCGATCGGCCCCGCCTGATCGAGCGAGGAGGCGAATGCCACCATGCCCCAGCGCGAGCAGCGGCCATAGGTTGGCTTGATGCCGACGGTTCCGGTGAAGGCGGCGGGCTGGCGGATCGAGCCGCCGGTGTCGGAGGCGGTCGCGCCAAAGCAGAGCCGCGCCGCGACCGCCGCCGCCGAGCCGCCCGAGGAGCCGCCGGGAACGATCGCGGTGTTCGAGCCGCGCCGCCGCCAGGGCGAAATCACCGGGCCGAAATAGGAGGTCTCGTTCGACGAGCCCAT
>DATJLX010000117.1:0-11284 GCA_035509135.1 Methylocella sp.
TGCTTGCTTTGATTCTTCATAAAAAAATATAAAGCATTATCGCCGGGTCTTGGCATTAAACTCTGCAAATATTTTAAGATCATGCTTTAGGTTGACGGCTCGCGTGGTTTTGCCACAATGGTCCGGCGGGGACTTGGCGGAAAGTCCAATGGTCCGGCGCGGGACCGGATCTTTGACGGGAAGTGCTCGGACATGGCCGTTCCAGATCATTTGCGATCCAACATGCGCAAAACGCATCGGGTCGTTCTGCGTCCCCCCTTCGAGCGGATCGCCCTGGTTCTGCAAGGCGGCGGCGCGCTCGGATCCTATCAGGCGGGCGTCTATCAAGCGCTCGCGGAAGCCAATCTGCATCCCGATTGGGTAGCCGGTATTTCGATCGGCGCCATCAATGCGGCCCTGGTTGCCGGCAACCCGCCAGACAAGCGCGTCGAGCGCCTGCGGGAATTCTGGGAAACCGTCAGCGCCGCTCCCTCTGCCGTCTTTACCCACATTCGGTCGGTGGAAATCAAACAGGAATGGATTCATACATGGCTCAATCAGCTGCGTGCATTGGGCAATTTGTTTTGGGGCGCACCAGGTTTTTTCAAGCCACGGTATCCGCCGCCGGTGCCGCTCGTGCCTGAAGATGTTGTTTCCCTAAGCTATTACGATGTTGCCCCTTTGAAAGCGACCCTCGAACGTTTGGTGGATTTCGACCTCATTAATACCGGCATCACACGCTTCAGCGTCGGCACAGTGAATGTGAAAACCGGTAACTTCATCTATTTCGACAACAGCACGCATGACATTTGCCCAGAGCATGTCATGGCGAGCGGCTCCTTGCCGCCCGGTTTTCCAGCGACCGAAATCCAGGGAGAATATTATTGGGATGGCGGCCTTGTTTCCAACACGCCGCTGCAATGGGTGCTCGCCGGCCAGCCGCGCAAGGATACGCTCGCTTTTCAGATCGATCTGTGGAACGCGAGAGGCAGAGTCCCGCGCACTCTGGTGGAGTCCGAAATGCGTCAAAAGGAAATCCGCTTCTCGAGCCGCACGCGGGCCGCCACCGACGACTTCAAGAAGACGCAGCTGCTGCGCCGGGCGACCCACCACCTTCTCCAACGGCTCCCTGACGAGCTGCGGCAATCGCCGGAGGCCAATCTTCTTGCCAGTGAGGCGGACGAAAAAGTCTATAACATCATCAATCTCATTTACCATTCTCGCAGTTACGAGGGCGCTTCCTCGGATTATGAGTTTTCGAGGGGCACGATGGAGGAGCATTGGGAGTCGGGCTACAATGACGCGGTTCGCACCCTTCGTCATCCGGAAGTCTTGCAACGCCCCGAAAATCACGATGGGGTTTTCACCTTCGATTTGGCGCGCGACGGCCGCGAATAGAGACGCAGCAGATCACGGCCGATCGACATTCGTTGAGGAGATGAGAATGAAGCTTGCCGATGTCGCCAAAACCGCCTTCGCCATGCCGCTCACCGACCCCGCCTATCCGCGCGGCCCTTACAAATTCTATAACCGGGAATTTGTGGTCATCACCTACCGCACCGATCCCGACGCCTTGCGTGAGGTGGTGCCCGAACCGCTCGAAGTGGCCGGTGACACAGTCAACTATGAGTTCATCCGGATGCCGGATTCGACCGGCTTCGGTGACTATACGGAAACCGGCCAGGTCATCCCCGTCCGTTTCCGCACGCCCGACGGGACGGTCCAGGAGGGTGGCTATGTGCATGCCATGTATCTCGACGACAATGCGCCGATCGCGGGCGGCCGCGAGATCTGGGGCTTTCCAAAAAAGTTAGCCAAGCCAAAGATCGCCCATGAAAGCGAGACCTTAGTCTGCACCTTGTACTATGGTTCAGTTCTGTGCGTGTCCGCGACCATGGGCTACAAACACCGCGAGCTTGATCTGGCGCCCCTGTTGAAAAGCCTGGCAAAGCCCAGTTTCATGATCAAGATTATCCCGCATGTGGATTGTACCCCGAGGATTTGCGAGCTCGTGCGCTATTATCTCGAGGGGGTCACCTTGAAAGGCGCCTGGTCGGGGCCCGCCGCCATCGAGCTCTTCGAGCATTCGATGTGCGACGTCGCCCGCCTGCCTGTCCGCGAGGTGGTTTCCGCCAGCCATTTCCTCACCGACCTCACCCTTGGTCTTGGCGAGGTGGTGCACGATTATTTGAAGGACAGCTGACCCCGCGTGTCCAGTCGAGCCCCTGTTTGAATTTCCGATTCTATTCCCGCTCGGGGAACTTTTCACTGGGCAAGCCACTACCAATACGCTGATCCGGCGCTATCATCAAATGCGTAGCAAACGCTAACCCGCCTCGTAGCGCTGTCATCAGGAGGGCAAGCATGCGCAACGGGCCACCTATTGGATATAATAAGCCACTGTACTTGCTGCCGTTTGACCATCGCAGTTCCTTTGAAAAAGGACTTTTTGGATGGAGTGGGGCACTGAGTGCGGAGCAAACCGAGCGCATCGCCCGATCCAAAGAGATCATATATGACGGCTTTAAGTTTGCGCTTGGCACGGGTCTGGCGAAGGACCGAGGCGGCATCCTCGTGGATGAGCAGTTTGGCTCACGTATCCTGCGCGATGCGTCCGTCAATGGCTTCATCACCGCGCTGCCGGCGGAAAAGAGCGGCGAGGCAGAGTTTCAATTCGAGTTCGGCACGCTCTATGGCGCCCATATCGAGCAATTTAAGCCAACCTTCGTCAAAGTCTTGGTGCGCTACAATGCCGAGGATGACGAGGCGATGAATCGCCGGCAAGCCGCGCGTCTCAAGGAGTTGAGCGACTACTGCCACAGCCACAGCTTCTATTTCATGTTCGAATTGTTGGTGCCCGCTACCCACGCGCAGATGGACGTCGTGGAGGGTGATCAGAACCTCTACGATCGCAGCCTGCGGCCATCGCTGATGGTCGCGGCTTTGAAACAGCTTCAGAATGCGGGGGTTGAGCCTGATGTCTGGAAGATCGAGGGGCTGGATCGACGGGAGGATTGCCTCAGAATCGCAGAAGTGGCGCGGCGCGATGGGCGCGAGCGAGTTGGATGCATCATTCTTGGCCGCGGATCCGACGAACAGAGGGTGATCGAATGGCTGCGCACCGCAGCCCGCGTGCCGGGATTTATCGGGTTTGCAGTGGGGCGGACTTCATTTTGGGAGCCGTTGATCGCTTGGCGCGATGGCAAAATCCAGCCACAGCAGGCGAGCGAGAACATCGCCAGCAAATATTTGGAATGGGTAAAGGTGTTCGAGGACACGGCAACGTGACAACGCCCACTTCGTACATGGAAGAATCCGTGCATGGAAGAATCCGGAGAGACATTCATGTTGGAACGCAAGCGAGAAGCTAGGGCCCGGGCGACCAATGCTGATCAGGCCAGATTGCCCATAGCACAATGCGAAACCGATAGCTTTGAGCCCTGACCACCATGCATGACCTCGTCTTTCTCTTCGATGTCGATAACACGCTTCTTGATAATGATCGCGTCGAGGATGATCTTGCTGCCTATCTGACCGAGTCCTATGGGCTCGATGCCTGTAAGCTTTACTGGGATATTTTCGAACAGCTGCGGGGCATGCTTGGCTATGCCGACTATCTCGGCGCATTGGAACGATTCCGGCTTGAAAAGATGCACGATCCTAGGGTGCTGCGGATGTCGAACTGGCTTGTTGACTATCCTTTTGCCGACCGGCTTTATTCCGGCGCCCTTAATGCCATAAGTCACGTCCAGCAATGGGGTCCCGCGGTCATCCTTTCGGATGGTGACGCGGTGTTCCAGCCGCGGAAGGTTGAGCGCTCCGGGCTTTGGGCGGCTTGTGAAGACCGCGTGCTCATCTATGTTCATAAGGAGCGGGAACTTGCCGAGGTTGAGCGTCTTTATCCGGCAAAGCGGTATATAATGATCGATGATAAATTGCGCATCCTCAACGCCGTCAAGCAGGTATGGGGGAAGCGCGTCATCTCTGTGTTCCCAAGGCAAGGCCACTACGCGTGGGACCCGCAAATTCTCGCTGGCTGTCAGCCAGCAGACATTCAATTGGACCATCTCCGTGATTTGACGAATTTCGCCTTGACTGCATTCGTTAACCCCGTCAGTGAGATGAAGCCATCCCAAGGTGGTGCAAAGTGAAGTGGTGCTGAGTGAACTGGAGGCAGAGCCAGACAGCAGTCTGTGTCGGAGCGTAGAACATGAGCTTCATGACCAAAGCTTGCGCGGTTCGTCGACTGTTGCTCGTTAAAGTGTCAATGGCTCACAAATCGGAAGCCGATTTCGTCGGGCCTATTTTACATAATAATACTGTATATTAAGATAAACACTCGCCAAACGGTGTTGATTGGCTTATATTCGGATCGAAATTGCAGGTCCGTGAGTTCCCGATCATGTCTCAGGTTATTTCCGCAAATCGTCTCGCCGACGGGGCTGTGGTCTATGTGAGCCGCGACGGTACCTGGGCCGGTTCGCTCGGTAAGGCTGCGGTCTTTGCCAGCAAGGAAGAGGCGGAGGCAGCGCTTCGCATGGCCCAGGAGGACGCAAAGCGCAACCTCGTGGTCGATCCTGGCGTGGTCGAGGTGAGAGATGAGCCGGGCGGACCGCGGCCGGTGACTTTGCGCGAGTCCATTCGTGCGCTGGGACCGACGATCGACTTTTTGCCCCCGGCCCAGGCCTTTGCCTATGAGACGGAACCGCCGCCGGACAATTTGAACAAGAATTTGACCCAGCAAGAAATGCGCGCGGCATCGCGCGATCAGCCACTGGAAACCGCGCGCGAGAGCGTGGGCTGATCCGCGCGGCCAGCGCTATCGGGCGATCAAGCCATAAGAAAAAGGGCAGGTGTTCCGGCCAGCACCGCTCGAACACGCAAGGGCAGAAGGCCCGGCCGGGGTGGGACTTTCATGTACCGTTACGATGAATTTGACAAAATCTTCGTCGCGTCGCGCGTCGCGCAATTCCGCGACCAGGTCGCCCGCCGTCTTTCGGGCGAATTGGACGAGGAAAAGTTCAAGCCGCTGCGCCTGATGAATGGCGTCTATCTGCAGTTGCACGCCTATATGCTGCGCATCGCCATTCCCTATGGCACCTTATCGTCGCGGCAAATGCGCAAACTCGCCTTCATCGCGCGGCGCTACGACAAGGGCTACGGCCATTTCACGACGCGCCAGAACATTCAGTTCAATTGGCCGGCCCTCAAGGATTGCCCGGACATTCTCGACGAACTCGCGGAAGTCGAAATGCACGCGATCCAGACCTCGGGTAATTGCATCCGTAATGTCACCGCCGATCAATTTGCCGGCGCCGCCGCTGATGAAATCGAGGATCCGCGCCCCTATGCCGAAATTCTCCGGCAATGGTCGTCACTGCATCCCGAATATTCGTTTCTGCCGCGTAAGTTCAAGATAGCGGTCAATGGCGCCGCCAAGGATCGCGCCGCGATCAAAGTGCACGACATCGGCTATCAGATCGTCAAGAACCCCGAGGGCGAGGTGGGCTTTGCCGTCTATGTCGGCGGCGGCCTCGGCCGCACTCCCTTGGTTGCGCATCAGATACGCGACTTCTTGCCGAAAGCCGACCTTCTCGCCTACACCAATGCCATTCTCCGCATCTACAATCTCGAAGGCCGTCGCGACAACAAATTTAAAGCGCGCATCAAAATCCTGGTGCATGAAAAAGGCGCCGACGCCCTCCGCGCCGAGGTCGAGGCCGAATTTGCCAACCACCGCGACGAGGCGCTGACATTGCCGCAAGCGGAGATTGACCGCATAAGCGCCTATTTCGCGCCGCCTGCCTTGGCCGCGCGGGGGGACGCTTCTGTCGTGTTCGAGCGGCGAAAAGCAACCGACCCGGCGTTCGCCCGCTTCACCGCTTATAATGTGGCGGCGCATAAGACGCCAGGCTATGGAATCGTCACCCTCTCGTTGAAACCCATCGGCGGCATTCCAGGCGATGCCAGTGCCGACGAAATGGATCTGATCGCCGATCTCGCCGAGGAATTTTCGGCAGCCGAGATCCGCGTCGCGCATGAGCAGAATCTTGTTCTTCCGCATGTCGCGCTCGATGATGTGCCGGCGCTGTTCGACAGGCTTGCGAGCCATGGTCTTGCCACCGCTAATACGGGCCTTGTCACCGATATTATTTCCTGCCCCGGCCTCGACTATTGCGCGCTCGCGACGGCTCGCTCCATTCCCGTCGCGCAGAGGATTTCGGAGCGGTTCGGCGATGGGGCGCGGGCGGCAGACATTGGCAATCTCAAGATCAATATTTCCGGTTGCATCAATGCCTGCGGCCACCACCATGTCGGCCATATTGGCATTCTCGGCCTTGAGAAATCCGGCGCCGAGGCCTATCAGATCACGCTTGGCGGCTCCGCCGACGAGACCTGCAGTGTCGGCGCGCTCACCGGGCGCGGCTTTTCCTCCGACGAGATTGTCGATGCCATCGAGACTGTCGTCGAGACCTATCTGAAATTCCGCACGAGCCCGGCGGAGGATTTTCTCGCCGCCTACCGGCGGATCGGCATGGGGCCGTTCAAGGAGGCGCTTTATGGCCATGGCTGAGGCGGCAGTTCTTGGCGCCGCGGAAAAAGCCGCGCGGCTCGATGCGGAGTTGGCGCCATTGGATACGCCGGCATTGCTGCGTGCTGTCATCGAGGAGCTTTTCCCGGGCCGGATCGCGCTCGTTACGAGCTTTGGCGCCGATTCCGCCGTGCTCCTGCACATGACCGCGCAAATCGACAAGGCCACGCCGGTTTTGTTCATCGACACGCATGTCTTGTTCGAGGAAACCCTCGCCTACCGGGAGAGGCTCGTCGCTCATCTTGGTCTTGAAAACGTGATTGTGATCGACCCGGAACCCACGTTGCTTGCGGCGGAAGACCCAGAAAATTTCCTGTGGGCGAGCAATCCCGATCGCTGTTGCGAAATCCGCAAGGTCTTGCCGCTGGCGGGAGCGCTCGATTCCTATGACGCCTGGATCACCGGTCGCAAACGGTTTCAGGCGCGAACGCGCGAAGCCTTGGCTTTGTTTGAGGCCGAGGGCGGCCGCATCAAAGTCAATCCCCTCGCGCCTTGGACGGCGAGCCAAATTTCCGGCTATCTCGACACGCATGCGCTGCCGCGCCATCCGCTTGTTGCGCAAAACTATCTTTCAATTGGGTGCATCCCTTGCACATCGCCGGTTAAGCCAGGGGAAGACGCTCGAGCGGGGCGCTGGCGCGGGCGCGGGAAAATCGAGTGCGGGCTTCATACAAAACCTCTCGACGCTGTCGCGGACAATTGAAATGCCCATCTTCAAAGACGAGGGTTTTGTGCCGGATGACTGGCGGAGCTTGGCGCCGGACGAAGAGCTCCCGCCAGGCGGCAAGGTCATTCTGACGCTGCCGCAATGGCAGGCGCTCCGCGAGCGGCCCCAAAGCAATGGACCGCTTGGCCTTTTCATTGAGCCCGGGCTGGACTTGCGATCTCTCGCGCCGGATCTCTCACGCTTCGCGCTCCTCGCCGTTGCGTTTCCCAAATTTACCGATGGGCGCGGCTACTCGCTCGCCCATCAGCTGCGCAACGCTTATGGCTTCGCGGGGGAATTGCGGGCCAGTGGTGAAATATTGTTCGATCAGCTGATATTTCTTGCACGCTGTGGCTTCGATAGTTTCAATATCACGGATCCCGCGACCATCCGGCTGCTTGAATCTGGCCAAAGGCCCCGCCTCGGCGTTTTCTACCAGCCGGGGCTTGGGTCTAAAGAAACACCACTGGGGACGAGACCTTGGGCGCGCCGGGCCGCGACCTGAAGTCGGCGCAGCTTTCTGCGCGGCCCGTGAGCGGTAGCTATCTCTCCGCTCCCCCCCACGCAACCGGCACAAGGCCCCCACCGGCAGATACGAGATAAACCGGGCCGCGCGTGTTCTCGTTGCCCGTCAATTGGTTGAGGAACCGGCCGTCTTAGGGCTTTTTCGCGAGGCCTTCGAGGACGACCGCTTTTGATCCGCACGGCGGCTGTCTGCCGAACCTGCGGAGGCCAAGCCTTGCGGGGCGTCGTTGTCCAGTTCGATCATGGGCTGGAGAATATGCCGCAACCCGGTCAGGATGGGCTGGTCCGTGCGATCCATCAGGGCTCGGAGTGCTTGTTTTTCCTGATCGCCCACACGTTTTTCGAAGTCACGCACCGCTCGCGCCGTGAAAGCGCCGATCGACAATCCATAGCTATCGGCGGTGGCACCGACTTTGTTCGCGAAATCAGACCCCACTGACGCCACGGCGGCCTGCGCGACCTTTTCGTGTGAACAGGTATGGATGATTTCAGCGATCAAACACATGACATCCCTCGCTTAGCGGGCCTTACGGCGATGGAGACGGATAAGCGTATTCCCTTTCCGAAAAAGTTAATCACAAGCGTCGCAGTCTTTGAAAAATACCACACTAAACAATAAATCTAACACTGTGATGACGTCAACCGGAATATCTCATGTTGCTATGCAGTATTTCTTCAAATCTATCTTTTGCAGTCTTTTGAAGCAGCACAATTCGGTGTGAAACCACACACTTAATCGTGAATGACCGCGAAGTCTCATTTTTATAATCGATGACACGGCAGTATAGAGCGCGAAACAAATATCGCATCCCCTGCACGACAAGCCTGTCAATGCAGGATGAAAAATAACATGCAATTCCTCTGCGCCGTGTAATTATTAGAATATTTATTTTAAAATGGAACAATTCTTAAGCATTCGCCTTTTTTCGATACGCAACGAGACACTGCTTTTGAGCAAATTAGTGTTAGTAAAATGAGTGCAGCTGCAACGCTTGCTTGGCCGCAATCTCAGACTTTGAATCTCAGACTTTGATTGGGTAAATTGGTCTTGCTCACAGCAAGGCATCCGCCCGCTCGCAGAGTCACTCGGTGTTTAACGAGCGGCCCAACAAAAAGTTCCTGTCGATCCTCCAATCCCGAATGGAAATGGCTTGGCCCTAGCCAAGCAAATCCCATACCTCACTTAAAATGAAGAGCGGCCGGAAATCATGCCAGCCCCGCTACCGCGGTGGTGGAGTGTCCGGATTCGCCGCGCTGGCGGGCGAACTCGATGGTCCGGCTGGGGGCGGAGCCGGTGGTCCGGCTGGGGGCGGAGCCGGTGGTCCAGTTGGGGGCGGCAAGGGGGGCGTCAAGGGTGTCTCAATGATTTTCGAGTCGACGGGCCTGTCGCCGAGCACCGCCTGGACATTGGCGTCCTGCGGCCTTTGCTCGGTGAGCTGCGAGCCGATCGTGCGCACGGCCTGCGGCGCGTCGGCATAGGTGCCATGCCCGATGAGGCCAGTCGATTCCTTCGAAAGATCATAGGCCTTGACGCCAAGCTCATCGAGTGCCGCGCGATCGGCGGGATTGTTGGGGTTAAGCCCGCCGAGACGCGGCCGGTCGCCCGCGAGCGTGCGCGAAATCGACAGCGCCCTGTCGTTGGCGGAAACGAGGACGGACACATGGGAGGGATCGAGATGCGCCAATTGCTGGCGGAAAACATTCAAGTCAATGTCGGGCGCGGCGAGCATGACATCGCCAAGCTTGCCATTGAGGTCGGGGCTGCCGGAAATCGCATTTTCCCGCAACGCCTCCATGGCGAGCCAGGCGCCCATCGAATGCGCAAGAATATGCACGCGGCCGACGTCCGGCACCTCGGAAAGCCGAAGAATGAGTTTGGTCAAGGCATCCCGGGCGGCGGTCGCATTTTCCTTGGCCGCGCCATAGTCGAGGAGGCTGCCGGTGGCTGGCCAGGTATAGAGCACCTTGACGCCGCCGAAACGCGCGTCGTCGGC
Source organism: Methylocella sp. (assembly GCA_035509135.1). Classification (GTDB taxonomy): domain Bacteria; phylum Pseudomonadota; class Alphaproteobacteria; order Rhizobiales; family Beijerinckiaceae; genus Methylocapsa. The sequence goes on from DATJLX010000117.1 coordinate 9,797, forward strand.
GATCTGGGCAAGCCGGTAGCGGGCCTGGTCATAGCTCACATTGAAGCCATGGACGTAAAGCAGAATATCACGGTCCGAGCCGATCCGCCCCGAAATATGGCTGGCAAGCTCCGTGTAGAAAGCGGTCTCGTCAAGTCCGCGCTGACTTATCACGACGAAGTGTTTTTGCGGATCTTCCGAGCCAAAGGCCGGCCGCTCCACATTGCCCGGCTCATGACCGGGCGGCACGCTGACCCTCTGCAAGGAGTACCGCGCCCGCTCCTCGATGATTTCGCTCGACGTGCCATGTTCACTCCTGCGGGTCGAGACCACGAACATCGCGATGAAGCGGGGCTGAACGGCCATATCCTCCGGCCCCGGCAAGCCGATCGAGGCGCAGCCCGCGGCGAGCATCATGGCGCCGCCCGCCAGCATGGCGCAGAGCAGGGAGCCAAGATTGAGCCGCCCGCCGGACAGACGCCCGCGAGACTGCCTAGCCTTCTTTTCTCGTGACAACGCGCTTGGGTTCAAATGCAGCCCACTTCGGGAAAATGGCACTTCCTATGACTGCAGCGAAGTTTGCCGGACAATAAAAAAGCCGGACTTCGTGCATTTTGTCTGGGCGCTCCACTTCTGACCGCCAAACATGTCGGGAATGCGGCCAGGAGAGAAACCGGGTTTGCCAATCAAGGGTCGACAAGGACGAAAGATCCGTCCAGGAAATCGAGTTTCAGCCGATCTGCGGATCGAAGGTCTTCCGGCAGTTGAATTGCGAACTTGAAATGCCCATGGGGACAAGCCATCAAATTTTCAGATTCGATATTTCCTCGTCGTGAAAAACATCACCTATCGTAATTTTATCTGCAACTCGTCTGCGTCTCTCAGCTTTGCCATAACCGAGGTCATATCATGAACGCGGAACCGATCCTCGCCGTTATCGCCAAGATCGAATGGGCCAAAGCCGAAATCGAGAAACTCAATACCGAAATCGGAAAGTTCTTCCAAAGGAATCCCTATAAAGTTAGATCCCGCATAAATTCGAATGGCACGGAGGAAATCTGGAGCTTCCACTTTCGAGGAGTTATCCCGCCTATGATTTCGGTCACATGCGGTAACATCATGAAAAATCTGCGGGAGCCCCTGGATAACGTCCTCGCTGCCGTCTCCATGTTGCATAGAGGGACTGATACTGGAGTTTCGTTCCCTTTTTGCAGCAATATCAAGGACTACGAATCCGAATTGGCAAAATTGGAAAAGCTTCTTCCTACCGGTAGTACAGACTTGATTCGGAAGGCACAAACGTACCCTGGAGGGAACTCGCACATAAGAGCCCTCCATTTCATCAATCGCAATGACAAACATCGAGCCCGTCTCATCGTGCTCAATCTCAAGAATACATTCTCGATGCAGAGTCTCATTGTTCATGAAGGCTGGATGTTTCAAATTGGATACAATAACGGGCAGAACTTGATCATAAACGGGCCCCCTGCTAAAATAAAACCATCTTTC
>DATJLX010000118.1:0-11283 GCA_035509135.1 Methylocella sp.
TGTGCGCTTCCAGCGCAGCAAATGCTTTTTCCACGTCATGCGGCGCCATGCGTCACCTCAAGCGTTCCTAGGACGCAAGCAAGCTGCGCGAGAATGGCAAAATAAAGAGACCGCGCGCCGCGCCCAAACATTCCGTCTGTCTGGGCTTTATGTCAAAGCCTGGGACGGCGCATCGGTCGGACTAGAACACCATGGGCCGCCACTAAAGAGCGGCCCATCCTTTCGTGTTTCGCATTCTCGTCCTTCATTCAAGGCTTTGTTGAATGCCTGCCCGGCCCGGCCCCAAGCCGGGCGAGCGGAACACGGTATCAGGGGTTGTATGCCCGCTCGCCGTGATCGTTGATGTCGAGACCTTCGAGTTCGACCTGCTTCGTTGGCCTGAGGCCGATGATGAGATCAACGAATTTGTAAAGGATCGCCGAGCCGATCCCGGACCAGAACAGAGTGAAAAGCACGTTCTTTGTCTGGATCCACACCTGTGCCTTCATGTCATAGGCGCCGGCCACGCCCTGGCCAGGGGTGATTGTATAGTCAGTGATGCCGGTGCCGCCAAGATAGGGCGCGACCAGAATACCAGTGCCGATCGCCCCGATGATGCCGCCGATGCAATGCACGCCGAACACGTCGAGAGCATCGTCATAGCCAAAGAACGACTTCACATAGGCGCACATGAGGAAGCAGACCGAACCGGCCACGAGACCGAGAACAATCGATCCCATCGGCCCGGCAAAGCCCGAAGCCGGTGTCACCGCGACGAGGCCCGCGACCGCGCCCGAGACCATGCCGAGCAGCGAAGGCTTGCCCTTTAATGCCCATTCCGTGAACATCCAGCCGAGTGCCGCACCTGCCGTCGCCACCATGGTGTTCACGAAAGCGAGGGAAGCCATTCCGGTTGCCTCGAGGTTCGAACCGGCATTGAAGCCGAACCACCCAACCCAGAGAAGCGAGGCGCCGATCATGGTCATGGTCACGGAATGTGGCGGCTCGATATCACCCGGATAGCCGATCCGCTTGCCGAGGATCAAGCAACCAACAAAACCGGCGATGCCCGCGTTGATATGGACCACGGTGCCGCCGGCGAAATCAAGGGCGCCCAATTTGTTGAAGAAACCAGCATTGTTGAGGACTGCGTCGAGATTGGCTTGCGCGGCGGCCTTGGCGGCCTCGTCGGGAGCATCGGCCAGGGCCCTGGCCGCATCGCCGATGGCGTCGGGACCCGCCCAGTACCAAACGCCATGCGCGATGGGAAAATAAATGAAAGTCACCCAAAGCAGGATAAACACAAAGACCGCCGAGAACTTCATGCGTTCGGCGAGGGAGCCGACGATCAAGGCGGGAGTAATCATGGCGAAGGTCATCTGAAACACCATATAGGTGTATTCAGGAATGACGACGCCGTTGGAGAAGGTTGGAACGTTCGTCGTCGGGTCTATTCCTTTGAGAAAAGCGCGGTCAAATCCGCCGACGAGATTGTTCCATTGATAGCCTTCGAGAAAGCCAAGCCAGGGATGGTCGCCGCTGGCGAAGGGAACCAATTCATGGCTGCCTTCCGTAAAGGCGAGTGAATAGCCGTAGATGCACCAAACGATCCCAACCATCGCGACGATCGCGAAGACCTGTGACAGCATGGACGCCATGTTTTTCGTGCGCACCATGCCGCCATAGAAAAGCGCGAGACCGGGAATCGACATCATCAAGACAAGCGCCGACGAGGTCAGCATCCAGGCGTTATCGCCTTTGTTGACCACGGGTCCCGCGGTATCCGCGAAGGCAACCGTGGCCGCTCCTGCGGAGAGCAAAAGCCCTAAACCGATCGCTCGGGGAGCGATCCAGGGGAGGTAACGAACTTTCATATCCAACTCCTGCGAAACATCAAAAGGGAGGGGGCCTAGATGGCTTCTTGATCGCGTTCTCCGGTGCGAATCCGGACTGCTTGATCGAGTGTGGTGACGAAAATTTTTCCGTCACCTATCTCGCCGGTCCGGGCCGCCGCGGTGATGGCATCGATTGTTTGGCTGACGAGCTCGCTCGACACCGCGACCTCGACCTTCAATTTCGGCAGAAAGCTGACCGCGTATTCCGCCCCACGGTAGATTTCCGTGTGGCCCTTCTGGCGGCCGTAACCCTTGACTTCGGTCACGGTCATGCCGTGCGCGCCAAGCGCAGTCAGCGCGTCGCGGACCTCGTCCAGCTTAAACGGCTTAATTATCGCAGTGACTATTTTCATGGTGCTTTTCCTGCTTGCCTCTACCTTGGGAACTGCTGAAACTTCGAGGGGACTTGCCTATAGGCGCAAGGCCGGGCGCGGGATATCACGGCCATGCTTGAGTCGCTGATAGCAAGCCACGGGCCAGATACCAGCTTGCTTTTCGCTGCTGCGCTAGGAAATCAACTGGATGGGGCCAGGATAAGGCGGCGCATAAGTTTTCGAACAGTCGCGTCCATGTTGTTAATTTGTTGCCGGCGTCTTGGATAGACCACGCCATAAAACAAAGAGATGTAGACCATGGGTGGTCTCATAAGGAGCAATTGTGATTACGAACCGGCGAGTCATGACCATGTGGGCTAATCCTCAATGAGACCGTACCTGACCGCTAACTTTGCCAGATTATCACGGAATTGTGACTAACCCGTCACAAATTTTGGGCTGACAATGTTTGGACTGACATCAGAAAAAAGACTTGCGTAGCAATCTCCTTTTGAGGAATGGGCAGGCGAGAACCAATAGCCCGGGCCGGTCTGCCGAGGCTCCGCTTGTGCGCTCACAACACAACGCCCGGGGAGGCGGGATTTGGGCGCATCAACCCTTCCTGGGCGACAGAGGCGACAAGGCGGCCGTCATGGGAGAAGAGGAGGCCTCGGGCAAATCCCCGCGCCCCGCATGAGTTTGGGCTGTCTTGCGCATAGAGAAGCCAATCATCGGCATGGAAGAGCCGGTGAAACCATAAGGCATGATCGAGGCTGGCAACCTGTAGGCCGGTGTCGAAAGCGGAAAGGCCATGAGCGCCGAGCGCGGCGTCGATGAGGGTCATATCGGAAAGATACGCGAGCACGGCACGATGGATGGCGGGATCGCTGGGAAGCGGCCCCGTCGCCCGCAACCACACATATTGCTCGGGGGCGCCGACGTCGTGCCTGACGTAACGGGCGAGGTCGACCGGACGGATCTCAATCGGCCGCTCGCGGGCGAACCAGCGGCGAATGGCCTCCGGCATGGAGGCGCCAAAGCGCTGCAGGATTTCCGTTTCGCTCGGCAGGCTTTCGGGCAAGGGAACCTTGGGCATTGAAACGGCATGTTCGAGTCCAGGCTCCGCAATATGGAACGAGGCCGAGAGAGAGAAAATAGCGCGCCCGTGCTGGATCGCATTGCAGCGCCGGGTAGTGAAGCTCTTCCCATCCCGGATCCGGTCGACTTCATAAATGATCGGTACCGACGGATCACCAGGCAAAAGGAAATAGCCGTGCAACGAATGCGGCGCCCGGCCGTCGACGGTGCGGGCCGAGGCGACGAGCGCTTGCGCGACCACAAGGCCACCAAACACCCGCTGCCAGCCAACCTGCGGGCTGCATCCGCGAAAGATATTCTCCTCGATCCGCTCGAGATCGAGGATCGTCAAAAGCTGGGTAACGGCTTGCGACATGGCGCGCTGGACTTCCCTTCCGAACTCTCTCGTGAGGCGTGCCAGCGATTCCGTCAACCCTCAAGCTGAATGATTGCAAGGCTCGGCGCCGCATTTCAGCCCGCGAGCCTTGCGCTGGCACCGGCCGGTGATCTTCGTTGCTGCCTTGCCAAACGGACCAGCCGAACACTTTCTATTTTATCCCAGCCGAGATGTCCCGCACGGGCTGCTTCGAATCCATTGTGATGAATTTCATTTTGCCCTTCGCAGCCGCGATTGCGGCGGCCAAATCGACGACCCGAATCGATTGATCATCATAGGTTCTGAAGTACCATTTCAGATTCTTGAGATCGGCGACGCTCGTCCAAAGCGTGTAATCGACTTCCAAGGCGCCGGCATGGTCATTGCGCACGGCGCCCCTAGGAATATCGAAGGCGTTGAGGATATGAAACGCCTGGAGCACAGCCTCAGGCGCGGTTTTCGACGGTTCTGCTGCTTGCGAAAAGGCAACAACCCGCACCAATCGCGATGGGGGCGTAAAGTCACCGGGCAGGCCATGCATGCCGCCGCCCCGCCCAAACTGCGCAAGCTTGAGATTGTCGAGATCGACAGGCGGCACATTGGTCGCCGTCAGATTGATATATCCTCCTCATCCAGCCGAACACGGAAAATCAAACGCCATTCACCATTAGCCGGATTGAGGCGTTCGAACAGGCACGGCTGGGGAGGTTTGCGCAAGAGGCATGCAAGAGCAGGGTGGGGCCTTATTCGAGAGGACGCGCTTCCTCGGGCAACATGATCGGAATGCCATCGCGGATCGGATAGGCCAGTTTGGCCGCGCGGGAAATGAGTTCCTGATTTTGCGCATCGTATTCAAGTGTTGTCTTGGTGCGCGGACACACCAGGATTTCAAGAAGCCGCGGGTCGATCCGCGACGGTTCCGGGGGGTGCCTCGCGCTCAATTCCTTATTCTTATCCACCATCTCTTTCTTCTCCAGCCTTTGCGGTTCCCAAGCCAACGCCTGCGGGACCAGCCTTCCCGTACGCGTTTAGTGGATGGGTGTCGAGGTGTTTTTGCCGCGTGCAAGTTCGATTTCGGTGATCGCGACAAGCACATCCGCCCGGCCTTTCAGGTCGCGTGCCTCGAGCAGCGCCTGCTTTTCCTTGGGACTGCATGGACTCATCATGGAGAGCGCGTTGACGAGCGCTTCGTTCGGCGCATTGTGAATGCTATTCCAGTCGACCTGGAGATGATTGGTCTCGGCGAAATCGCGCAAGGTACGCAGAACACCGTCGCGATCGACCAGATCCTCGCCCACTCGGGGGCTGAAATCGACGGAAAACGGCCTGAAATCTGCGCGGCATTGCCGATAGGGCGTCGCGCTGGCGAGTTCCTCGACGATCCTGAATCGGGCAATGCCGGTCAAGGTGATCAGATAGCGTCCATCGCCGGTTTCGGAGAATTGGGTAATCCGTCCCGCGCAACCGACCGAAAACAGGGCCGGCGCGCCGGTTTCCTTTCCGGCCTCGGGGTCTGGTTGGATCATCCCAAGGATCCGGTGGTTTTTGAGGGCGTCGTCTAGCATGGCAAGGTAGCGCGGCTCGAAGATATTGAGAGGCAACTCGCCGCGCGGGAGCAACAGGGCACCTGTGAGCGGAAAAATCGGAAAGACCGCTGGCATTTCATCCGGGTGGCGATAAGCATGGTTCATGCTCATGTTCCTGTCCTCAGCTTCGCCCTGCAGCTCTCCGCGAGCCCGGGCTCGAATCTTGTCAACGAATTGACGCGCCCCACAAACTTCCTTCCCTTTAACACCGTAGGATTTAATTGTAAAAATCACGGGTTGAACTGGCGGCCCTTGCCGTTAGACGTCTGTCATCCGAAGCCTTGATCCGATCTGGTTCTTGCCCAACGAATCCTTTGGATGCTCTTTCTGATCGTTTTCTCCGACGCTCCGATTCAAATAATCCGTTGCTTTTTGGGATCAAGCGGGAGGCCCCTCGCCAGACCCTGTTTTCGCGCGCGTCCTCTTCTGTTGGCATGATTGATCACGGCCCTCGCTGAATCTTCACAACCAGAGCTTTTGCTGAATTATTCATCAAATGGCTAAAAATTAATCATATTCATAGTCATGGGAATGCCTAAATGAATCAGAGTCAAACTCAGTCAAAGCTGCAGCTTCCAGGGAAGGCGTGCCGTTCGACTGTCTAAAAGCTCCAGGTCTTGGGCTCGGACCCGTTGTGAAACGGTTAGGTCCCTTAATCTGACAGCGAGAATGCTCGGCGCCAATCGGGTTTCAAGCAATGGCTCGCAGCCTCTCAAATCCCGCATCAAGATCCGCTTTCAAATCCTCGATGTCTTCAAGGCCGATGGAAAAGCGCAAGGCAGGACCCGGCGGATTCCACGCCGTCACGCTGCGATAAGCCCGGCAGTCGAAGGGAATGACGAGGCTTTCGAAGCCACCCCAGGAATAGCCCATGCCAAACAGCTTCAGACCATCGAGCATCGCGGCGAGCGCGGCCGGCGAGCAGGGTGAGAGAAGCACCGAGAAAAGCCCCGACGAGCCGAGGAAATCGCGTTTCCAAAATTCGTGTCCGGGACATGAGGGGAGCGCCGGATGCAGGACTTGGATGATTTCCTTGCGGGCGGCGAGCCAGCCGGCAAGCTGAAGCGCCTGCCGCTCGGCCTCTCGCAGCCTGAGGTCGAGGGTGCGCAGCCCCCGCAAGCTCAAAAACACATCCTCCGGCCCGGCACACATCGCAAAAGCGTCGAAAGTCGCTCGGAGCCTTGGAAACCATTCCGGAGTGGCGGAGACCAGCCCGATCAAGAGATCGGAATGGCCGCCAAGATATTTGGTTCCGGCTTCGACCGCCATGTCGGCGCCACGCGCATGCGGCGGAAAGAACAGGGGCGTTGCCCAGGTGTTGTCGAGGATCGTGCAGATGCCCTTGGCTCGCGCCAGCGCAGCGATCGCTGGTACGTCCTGGACCTCAAAGCTCTGCGAGCCGGGCGTCTCGATGAAGATGACGCTTGTGTTCGGCCGGATCAAGGATTCGATCGAGGCCCCGAGCGCCGGATCGTAATAGCTGGTCTCGACACCCATGCGGCGCAAAACCGTGTCGCAAAAGATACGTGAGGGGAGATAGACCGCGTCCGTCACGAGAATATGATCGCCGGCTTTGACGGCGGTGAACAAAGCGAGCGTAATCGCGGCAAGACCCGAGGGGGCAAGAACCGTTCCAGCGGCGCCAGCCAGTTCCGTCCACGCGTTTTCCAGCGCCGCCGTTGTCGGGGTTCCCTTGGTTGCGTAGGTGAACCTCGCGTTGCGGGCCGTAAAATCCGCCAGGGTTGGAAACAGCACGGTTGAACCGCGATAGACCGGTGTGTTGACGAAGCCCTGCTGCTCACTCGGGCGACGCCCGGCATGGGCCAATTTCGTCCGGTTCTTCAGATGCAGGCGGTCTGGTGGCGTGGTCTCGGTCATTTTGCATCCCGTCAGCCTTTGGTGCGCCGCAAACTGGCGGGATGACTGGCTATTCGTCAAGTCCCCGCAGAGGGCCCATCCCCGCGATTGCCAGATCCGCGATCAAGGCCGTTCAGGCGGGGCAGGAGGGCTCCGCGCCGCTCTTGAATCGCGCTTTAGGGTGGGCTTGCCGGTTCCCGCCATTTTGGGCAATCTCGGTATTGCGCTTAAGAGACTTGGCAGGGGAGATCCGCGCGTGAATCTTTTGCGGCTCGTGCTTTTGGGCCTTGCCGCCCTTGCCGGGATCGTCGCGGGGGCGGCGCTTTTGCAAAAGGCCATCCGCCCGGCGAGACTCGCCTCGCCCTTGACGGCAACGGCATCCACCCGCGATGGTGAGCCCGGTCTGTCGCCCTTTCAAATCGCCGCCGCGCAGCACATTCTTGAGGAAGAGCTCAAGACAGCGCCCGAATATGCGGTGTTTTTTGAGCGCCTGAAAAGCCTCTTTCCTTTGGGTTACGAATCGTTCCTGGCTGGATTTTCCAGGCGTCTTGCCCTCGGCGGCAACATGGGGAGCGTCGATTTCCTGATCAGCGATGCTGTTCGTTCCTTGCATCTGTCACACGGTGGTCTCGCGGCCAAAGCGGGCAATTTGGCACTCGAACATATTTTCGAATTGCAGGTATCGATGGTGGGCGCGCTCGCGGCCAAGGATCCGCATCTCTGCGTTGCTTACCTCAATGGCGGGGGCAGCGCTGGCCTTTCCGAATTTTCGGCGCAAAACCGCGGCCTTGTGGCGGCCATGGGGATCGCCGATCTCGACGCTATCCACGATGGCGAGGTGCAGCAAGTCGAACGGCTGGCGCCGGCCGATACGGATTTCGACGCGCTCGAAAAAGCGTTGCGCGCCAAGGGGCTAGACACCCCGGAGATTGAAGCGCTGCTCGATGGCAAGATCAGCAACCCGCCCGTCGCCGAAGCTAAAATGTGCCAGGCTGGTGAGATCTATCTCGAAACCCTCGCCGCGATGCCGGAGCCCGAACGGTTGCGGATTTACGGTTTCGCGGTCGAACTTATGTCACGGCCTTGATGGAACCCCCCGGTTCATTGGGGGTTGCGGGTTCATCTTGAACAGTTTCGCCGCACTGGCGCCTCAAGCTTGGTGTTTCATGACAAAACTCGGTGAACTTGCGTCGGGGTACGCGTGCGTCCCGGGAGGAAAGCCGGGGGGATTCCGCATGTCGCATGAACACGAAGAGCGCCGTCAGGAAATTAAGGCACGCCTAGAAAGCGCCGAAAAGGCACTATCGGCGACGCGCAGCACGGCTGGCGGACATAGCCGCGCGATCCGGCTCCATCTCGAACGGGAAATTCACGCGAGAAAAAAGGACTTGGCGCTGCTCGACATGCAAAGGACGAGTTCCAGCGCTGACCTCGCCACCCCCGCAGAGCCAAACAAGGAACAATAGCGTGCCAGGGCAAATCCGTGCGGCCCGAGAAGGCCCGCTGCGAGCAAGGCCGTGGGCACCGCGAGGTTCCGCGTCGATCCAGTCCGAGCGGAACAGATGCGGGAGGGGCACGCCCTTATCGGAACAAAGTCAAAGCATTCCGCATGGTTTCGATCACCCCCCAAGCCAAGGGGATTCCCACAAAGACCCAGACCAGAGCTAGCCGCAACACTGTCGTACCTCCTTGTCTTCGTTGGGTGACCATCACCGTCCCTTCATGCCACGCCGACCGATGATTCGGCATCGTCATGTTTCATGTGGTGCCGTTCGTCGACGGCCTTAACCCTCAGGTTGCAGAAAAACCCCACCACCAGCAGGGCGGCCATGACATACATTGTAATATTATAGGCCTGCGCCTTGGGCACGCCATGATCGATCTGATACTGGCGGATGTAGTTCACGAGCACCGGCCCGAGCACGCCGGCCGCCGACCAGGCGGTGATCAGCATGCCATGGATGGCACCGACATAGCGCGTGCCAAACATGTCTTTGAGATAGGCGGGCACCGTGGCGAAGCCGCCGCCATACATGCTGATGATGACCAGGAAGCACAGGATAAACAGCGCTAGGCTGCCGATTTGGCCAGCATGCGGCACCGTGGCATAGAGCACAGGTCCCAGCGTGAAGAACACCATATAGGTGCTCTTGCGCCCGATGAGGTCGGAGATCGAGGCCCAGAAGAACCGCCCGCCCATGTTGAATAGGCTCATCAGGCCAACGAAGCCGGCCGCGGCCATGGGCGTCACCCGGCCTGGGAACATCTCCTGGCTCATCGCGGATGCCTGCCCGAGCACCCCGATGCCAGCCGTCACGTTCAGGCAAAGCACCCACCAGATCAGCCAAAACTGCGGTGTCCGGAGCGCCTGATAGACATGCACGTGCTGGCTCGTGACGAGTTTCTTTGGCTGCGCCGGCGGGACATAGCCTTCAGGTTTCCAGCCAGGGGCGGGCATTCGCACGATCGCCGATCCTACAAGCATGAAAAGCGTATAGATGAAGCCCAGCAGGATAAAAGCTTCCGCGACGCCCACGTGCTTGGCGTTGGAGAAATCCCGCATCAGCCACACCGAGAGCGGCGAGGCGATCATGGCGCCGCCCCCAAACCCCATGATGGCCATGCCGGTGGCCATCCCTGGCCGATCCGGAAACCATTTGATCAGGGTGGAAACCGGTGAGATGTAGCCGAGCCCGAGACCGATGCCACCCAGCACGCCGTAGCCCAGATAGACAACCCAAAGCGTGTGCAAGGATACGCCAATCCCGGCGATCACGAATCCGCCGCCAAAACAAAGCGCGGCGGCAAACATGGCGCGCCGGGGGCCGCCTTCCTCCACCCACCGGCCCATCACCGCCGCCGAAGTGCCGAGCATAAAGATGGCAATACTGAAGATCCAACCCAGTTGAGTGAGTTTCCAGTCTTGGGGTGTCGATTGGGTGATGCCGATGAGCTTGGTCATTGGCAAGTTAAAAACGCTGAAAGCGTATACTTGGCCAATGCACAAATGGATGCACAAGGCCGCCGGCGGCACCATCCAGCGGCTGAACCCCGGCTTAGCGATGGTTTGGTTCCTGTCCAGATAGGATTCCAAGCTCATTTCTTCCCCCTCTGCTCGCCCTCAATACACACAGACTCGAAAGACGAGCGCGAGCGGCATCAGCCAACAGCGGCAGCTGTCTTGACGAGAATTCCTTCGCAATCAGGGTTGCCGGGCGTTGGCCACGCCTCATTGAAATTGTTCACGGTCTGAGCCCCAAACCGCGCCGTTCAAGGTTTCTCCCCCGCTAGGCTGGTTTTCCCGTCCCGCGCGTCTTCATTTCAAGTTGTTGTAAAGTGTACATAATGATGTTCAGCCCCCGCTGAAACATCAATCGTAATCTTAACCAATAAGTTCGAGAAAAACAACCAGCGGCCTTTGGCAGCCGAGCCGGCATTTCCCGCTATGCCGAGGCGCGGCATGCCAGCTGGGCTAATTTCCCTGGATCATGCTGGTTGATCCATATTGCAGGACTTGCACCTTTTCCAGGGTGACAAGTCCGCTCGCCATCATGGTGTCGAGCACCGGCAGAAAGGCGTTGATCTTCTCCTCGCTGTCGACGATCTCGATTACAACCGGCAAATCCTCCGAAAGACGCAGGATTTTCGTGGTGTGGAGGCGGCTCGAATGGCCATAGCTCATCGGCCCGCGCAACACAGTGGCGCCAGCCAGGTGCAGTTCCCGGGCTTTCAGGACGATCGCCTCGTAAAGCGGCTGGTGGCCGTGCCGTGTATCCTCACCAGTGAAAATTCGCAGCAACATGGCATTGCGGGGGATTTGCATGGCGTCAAACTCCTCATTTCAAGATGAGCAACGCCTCGTTAGCACGCCGAAGAGGACCATGCGCAAGGCTAGAAATCGCCAGGCGGGGTGGAATACCGGCAAATCATTAGAGCCTCGCTTCGTTTTTGCGGTCTGAAGCTAACTCGCATGGACGACGCCCGCCGGTTGGTGCCGGTCGCCGTCTTGCTTGTGGACGATGATCGTGACCGCCGCCGCCATGCCCGGCTGCAGCAAGAGATCGGGGTTGGGCGCGCTGATGATCACCGCATAGGTCGTGAGGGCCCCGTTCGTCCGCGGCCATTGGCTGATGTCCGTCACCTCGCCGGTGAAGGGATGGTCCGGGAGCGGTCCGACCGTGAAGGTGGCCTTGTCGCCG
>DATJLX010000119.1:0-15951 GCA_035509135.1 Methylocella sp.
ACGATGGAGACATCGGCGACAAGCCCGGTTTCCATGACAAAGGTTGCGCCGTCGAACTCACGCAGTTCCTTCCCCTCGGCAACGAGAGTTCCGACGCCGGTCTTTGTGAAAAACGCCGGGATGCCGGCGCCGCCGGCCCTGATCCGCTCGGCGAGCGTCCCTTGCGGATTAAATTCAAGTTCGAGTTCACCGGAAAGATATTGCCGCTCGAAAAGCTTGTTCTCGCCGACATAAGACGAGATCATCTTTTTGATTTGCTTCGTCTCGAGCAGAATGCCCAAACCCGCGCCGTCGACGCCCGCATTGTTCGAGATGACGGTCAAATTCCTGACGTTAAGGTCGCAAATGGCCTCGATGAGGAGTTGCGGGATGCCGCAAAGCCCAAATCCTCCCGACATGAGGGTCATGCCGTCCTTGACAATATCAGCCAGGGCCGAGCGCGCATCGGAATAAATTTTATTCATGCAAGGTCCTCGCTCGCGGGTTTTGGCTCTCTTTCGCGCGGGCCCCGCGGCGCTTTCACGCAAAAGCCCGCTGCATTGAGCGGGCACGGACGGTTCGGCCTGCCACGTTTGATTCGCGCCAATTGTTTGGAGCGGAAAGAGCTTATACGCTTGGCAATGATTTTTCCAGACGTTGTATCGCTTCGGTCTCTATCACATCGTTTTGCCGTTTCGCTTGAAAATGCCCTAAGCCGCAGGCTTGCTGGCGGTCAACAGCGTATTGATGCCATCCCGGAAAGGCACTTCGATGGGGTCAAAGCCGATTTCTCGCATTTTTATCAGCGACGGGCCAAGGCGCATGAGGTGATCGGCGGATTCATCGCTGAACAAATGAAGAACCCATTGCTCCAGGAGATCAAAGCGGTTGATCGGCAAAAAAACCTTGAAGTAGCCGCGCAATTCGTCCTGTGTTGCACGCCTGTGCGCGGCGGTGTCGTCGAGAGCGTAGCGGTCCCCGTTCACAAAGATCCCGGAAGGCCGCAGGACCCGGAAAATTTCGGTCAGCACCTGTTCCCGATAGGTTTCCAGAAAATTATGCACCGTATAGGCCGACGCCACGAGAGCCTGGCTGCCAGCGGGAAGCGCCTGGAGGGCTGTCAGCGCATCCGCCTCGACCAGGCGCACCCGGCCTTGGCTGATCTGTTCTGACAAATTTTGGCGCGCCTGGTTCAGCATTGCTGGTTCATTGTCGGCGGCCTGGATGACAAGGTCCGAGCGGGCATCGACCAACGCGCGCGTGGTTCTTCCGGTACCACAGCCGATCTCGAAAACACTCAAGGAAGCCGGGGATATCGACGGATCGGCCGGCAGCCCCCCGACGAACCCCGCGACACGCTTGCTCATCGCCGCTACCGCCGGACATATCAAATCGAGCATATGATATTCAGCGGCAAGCGGACCGGAAAAAAGACGTTCCGCTTGAACGAATGCCGGGTTGATGTCGGGCACGGCGGCTTGCTGGTTCAAGGGATATGCCACCCATAAAACATGCCCGGCGTAAAGATCCGGGAAGGACGGGATAAGAACGCCACTCTGGCCGGACGCGTGGCGCGCCGATTTGCCCCTTGCCGCCCGGCCGCTGGGGGCCGAGCGTTAGCTCAGGCAGCCTTGCTCACATCGGGTGGCCGCCGTGGGCGGCGTCTTGTCCTTGAGCCGCATCTTCCTTGGGCGCCGTATCGTCCGGTTCGACCATGAAATGGACCGGCACGCTGTGCAATTTCTCGAACACAAGCGTACCCTCGACCATTGAGTCCTCGGTCAAGGCTTTGGTGATATTCTTGAATCGAAATTGATAAGTGCTCGGGCTCAGCTCGATGCTGCCATGCGGCTTGATGAGCAGCCCATTCTCGACGGGTTTTGAACTAAAATGGCCGTCTTTTTCGATGATTTGATACAAAACGCCAGTACCGGCTCCGTCCACCGTTGCGCCAAGCAAGGTCTCAGGCTCATCGCCATCGTTCTTGATTTCGATGATGCAGGCGTAGGTGCTGGGGGCCCCTGCCTCTGCCTCGCGAATCCAAGGATGCCCGATCTTCAAATTGCCAGCTATCTCTTGATGCGCCGAGCTGGGCAAAGCAAAACCAAGTCCGAGAGCGGCCGCCAACACAAACGCAGATAATGACACCTTCACCGGCATTCCTCCAATTTTACAGGAAAATTTAGTTCTGTTTGTCTACGAGAATATTAAGCACGAAATAGGCTTACGAGGCAAGAATTGGGTAGTGTCTCAGTTTGAATTTCAAACTGAGACACTACCCAGAATTGAAGGTCGGTGCCGTGCCAGGCCCAGTTGAGCGTTGTCGGCGGCCTCACGGACGCTCTCGGAGCGGCTCCCCAGGCCTCAGCCCTTGACCGAAACCTGCCCGATCCGGCGCTCTGCTAAGCAATCCTCCAAATCCGCTGGCGTCGAAGGGAATCACGAAGCTGAAGCCACCCCGGCAGAAACTGGCACCTTGTCCCATTTCCCCTTCACATGAAATGGTTGGCGATTAGGGGCTCAGGACAGATGCGGGATGTCAACCTCCTTAAGGGAAGTCAATTCCGCGTCACTAAAGACGCGGCTGCGCGTCAAGAACCGCACCCCTTCGGGGGCCTCGAGGGAAAAGCCGCCTCCGCGCCCCGGAACAACATCGATAATGAGTTGGGTATGCCGCCAATATTCGAATTGCGCGGCGCCCATGTAGAAAGGCGCATCGCCGATCGCGCCGAGCCTCACGTCGCTGCCACCGGTCCGGAACTCACCTACCGGATAGCACATGGGGGACGAGCCGTCGCAACAGCCGCCGGATTGATGAAACATCAGTGGGCCATGCCGGCGCTGCAACTGCTCAATAAGCGCGAGAGCGGCCGGCGTGGCGATGACTCGTTCGACCATGACCCGCTCCCTTCCCATTCGGACGGCGCGAGGCCCAGCCCCCGCGCCGCCGGATGCCACTCAGAAGAAGCCCAGGGCTTTCGGGCTGTAACTGACCAGCAGATTCTTGGTCTGCTGATAATGGTCCAGCATCATCTTATGCGTCTCGCGTCCAATGCCCGACTGTTTGTAGCCGCCAAACGCCGCATGGGCTGGATAGGCATGGTAGCAATTGGTCCACACGCGTCCCGCTTGAATGGCGCGGCCGCAACGATAGGCGCGGTTTCCGTCGCGCGTCCAGAGGCCGGCACCAAGCCCATAGAGCGTGTCATTGGCGATGGAAAGCGCTTCTTCCTCCGTCTCGAATGTCGTCACCGACACCACGGGACCAAAGATTTCTTCCTGGAAGATACGCATCCGATTGTGGCCTTCGAACACGGTCGGCTTGACATAATAGCCGTCCTTCAATTCGCCATCGAGCGTATTCCGCTCGCCGCCGATGAGAACCGTCGCTCCTTCTTTGCGGCCAATGTCGATATAGGACAGAATCTTCTCTAATTGATCGTTGGAGGCTTGCGCCCCGATCATGGTTGCGGGATCAAGCGGATGCCCCTGCCGGACCTTGCCGACGCGTGCCAGTACCTTTTCCATGAATCGGTCGTAGATCGATTTCTGCACAAGCGCCCGGCTCGGGCACGTGCAGACTTCCCCCTGATTGAGCGCGAACATGGTGAAGCCCTCGAGCGTCTTGTCGAGGAAGTCGTCGTCCTCGGCCATGACGTCGGCGAAGAAAATATTCGGCGACTTGCCGCCGAGCTCCAGCGTGACGGGGATCAAATTCTCCGAGGCATATTGCATAATGAGTCGCCCCGTTGTCGTCTCCCCGGTGAAGGCAACCTTGGAAACACGCTTGTTCGAGGCAAGCGGCTTGCCGGCCTCGACGCCGAAACCATTGACGATATTGAGGACGCCAGGCGGCAGCAGGTCGGCGATGAGATCGGCCAGCACCAGAATGCTCATCGGCGTCTGCTCGGCGGGCTTGAGCACGACACAATTGCCCGCCGCAAGGGCCGGCGAAAGTTTCCACACCGCCATCAGGATCGGGAAATTCCACGGAATGATCTGGCCGACGACCCCGAGCGGCTCATGGAAATGGTAGGCGACCATGTCGTGGTCGATTTCGCCGATCGATCCTTCCTGCGCACGCACGCACCCCGCGAAATAGCGGAAGTGGTCGATGGCGAGCGGCAGATCGGCAGCGGTCGTCTCGCGAATGGGCTTGCCGTTGTCGATCGACTCGATCAAGGCCAGCGGGGCGAGATTGGCCTCCATCCTGTCCGCAATTTTGTTGAGGATATTGGCTCGCTCGGTAGCTGACGTCTTGCCCCATGTGTCCTTGGCTTTGTGAGCGGCGTCGAGCGCCAATTCGATATCAGTGGCCCGGCTGCGCGCCACTTGGCAGATCGGGTGGCCAGTGATCGGGGTGATATTGTCGAAATACTCCCCGCCAACAGGCGCGACCCAACTGCCCCCGATGAAATTCTCATAGCGCTGTTTGATGGAAACGCGGCCTTTGAGCTTCTCGATTTCTTGTTGTAGCATTGATTCCTCCGCATGCCGTGCGAACCGTAAGGTTGCTTATTTGCCTGAACTAAGCGTGGCTAAACACTCGTCTTCCGCCTATCGAACGCCAATTTGTCGAACGTCAATTTGAAAATTGTTATTGTGAAAATTGTTCTGAAAATTCGTGATGCGGTCTGCTTGGGCAGGCCGGCCAAAATCATAAATCTTGGCCATGCTCCTTGCGCTCTGTTGCGGGTCGCCACCTGTTTTTAGGCCACTTAGCTGGTCGGCCCTGACCGTTCGGTTTCATAGTGCTGTCACGAGATCGGCCGCGAAAGATATACCTTCCAGGGAAAGTCACAAAGCCTTAAAAGGCATATTTATTACCCTGACGCCGGCTCGGCTGCGGCGCTGTCATGCGCCGTCGCTGATCAAAGGCGAGAACTGATCCATGTCAATTTCCTTTTGCGGCGGCGCAATAGAATGCCAAACATGTTCCATCATCCGCTTGTGCCGGAAATCACTTTTGCTCTCGCCGTCAAGTTGATTATTATTGCTGCTGCAGCGCTCTTTGTGTTCAGTCCCAGGCAGCTGCCGAGGATTGACGCGGCGAGTATGCAGGAGCGCTTGATCGGCCCCTCGACGGAAGGCCAGCAGCCAAGGAGCTTTTTGCCATGAGCCTTGCCATGGATGTCGTGCAGCTCTCAAGGCTGCAATTCGGCTTGACTGCCCTCTATCATTTTCTCTTCGTTCCCTTGACGCTCGGCCTTTCCATTCTGCTCGGCATCATGGAGAGCGTCTACGTCATGACCAACAAGGAGGTCTGGCGCCAGGCAACCAAATTTTGGGGCATTCTGTTCGGCATCAATTTCGCTATGGGCGTCGCCACCGGCATCACCATGGAATTCCAGTTCGGGATGAACTGGGCCTATTACAGCCATTATGTCGGCGACATCTTCGGTGCGCCGCTCGCCATCGAAGGTTTGATGGCCTTTTTTCTCGAAGCGACTTTCGTCGGACTGTTCTTTTTTGGCTGGGACCGCTTGTCGAAAGTGGCGCATTTGGCCGTCACCTGGCTTGTCGCGATCGGCTCCAATCTTTCGGCGCTCTGGATATTGATCGCCAATGGCTGGATGCTGCATCCGGTCGGAGCGCATTTCAATCCGGACACGATGCGGATGGAAGTGACGGATTTCGGGGCGATCCTCTTCAATATCGTCGCTCAGGAAAAATTCGTTCATACGGTGAGCGCCGGCTATGTCACAGGCGCCATGTTTGTCGCATCGGTGAGCGCGATTTATCTGCTTCTTGGCAAGCACATCGAAATCGCCCGGCGCTCGATCACCGTCGCGGTGAGTTTCGGCCTCGCCTCCGCCCTTTCCGTCGTCGTGCTCGGCGATGCGAGCGGATATACCGCAACCGACACGCAAAAGATGAAAATTGCCTCGATTGAAGCGATGTGGGAGACCGAGCCGCCGCCAGCGTCCTTCACGCTCTTTGGCTTCCCCAACCAGGCCAAGCACCGGACTGACTATGCCTTGCGGATCCCCTGGGTGCTTGGCCTCATCACAACGCATTCCATCGACGAGACGGTTCCCGGCATCACCGAACTCGTCCAGCACAACGAAGACCATATTTATTCCGGTCTTCTGGCTTATGCTGCTCTCCAAAAGCTGCGCATCGATCGAAGCAACGCGGACGCCCGGGCCGAGATCAACCAATATATTGATGAGCTCGGCTATGCGCTTCTTCTCAAGAAATACCGTCCTGACATCGAAAACGCGACCGAAGCGGACATTAAAAAGGCCGCCAGGAGCACTGTGCCAAATGTGGCGCTGCTGTTTTGGTTGTTCCGCATCATGGTCGGCTGCGGCTTTTTCTTTATTCTTTTGTTCGGCGTTGCCTTCTACCATCTATCGACAGGACCGATTCTGAGAGCGCGCTGGCTTCTCTGGATGCTGGCATTCAGCCTGCCGCTCCCCTGGATCGCCGCTGAGGCGGGCTGGATCGTCGCGGAAGTCGGCCGCCAGCCCTGGGTGGTCGAAGGCATTCTGCCAACGTTCCTCGCCGTGTCGAGCATTTCGGCCAGCAATGTTGTTGTCACCCTTGTTGGCTTCGTCACTTTCTATTCGACACTGCTCCTGGTTGATATCTATCTCATGGTGAAGGCTATTCGTCTCGGCCCTGGCCATTTGGCGAATCTGCCTCTTGCCAGGGCCCTGCCCGCGACGAACGTCGCCGAGTAGGCTTCGATGAGGATCGATAGGATCCTGCGGCAAAGCAAAAAGAACGGCCATGCGCGTGCGGCGATCATGGCCTAAAGGAGCAGATCATGCTGGACTATGACATCTTGCGCCTGATTTGGTGGGCTTTGCTTGGCACTTTGCTGATCGGTTTTGCGATCATGGACGGCTTTGATCTTGGCGCCACCATGCTGCTGCCCTTCGTTGCCCGGACCGATAAGGAGCGAAGGATCGTGTTGAACGCGATCGGTCCGGTCTGGGAAGGCAATCAGGTCTGGCTCATTCTTGGCGCCGGCGCCATCTTCGCCGCTTGGCCAATGCTCTATGCGGTTGCTTTCTCCGGCTTTTATTTTGCGATGTTCATTGCCCTCGCGGCATTGATCCTCCGCCCGGTAAGTTTCAAATTCCGCTCCGAAGTCGAAGATCCGCGATGGCGAACCTTTTGGGATTATGCCCTCTTCATCAGCGGCGCGGTTCCCGCCTTGATTTTTGGCGTTGCCGTCGGCAATGCGTTGCGGGGTGTGCCGTTCCGCTTCGACGATGCCTTGCGCATGACCTACGAGGGGGATCTTTTGGGCCTTCTCAATCCATTCGCTCTGTTGTGCGGCGGTGTGAGTTGCGCGATGCTTGTCATGCATGGCGGCGCCTATTTGGCGGTCAAGGCGGACCAACCGGTGGCCGATC
Organism: Methylocella sp.; assembly: GCA_035509135.1. Lineage (GTDB taxonomy): Bacteria > Pseudomonadota > Alphaproteobacteria > Rhizobiales > Beijerinckiaceae > Methylocapsa. Next base: position 7,347 of record DATJLX010000119.1, read on the forward strand.
GCGCGGCGGCTTATGCGCGGGGCGCTGCTCTTGTTCTGTTTGCTCTGTTCATCGCTGGGGGAATCGTTGCGAAGTTTGGCTTGGACGGCTACCGGATCACAAGCGATCTTGTGCCCAACGGGCCCTCAAATCCTTCGTTGAAGACAGTCGCCCTGGAAAGGGGCGCCTTGCTTTCAAATTTCAAGGTCCATCGTTGGATGGTGCTCGCCCCGGCTTTGGTTTTCCTCGGCGCGATTGCTGCTTGGCTGCTTTTGGCTGCTCGGCGCTCTGGTCTTGCTTTGCTCGCGAGTGCCGCGGCCCTCCTGGGCGTGATCGCGACGGCGGGCTTGAGTGCCTTTCCGTTTCTACTGCCCTCTTCGCTCGACCCCAATGCAAGCCTCACGGTCTGGGACTCTTCGTCGAGCCGCTCGACCTTGCTGTTCATGCTCGTCGCGGTGCTGGTCTTTTTGCCGATCGTCCTGGCTTATACGGCTTTCGTCTATCGCGTATTGCGCGGCCGGGTGACGATGGCCTATGTCGAGGACAACAGTTCAACCCTCTATTGACGGGATTAATCCTTCCATGTGGTACTTTTCCTGGGTTCTTGGGGTCAGCTTCGCAATCTCCTTCTCGATCATCAACGCGCTCTGGCTCGAGGAAAAAGAACTGGGCGCCACCGAACATACAGCGAGTGCCGCCGGAAGCGAGTAGGCGCTTAGAGCATGTTCCGAAAAAGTTGATCGCCTTTTAAGCGATTTATGATCGATTAGTTGATTCCATCCGATTGGAAAGCGCTGTCGTCCGCATTGCGCAAAATTGCAAAGCGCTCTAACGGATGAGCTTGTTGGGCTTATACTGCACCTGAAACAAATCGGCGACGCGCGGTGGCGTTTCGGGAGGCTCATGCGGCCGCGGGACGGCGATATAGCGGGCGGTGATCACCTCGTCATCGATCTCGATCCGCATGAACCCATGGGTGTCGTCCACGTAATTTTCCAGGACCACCTCTGGATCATCCTCCTGCCGGAATGGCGGCGTGACTTTCGCGCCCATGAACTTGGCCATACTGTGCAGGTTCCAATAGCCGCCAGCTCCCGCCACAATATAGGTAAATTGCTGATTATCGATCGTGCGGGTGAAGCGCTGATAATTGTGGACATGGGCGGTAAAAACAATGTCTGGATGGGCGCCGCTCTCCTGGACGGCCGCGTCCAGAAGCTCCTTCATCGCCACGCTGCCGCTATGATGCGTGTCGGCGGAAAACACGGGATGATGCAGGCAAACGAACAAGGCCTTGGCGTGATCGCGCGCCGCATATTTGAGTTCGGCTATGAGCCATGATTTTTGATCGTCTTGGACGAGACCGCCTTCCGGTACATTGGTATAGAGGCCAATGAAATTCGCTTTGGGTGTCTCCAATGTCCAATAGGGATTTGGCTGCTTCATGGCGTGACGCGGCGTGTCGCCCGCCTCATGGGTGATGCCACCGTCCTCCGAGCAAAAATTACGCCTCCAGCCGAAGAGACTTGGCTCAAGAGGCTCCTGCGTGCCAGCCTGGATTAAAGGGTCGCCATCATGATTGCCGGGAATGCCCAAAATAGGCAGCGGATAATACTCATAGGGCAAATAGAATTGCGGATAATATTCGCTCGTCAACCCATTGTAATAGACGACGTCGCCCAGATGGTAAAAAAAAGCAGCCTTGCCACCCGCCGTGCTGTTTCTGGCGTCGCCCTCCATCGCCGAGACCACAAGCTGCTGGGCCGCGGGGTTTTTCACTCCGCCCGTATCGCCGCAAATGTGAAACACCATCTTTTTGTCGAGTTCGTTCGGCAGATCACTGACGAGATCTTCGAGTTTCGCGCGGTAAGGCGCGGCGCCGGGTCCCAGGGGAAACTCTTGATACGCCCGCCCGGGGTAGGTCGGCGCCTGGGTAAAACGGGGCGGGTCCAATTGCGGACGATGCCGCCCAGCTTTGGCGGCCTGATGCCGCGGGTGATGCGTCGTTGGCATGGCCTTTTGTCCTCCCCCAAGGCTGGCTTATCCAGTCGATCCCTAGCACGCTCGAGATGTCGAAATGACGACATGGCCATAGCGCGTAAGAGAAATAACGAACTTTTCCCAAAACCCAGAAATCAGTATGGTGCGGAGCGGCGCGGTATAGAAAGAGAACCGTTTTCAATTAAACAAATGCGCAAGCGTAGAAATGCGCAATCGTAGAATGGCGAGGGCCACCAAGGGCGGGCCGCCGGAGGCTCCCTAATGAGCTTACACGATTCGTGGCGTTTGTTCCCCCGCGATGACAGCGCGAAGGCCGCTATGGGAGCGCAATTCGCCCCGCGCCTGAGACACGATCTGCCAGCCTCCCCACAATCCCAAGCCGCCCATGACGATGGCGACGATCACATCCGGCCAGCCAGAGCCCATGCCGAAAACGCCCAAAGCCGCCAGCATGACGGCCATATTGCCGAGCGCGTCATTGCGTGAGCAAATCCACACTGAGCGCATATTCGCGTCGCCACCGCGAAAACGGTAGAGCATGAGCGCCACACCGCCATTGGCGATCAAGGCGGCCACACTCACCACGCCCATGACTTCGGCGCGCGGCAAGGGGCCAAGGACGGCGTGCCATGCGGTGCTGCCCAACACCCATAACGCGAGGGCAAGCAATGTGCTCCCCTTGACAAGGGCGGCACGGGCGCGCCACCTCAGCGCTGCCCCAGCAACGCCAAGGCTGATGGCATAATTGGCGGCATCCCCGAAGAAGTCGAGCGCATCAGCCTGCAAGGCGGCGGAACCGGCTGCCGCGCCGGCGGCGAGCTCGGTCAGAAAAAAACCGGCGTTGACGGCGAAGGCAATCCAAAGTGCACGCCTCCACCCCGGGGTGCTCAGTGATTGGGAGCCCACACAGAGGTCATCGTCGCAGCAGGCCATAGGTATACTTTCGACCAATTCAGCTTCTTCAAGATTGTCCTGTCGCGGCCACAAGGTCAAGCCGGCCGGGCACCCTCACGCGCGGCGAGCCGTCTCCTTCCGGTAGCCGCCTTCATGCGGGGGCGGACCGCCGCCTTTCCATCTCATTGCCTGCCTTGCCTTGCACCCGCTTTTCGCCCAAAAGGTGCTGGCCGCCCCGCTTGGCTCGGCAGGCGCGGGAGAATGCGCGCTGGTAGCGGCCGACCGGCGCCGGCTATCTGGGTACGCCAGTTTAAAACATCCGAAAGAGGAGAAAAAAATGCGTCAAAGCTTGTTCCTTGCAGCGCTTATGTGCCTCACGCCAGTTGCCGTCAAAGCGCAGGATGCTGTCAATGCGGATCCGAAACACTTTAAGGTCGTACTTGAAAATCCCCAGGTGCGTGTCCTTCGCTTCACGTTGGGACCGCATGAAACGTCCGCCACCCATGAACATCTAAGGCCCCACGTTGAGGTTCAATTGACCGATTCAAAGGACAAGGAAATCGATTCTGACGGCAAAGAGACTATTACTCAAAACAAAGTTGGCGACGTTGACTGGGAAGGAATAGTCGGAAAACATAGGGATGAAAATATCGGGGATACGCCCATCGATACAATCATAATCCAGCTGAAAGGTAAGTGACAGGCCCCCGGCTTTCTGGGATGGCCGGCCTCTTTGAGCGATGTAGCCGCGCCTTGGCACTTTTTTACTCATGACGGTCATGCGAGGACGCGGAAACGAGGCAGTTCACATCTTCGTCCATAATCTGCTGCATTGGCAAAGTTTAAGGCTAATTCAGAGCAAATCCGCTCATGGACAAATCAGCGCACCCCCAGCCCGGCGTCTGATTAATCGATAATAACCAAGAAAAAACAAGTAACTAAGCTCGTATTCGGTTAGCCCAGAAAAAAGGACAGCATCCCTTGCGCTTTGTGCGTTGCACGTGCATATTGTTGCAACGCGGCAAGGTTCTTGCCGCCGATGCCCTCCTTGGGCGTTTCCTCCCTAGACTTGGGCCGCTTGTGGAAACACAGGCGGCCTCTTTGTTTGGGTGGCACAAATGCCGCTGATTTGTCTCTGCGCGCCGACAGGTCGCGCCGGGGCCGTTTTAACCGTTGTGCAAATCAGGATTAACAGCTTGACGTATGATATTAGTCAAGATACGTTATTTGTTCAGTAGCAAGCCTCTTGCTGCTATTGCCCACCTGGGCATTTCCTCCCAAGACTTGGGCTGCTTGGACAACTCAGGCGGCCTCTTTTTCCTCCCTTTCTCATTCGCGGGCATCGCTGGGAAACGAGCGATCAAGTTGCTCATCCTTTCCGCGAAGCAGGACGGCTATTCCGCCGCGGCGCGGTGCCGGTCGCGGCGCGCCATCGCCGCCTCCGCGAGGGCAGCCGCCATATGGGCGAGATCGGCTGCCACCTCCGCGAATCGTTCCCCCTCGGTCACCGTCCGCTCGTCCATATAGAGGGCCCGGCTCACTTCGATCTGAATGGCGTGGCACTCGCCGGCGGGATTGCCGTAATGCTCGGTAATGAAACCTCCGGCATAGGGCTTGTTTCGCTGCACGTCATGGCCGCGGCGGCGCAATTCATATTCAACGACATCGATCAAATCCGGTGCGCAACTTGTGCCATAACGATCGCCCACCACAAAAGCCAGCGTCTTCGATTGTGCGCCACCTTTTGACGGCGAAACCTGGCCCTGCCGCAAACTCCCGGACGGCATCGAATGGCAATCGACCAAGACGGCGATACCGAACTTTTGCCGCGCCCGGTCAATAAGCCCGCGCAAGCAAGCATGATAGGGTTTGTAGAGTTTTTCGATTCTTGCAATCGCTTCCTCGACCGGCACGCGGCGCGCGTAAATCTCCTGCGCCTGGCCGACCACCCGGGCGATGGTCCCAAGGCCACCGGCGACCCGAAGCGAGCGCGTGTTGGCGAAAGGAGGCAGCGGTCCCTCGAACATGCGCGGGTCGAGCTCATAGGGTTCGCGATTGAGATCGAGATAGGCGCGCGGAAACCGCGCCCTGATCAGAGGGGCGCCGAGCGCCGTCGCGCCGCCAAACAAACGATCAACAAAAGCATCTTCCGAGCAGCGCAGCGCGGCCTGGTCGAGCCTTGTCGCTTCGAGAAACCGGCGGGGATAGACATTCCCCGAATGAGGCGAGGAGAAAACCAGCGGACAATCAAGACGGGCGGGTACCACCACCTCGAAAGGCGGATCGAGTTCCGGTTCATGCGGTGGACCGAGTGTCACTTGTACGTCCCGCGCGAAAGCCGCCCAGGGCGGCTTTGCCGTCATCGAAGCGCGCCCGCCATTCCGGGCGCCTCCAAAAACCCTGAATGTCAGCCAATGTGGCAAGGACATGTCACTCTGTCCAGTACTATCGCTATTCGGCAACACAGTTTGAAAAAATCGATGGATAAATCAAAGCCCGATAATTTTCACTCGATTTTTACCTGGGTGGCGGCTTGATGGCAAAAGTTGCGAGGGCTCCCCATGAACGAGACGCCAATTCCCCTTAATTATAAGATCCTGCTGGCCGAGGACGACCACGATATGCGCCGCTTTCTCGGCAAGGCACTGCAAAACGCGGGCTATGCCGTCGCCTCATTCGACAACGGCATGTCTGCTTATCACCGATTGCGGGAGGAGCCGTTCGAATTGCTCCTCACCGATATCGTCATGCCGGAGATGGACGGGATTGAATTGGCTCGACGGGCGACCGAACTCGACCCCGACATCAAGGTGATGTTCATAACGGGCTTCGCGGCGGTCGCGCTGAACCCCGATAACAACGCGCCGCCACAGGCCAAGATCCTCTCAAAACCCTTCCATCTGAAGGATCTGGTGAATGAGGTGCATCGTCTGCTTGCTGCCTGAGCCGGTCTTCCGATGGGCGCCGCTTGCCAATTGGGGCGCACCCGGCTACCGCAGGATCCTTCGCGACCGCGGCAATTGACTGTATAACAGGAACCGAAACGCTTTGCTCAAAAACAATGCTCGCAGCGCCATGCGACGATCCCTCGCCTGTCTTGCTTTTTGCCTTGCTTTCCTCGTCTGCGCAAAAGCCGGTGCCACAAGTTTTTCCGATTGCCTCGCGGGGCTGCGCGGCGCGGCGCAAGCAGGCGGCGTCGATGCCGCCACCTTCAACAAAGCGACGCGCGGGCTCGAACCCAACCCCGACGTTCTCGCGATGGCGCAGGTCCAGCCAGAATTCAAGACGCCGATCTGGGACTATCTTGCCGGCCTTGTCGATGAGGAACGCGTAAGCGACGGCCGCGCGATGATGGCCCGCTACGGCCAGGCGCTCGCGCTCGCGCAAAGCCGTTTCGGCGTGGACCAGGCGGTGATCACGGCGGTTTGGGGCATCGAATCCGATTATGGCCGCAGCTTTGGCACGCGCCCGGTGGTGCAATCGCTCGCCACGCTGACCTGTGCTGGCGGGAGGCGGGCCGGCTATTTCCGCTCGGAACTCCTTGCCGCCCTGAAGATCCTGCAGCGTGGCGACATTGATCCCGCCCAATTCAACGGCTCCTGGGCGGGCGCCTTCGGCCACACTCAGTTCATGCCCTCGACTTTTCTTCGGGTTGCCGTCGATCTCGATGGCGATGGCCGCCGGGACCTCATCAATTCCGTCCCCGACGCGCTCGGCTCGACCGCCGCCTATCTGCGCAAGAGCGGCTGGGTTCCGGGCCTCGAATGGGGCTACGAAGTCCGCTTGCCGGAGCATTATTCGGGCCCGGCCGGCCGCACCCGCAAGGAAGCGATGGCTTCCTGGATCGCGCGCGGCTTCACCCGCGCCGATGGCCAGCGGCTGCCCAGCGGCGGAACCGCGGCGCTGCTGCTGCCCGCCGGCCCCTTGGGCCCGGCTTTTCTTGTCACCCGCAATTTCGATGTGATTTATTCTTATAATGCGGCGGAATCCTATGCGCTGGCGATCGCGCTTCTGTCCGACCGGCTGCGCGGGCGGCACGGGCTCATTGCGGCGTGGCCGACCAACGATCCCGGCCTCTCCCGCGCGGACCGGCGCGAGATGCAGACGCTGCTCATGCGGCGGGGCTACGATCTCGACGGCAAGGCGGATGGCGTGATTGGAACCAAGACGAAACAGGCGATCACCGATTTTCAATCGCGCTCCGGCCTGCATCCGGATGGCCGTGCCTCGGTCTCCGTGCTCGCCGCGTTGCGGGGACGATGATTGAGCCGATCTTACCAAAATGTTTCACGTGAAACATTTTTGTCCGATTGGAGCCGAAAACCTTACAAGGCCCCAACCAGTCTTTCGCTTGCGGCATGTGGGAACGCGCCAAAATCATGACCGATAGGCGCTTATTGTGGCGCGGCTGCCACAGTTATGGCGAATTTTTGTCCTGCCCTTTTTGACGGTCCAGATGGTGGTAGTCTGTTGTTGCGGCGGGTGTGGTGAACAGCATCAATTTTAATACCGAACAGTTTCGCCATATCCGCCGCGCCTTCAGACACATCCAGACGCAAGACCATGGGCATTGCCCGGTTTGCGGGAAGTGGCTAGGCTTCCAGCCTTCGACCTTGCGAAGGGCGCGGGGCGGCGACAGCGATAGTCGACGAGATGGCGGGGGAGACCATTTGGCGCCGGTTCCGGCGCCGGCGCGTGGCGGGACTGGGCGTTGTGCCAGCTCCCGCGAAGGGAATCGAGAGCGCGCCTGACACCAAAGAGGCGGAGGCACTGGCCAGTGCGCTCAACCGCTCAGCCGAGCGTGTCCAGACCCTGTGGTTCAGCTTTTTGACCTTCATGGTCTATCTCGCGATCGCGGCGGGCACGACCACGCACCGCATGCTCTTTTTGGAAGAGCCGCTCAATCTGCCGGTGCTCAATATTAAACTGCCGCTTCTGGGCTTTTATATCCTCACGCCGGTCATTTTCGTCGTCTTTCACTTTTACATGCTGCTGAACCTCGTGCTGCTCGCCCGCACGGCGAAAAGCTTTGAGGATTCGCTGGTGCGCGCCTTTCCGGACGATGGCGAGGCGCGCGAAAATTTTCGGATGCGGATCGAAAACACGCTCTTCGTGCAGCTCCTCGTCGGCGGCAGGCTGGAGCGCGAAGGGATCAATGCAAAACTCTTGAGCCTGATGGCGCTCATCACGCTCGCCGCCGCACCGGTTGCTTTGCTGCTGCTCATCCAAATCAAATTCCTGCCCTATCACAGCGAATGGATCACTTGGCTGCATCGCGGCCTGCTGGCCATCGATCTTGCGCTCGTGTGGACGCTTTGGCCCGGCTATCGCAGCGGCTGGGGGAGCCGCTTATGGCCGAAGAGAAGCTGGTGGCTCGCGCCCGCGAGCGCACTCAGCGCCATAACGCTCACCTACGCAGTAGTGGTGGCGACATTTCCCGATGAGCAGGTCTATGCAGCAACGAACTGGCTGCATGGGAAATCATATCGAGACATTGGTATGCTCAATTGGACCGACAGGCCACGCTGGTATCATTGGATCGTCTTTTTCTCCAATAGCTTGGATCTTCATGGGCAGGATTTGATCGACGATGCAAAGCTTGAACAAATCAATAAGAAGAACAAAAGCGCGTCAGGCCAAAGCCGTTGGGAGCCCGTCTTCATCACCGGACCTCGGGATTTCACCGAAGCGGATTTGAGCGATACCTACCTCCGGCAAATTGACTTTTCCG
>DATJLX010000120.1:0-5406 GCA_035509135.1 Methylocella sp.
TTTGTCTTTAATTGATCATTTCGCGTCGTCTTCCGTTTTGATCATGCAACCGACATATAATCAGGAAAGCGTCCTGGGGTCTGGGTGTCTGTCCAAAGTGACTGCTCCGGGATTGAAGACGCTGGGTTACGAGGCGGTGAAAAGTATCAACCGCCTCAATTGCGTATTAGACCTGGCTCACTCGCATGCGCAAACCGCGCTCGATGCCGTGAAGGCATCATCGCAGCCAGTTATCGTGTCCCACAGCGCCTGCCATGCCCTCCACCCTCATCCACGTAATCATCCGGATGTGGTGTTGCGCGCCATAGCGAGCTCCGGCGGTGTCTTCGGCATTTACCTTATGCCGCTCTTAGGAGACGAGCCGGCACCGGCGTCGCGCGAGCTAGTGACCCGCCATCTCCTTCACGCTCTCAAGGTTTGCGGCGAAGATCATGTTGGCATCGGCAGTGACAATTCGATCACGCCTCTGCAGCTGGATTCTGGCTATTTTGATGCTCTGAGAGATTTTGTCGCCGATCGCACACGCAATGGTAGCGCTTCGCCCGGAGAGGGCCGTCATCCATTCATGACTCCGGGGTTGAATACGCCGCGCCGACTCGAAATTGTCGCTTGGGATCTGTCTCGCGCGGGATGCTCGGACAGCGTGATCGAGAAAATGCTGGGAAGCAATTTTCTCCGAGTTTTCGATGAGGTTTGGCAAAGCGGGCGCTGAACCGAATTGTTTTAGGCTGGCCGCCTCGAATTAGAAGGATTCATCCATTTTGAATATAGGAAAGAAAGTCACATGCCCGGCGCGAACTACTATTGGTGACCGGCCTTCCGCTCGGCGCGCTTGTGGAAATCGAATTGATCGCGCGAGGGTACCTGAGCGAAGATTGCGAAAGCCATCTATTTTCTCAAATTGGCCTAAGGTTTAATTGCCGGTATCTCGGATATCCTGTGATCCAGGGGACTACGGAGAGTTTCATGCTATCCAGATTTTTCCTGATTTTTGTCTTTATGGCGATATTCACCGCCGCAACATCAACCGGCCCTGCCGCAGCGGAAGTGCCTGTGATGACCGCCGCCGCGCCCGCATCCGCTCTTGGCGCCAAATGCGAAGCCCTGATGGCGCGTGATTTTTCTACGACTCCCGACGCGCCGACGCGGATCAGCTCCGCTAGGCTGGTCCCCGCAGCTGACGGAAAACCCAATTACTGCGAGATTCAGGGCTATGTGGTGCCACAGGTTGGCATTCTGATGTGGTTACCCTCAGAAAACTGGAACGGCAAGTTTCTCGAGCTTGGTTGCGGCGGCTTTTGTGGCGTGACCAATCAAATCCATGACTGCGACAAGCTGCTCGCCAAAGGCTATGCGTGTATCACGACGGACATGGGCCATAAGGGGGAAATGATTTCCGGACCGCTATGGGCCTATAACAATCCGCAAGCGGTGGTCGATTTCGGATACCGCGCCACCCATGTGACGGCTCTCGCCGGCAAGGCTATTGTCGCAAGTTATTATGGTCGGAAACCCGACAAATCCTATTTCAGCGGCTGTTCTTGCGGCGGGAGACAGGCGCTGGTGGAGGCGCAACGTTTCCCGTGGGACTTTGACGGGATCATCGTTGGCGCGCCGGGAATCAGCTATTCCGAACTTTTTCTTAGTTTCGCTCTGAGGGCGCAGGCTCTGCATGACAAGAATGACAAGCCGCTGTTCGATACCAAGGCAATCGAGTTTCTGCACAAGGCCGTGGTGGCGAAATGCGATATGAACGACGGCCTGAAGGACGGCCAGATCGGCGACCCCCGGTTGTGCAAGTTCAATCCGCGCGAGTATGTCTGCAAACCGGGCGCCACGTCGGATTGTCTGACACCGGAGCAGGCCGATGCGGCGGTGGCCTATTATGGCGAGCGCCGGTCCGCATCCGGAGACAGGCTCGGTAGCCCTGCTCTCCTGCCGGGGTCGGAAGTCAGCATTGTGGGCATGGCGGAAACGCCGCTTTTCCCGCTGCTGAACCGATCCTTCTACGAGGATTTCTTTAAATATATGGCGCTCATCCCCAATCCGGGACCGAGCTGGAAATTCGAGAACTTTGACCTCAATTCCGATTACAAGCGCATGGGGCTGATCAACTCCATCCTTCAGGCGGACAACCCCGATCTGAGCCAGTTCAAGGCCGCAGGGGGCAAGATAATCTTTTACCATGGCTGGGGAGATGGCGGAATTTCTCCGCTGACCTCGATCGAATATTACAAGAAGGTTGAGCGGACCATGGGAGGTCGCGCCGCGACCGAGGACTTCCTGCGCCTCTTCATGGTCCCGGGCATGGACCATTGCATGGGCGGCAGCGGGCCATGGTCGATCGACTATCTGGACTATCTGGAAAAATGGGTTGAGCAGGGCAAGGCGCCCGATGTGATGATCGGAGCCCATTATACGGCCAATCCGCTGGACCCTATGCTGGCAAAAGACCTCGATCCGGCGAATGCCAAATTCACCCGGCCGATTTATCCCTATCCTCTGCGCGCACAATATAAGGGGTCGGGCGATCCGAACAGCGCGGCGAGCTTCAAACCCGTCAATTCCGAAAAATAATGTTACCGGAGGCGCAGCTCTACTCGCCGCCCCACACATGAACATGGAGACAGATGGTGCTCATATCGACCGCCGCATCGCAGTAAAGATGTCCTTGCTGGCCCCGTTGATAACTGGTCAGGTCATCCGCGCTCAAGCGCAGACGCCCGTGCAGACATCCCACAGCAAGCCGCGCGAAGGAAGCTATGTGGACAAGATGCCACCGGCCTGGAGAGGTAATGAAAAGATCGCCATCGTGATCTATGACCATATGACGCCTCTTGATATCGTGGGTCCGCATTATTTCCTTGGCAGGCTGCCCGGTGCGGAGATTCACATCGTCGCTAAGAGCCTGAACCCCGTCCCCTGCGAATACGGGTTGACCTTCGTTCCGACCGATACGTTTGATACCTGCCCGAAGGATTTAGACGTGTTACTCACCGGCGGCGGCACGAACGGCACTCTGGCAGCCATGCGCGATCCGGATATGATCGCCTTTCTGGCTGACCGTGGTTCCAGAGCGAAGTGGGTGGCAAGCGTGTGCACAGGCTCTCTGCTGCTGGGTCGGGCAGGTTTGCTGCGCGGCTATCGGGCGACATCGCACTGGGTGGGACGTCCGCTCCTCAAGGATTTCGGCGCGATTGAGGTCGACCAGCGCGTTGTTTTCGATCGCAACAGGGCGACAGGAGCGGGAGTATCCGCAGGACTCGATCTCGCATTGGCCCTAGTGGAAAAGCTGCGCCCCCTCGAGTTCCGACAGGCGGTTCAACTCCTCGCTGAATATGCACCTGAACCACCGCTCGATAGCGGCACCCCGGACAGGGCGCCCGCCACCATATTCGCGCAGATGCGCGATTTGACAGCTGGCTTTGTGGATGGGGTAAACGAAATCGTGTGCGCCAGCCAGATCAAGTCCTGAGTATGGGAAGCCTTATGGCGCGCGCTCTGGAGCGCACCTCGCGATAGGCCTATCTGGTTCAGACGAAGAGATACTTGCCGTTTTCCCGGAAATCCGCGCGAAGATTGTATTCCACCGCTGGATCTCGTGCGCGTCATATTGCAGGAACCAGTGACGGTCGACCTCGCCGATATTCTCGAGCAGCAAGAACTGGTGCACATAATTCTCGCTTGCACACAGCATGAAGGCCACCGATCCGATCTTGCTTCCCACCAGCCGCGCCTCGATGGGTGTGCGCATCCGATTGCCACATCTGTGCCACTCGTCAGCAGACTATATTCATCATGACTTGGTATCAGTTCAAGGTTGATCGTGGGATGAAGCGCGTTCCGAATCTCACCTTAATACCATCACAAGTGCCAACTGCCGAGCGAGTTTATTTGGTCGCGTCACCGCCCTGGGAGCGCCGACAATTTACGGCGACCGCAAAATCATGGACCGTTGGCCACTCCTCGGTCCAACCGCCCTCTTGCACGCCTTTTCGGGCAGGAACGAAACGCAGCAGTTGGAAACGCCACCCATCGGTAGTGCGGACATACTGTTCATCATAGGTACCCAACAGCCAGTTTGATCGACCATCCGGGTCGATATACGGGGCCATGATATGCCATTTTCCAGAGGCCGTTTTCCCATCCTCGGCAATGTGAATGTTGGCGTTGGAGACATAGTGCATGACGAAGCGCACCGGCCGGCTTCCCTCGGATATAATACGCCGTATTTCCTCCCTTCCATCAGCAAGCGGGATCATCGGCCGCCCGTCCCAGACTCCATCCTCGACGAAAAGCTCGGCCAGCGGGCCCATATGAGTTGGGCCATGCTCCGGCCAGCCCCCGTCGGCATAACTGGCATATGTCGCTCGCAGTCGACGAATGTCTTCAATGTCCTCCAGTTGCCGCACTCGCTTCAACAGCGAAGCAAGCTGATCCTCAATGCTGGGGTTTGCGTATTTAGCTGGCGCGTTATCCATAGCATTTCCTTAGAATTGATATCGAAATGGCGACCCAATCGCCTCATCGGGCATCGCCAGAGTACGTCGGCGTCGCCCATGTGAGATGAAGTGGCTCAAGTGAGCCGACGATCCCGCCGCCGCTGACGGCGAGCGTGTGTTGGGCCACCTCGAACTCTGGAATCCGGACTAACCACTCCTTGAGGGTGATGCGGATTTCACTCCGCGCCAAATGAATGCCCGCGCATCGATGAATGCCGTTGCCGAAGGTCGAATGTTCAAAGACATCCCGGTCGAAACGCACTGCCATCGGCTCGTCATTCTCGCGATCATCCAGGCCATGAAGGACCGTCGGGAGCATGACCATATCGCCCGCCTTCAGTGTGACGCCTTCATACTCCACATCCTGCTTGACGACGCGCCCGATGGTGACGACGGGAAATCTTCGTATAAATTCTTCGACGGCAATAGGTATAAGGACGGGATTGGCGGCAAGTCGCCGGCGCTCCGCAGGATGCTGGGCGAGGAAGTCCATCATGAACCCGAGAAAATTTACTACGGTGTCGAGCCCGCCAATGAGAACGGCGACGCTCATATTCAGCATCTCAAAGCGCGTGAGCGCGCGATCGCCGATCTTGCTGTTCGCGATGCGACTGAGCAGATCTTCCCCATCGCCGCCGATTCTCGCATTGAGCGGCCCGTCAAGGTAGTCAAAAAACCCTTGCATCGCTTGTTGAGGGGTCAACTTACCGGTGGGCCGCAGAATCTCGTCAGCCAAAAACTTCAGCTTGGCGCCGTCCCCAATCGGCAGGTCGACGATTTTTAAAAAGACTTGGATCGGCAGCTTCTCGGCATATTCGGCCGTGAAGTTGCATTCGCCCCGGCTGCGAAACCCTTCGATCAGGGAAATAACCAGATCACGTATCCATCCCTCGGATCGCCCGAT
>DATJLX010000121.1:0-4985 GCA_035509135.1 Methylocella sp.
TTCAGTCGCCGCAGCTGGCCGGCCTCGCCCTGCACGATCGGCGCCGCACGGTCCAGGTAGCCGGCGAGCGCGCGACGCTGCTGCGCGGCCGAGCCGGTGAACTGCGGGGGCGGGATGGCCCGCACGCTGCGCACCGCGGCGGCGCGCGATTTCCCCTCGAAATCGATGAATTGCTGGACAAGCGCATTTTGCTGTTCGCCATCGAAGCTCGCAATATCCGGATCCTCGGCAATAGCTTTTTTCCAGCAGGCTTCAGCGAAGGCGGTTTCGATTTCCAAGAGAGCGTTTTTGGGATCAAGCTCGCCCGAGGCGAGCGCGCTGGCGATCCGTGCGGGTCCGGTGGCGCGCGTGTCTCGATCCGCTTTGGCAAGTCTTGCCCATTCCTCGAAGCGGTCCGGATTGCCGGCCCAGCGGGCGGCCCGCTCGCTCAACTTGTTGAGATCGATCGTTGCGATGGAATTCGTTTGAAAAATCGCCGCGATGTCGAGGTCGAAAAATTTTATCGCGTCAGCGAGCAGGTTCACCACTTCGCCAAGGCCGGTCTCAAGATGATCGCCATGCGCCGCGGCGGTGCCGTCGCGGGCAATCCCGATGACGCGTTCGGTGTTGAGATGCGGATCGAAAGCCGTCAACTCCTCTACCGTGCGCGCAACGTCATGGATCAAGCAGAATACCGTCTTTTTTCCTTGCCAGGCGTCACCAAGCAAGCTCGCCAGTAAGCTGGCTTCCGCGGCAAGCTTTGCGCGCAACGCCTGGCTCTCGAGAAGGGCATCAACCAAGGCGAGGCGGTCGGCCGGCCGTTTCGGCAAGGGAACCGACAAAAGGCTCGCGAGCGAGCGGCCGGCTTCCCGGTAGGCCTTTCCCGCCCGGGCAAGCCAGAAGGAGGCGCCTTTGGCGAGCGGTGCGCGAAGCCTTCCGACCGGTGCGGTCCAGGCTGCAGGGTGAAATGTGTGAAGAAAGGGGGCTTGCTGCTGCTGCCATTGGGCACCGAGAGCGGCAGAGTCGGCGATTCGGCGAGGCGAAGGGGACATGGCAATCGCAGCGGCGATATTTTCGCTTCCGCGCGGCAAATAGGATACGGTCTTGAAGATCGCGACGAGCGTCTTGACGCCAGCCAAGGATGGATCGGGCATGAGGCCGAAATAATTGGTAATCATAGTGGCATAGGCGGCGAGTGCCGCCGATTTGTCGGCGAGTGCTTGGAGCCGCGGAATTTGGCGCTGGAAATCGGCCGGTTGCAGGGCTAATCGCTGGACGCCGAAATAGAGATGGCTGTTGAGGGGACCGGCGCTTTCCGTGAGGTCTGCGAGGCGCTCGACCTGCCGCGCCTTGCCCACGAATTCTTGGCCCGTCCAATGCGCCGCTTCCTCGACCAGCCGCGCATCCGGCGTAAATTTATGCGCTGCCGCCGCGATTTGGATCGACAGAGCTTGATAGGGCGTCATGCCGGTATCGCCGATGGGCGCATGCAGAGCTTTCGCGACTTGGTTCAGGCGGTCGCGCGCCACGGTGAGTTGGCCGGCCGTCGTGTCCGTCTCGTTGAAGTTGGCGGCCGCTTGCAAGGTGCGATCCAGCCGTTCGGCAACGAGGCGCTTACTGGCTGCCTGGCTATGGAGCTCGAGACAGATGTCGTCGAGACCGGCGGCGCGCAGCCGTTCGTGAACCACGGTGAGGGCGGCCATTTTCTCGGCGACGAACAGAACCGATTGCCCGTCATGCACCGCTGCCGCGATGACATTGGTGATCGTTTGCGATTTGCCGGTGCCCGGTGGCCCCTGGACGACAAGGTTGCGTCCCGCCCGGACGGTTTCAATGACGCGCGTTTGCGACGAGTCCGCGTCGACGACATGAATAAGATCGGTTGGGCTTAATATTTCGTCGAGCCGCGCGGCCTCGGGCAGGATTGGCGGCTCGGCCGCGAAGCCTTCGCATAAGAGTCCGCGCAACAGCGGATGCGAGACAAGCGCGTTATCCGGCCAATTGCCGGGTTCAAGATCACGTACCATCAGGAGCTTCGAGAAGGAATAGAAGCCAAGCTCGATCGCATTGGCATCGATCGTCCAGCGCCGCTTAACAGCCACGGCGTTGACAATCGCGGCGAAATAGTCCGATGGCAGCCAGTCATCGGATTCCGGAACGCTTGGAAGGTCAAGGCCGAAATCGGCGCGCAGCCGTTCTTGCAAAGCCTGGTTCGTCGCGATGTCGTCCTCCCGGAGTTTCACATCGAAGGTCGAGCGCTTGGCATCGCGTACGAGAGAGACTGGCAGCAGGATGAGGGGCGCCTCGCGCGGCACATCGGATTTCTCATCCTCGTACCAGCGCAGGAAGCCGAGCGCGAGAAAGAGGATATTAACGCCGCGCTCCTCCTCGGCGGTCTTCGCGTCGCGATAAATGGCGTGCAGCCGCTTGTGCAAAAGCTCGGGCGAGAGCGAGGTTTGCAAACCATTCCGATAGCTTGTCTTTGGAGTTACGAGGCGGGGGGTTTTTAGTTTCACGGGCTCGGGCTGGCTGTCGGCCATGTCCTGCGTCGCGAAAAAGCAAAGGGGCTTTTCTTCCCGGACCAAGTTGGCGAAGACCTGATCGGATATATTTCCGGCGATCGGGAGCGCACGCGACCGCCTGCCGCCACGGGGGGTGTGAATGAGGCGGTTGCGGGTTCCGGTTTCGATGAGTTTGACGCGGGCTTGGCCGAGCAGCTTTTCTATTTCGGTTTCAGCTCTGTCGTTGACCGGCCGCTTCTTTGCCGTACGGAGTGCAGTGACGTCACCCATTTGTGCCCCCTTTTAGCCCGAAGTCTGCCGCAAGGCAGCCATAATTAAGACATATAACGACTACTGCGCCGCAACAGTTACGTAAAGAAAGATGATATTCTTCAATTATTATATGCTGAATTCCTTATTACTCAGATCCTCGCCAAATGATTAACCGGCATTAACCGTGGCCGTGCGCCGCGCGCTTGCCGCGTGCGGAAATCCCCCCTAAATGGAAACATGGAGCGTGCGCTTCGGGATCCTGTAGTAATCTTACGTGTTCACCGGAACCATGTCCGGCGAAGGGCCGATTATCGATCCGGCGGGCATGCTTTGTGGCAGAAACCCGCTGCATCTCACTTCATTGTCGCTGTGGTAACGTCCCGATCCAAGAGACCGCCGTGTTAGCTCAATTGCCGCAAGACCAGCTCGATCTCATCTTGCGCCGTCACGCGGAAATTCTGGCGCGCCTCGCCGGGGCGCCAGAGCCGGCTGCCTATGTGGCCTTGTCGCGGGAGCTCGCCACCATCGAGTCGGTTGTGAAGGCCATTCAAGATTTTCGCTTGCAGGCCGACGAAGCCGCAGGCCTTGAGTCCATGCTCGCCAACCCCGCGACCGAAGCCGAGCTGCGCGGCCTTGCCGAGGAAGAATTGCAGGCGGTCCGCGCGAGGCTCCTTGAACTTGAGCAAGATCTGAAGATCGCGCTTCTGCCGAAGGACGCGGCTGATAAAAAAAATGCCATTCTTGAAATTCGCGCTGGAACCGGCGGTGACGAAGCGGCGCTTTTCGCCGGCGATCTTTTCCGGATGTATCAACGCTATGCCGAGCTGAAGGGATGGCGCGTCGAGATCTTATCGGCGAGCGAGGGAACCTCTGGGGGCTACAAGGAAATCATCGCCGAGATCACGGGGCGCGGCGTCTTCGCCCGGTTGAAATTCGAGTCCGGAACGCATCGGGTGCAACGCGTCCCGGAAACCGAAACCCAAGGCCGCATCCATACCTCGGCGGCAACGGTCGCCGTTTTGCCCGAAGCCGAGGATGTTGATGTCGAGATCAATGACGCGGATTTGAAGATCGATACAATGCGCGCGCAAGGCGCCGGCGGCCAGCATGTCAACAAGACCGAATCCGCGGTCCGCATCACGCATCTGCCGACCGGAACGATTGTCTTCGTGCAGGACGAGCGTTCGCAGCACAAGAACCGCGCCCGCGCCATGACCCTGCTGCGATCCCGCATTTATGAGGCACAGCGCGAAAGGCTCGACGCCGAGCGTGCCGCCGACCGGCGGTCCCAGGTCGGCTCCGGCGACCGGTCCGAACGCATCCGCACCTATAATTTTCCGCAAGGCCGGCTGACCGACCACCGCATCCATCTCACTCTCTACAAGCTTGACAAGGTCATGACCGGCGAAGCGCTGGACGAAGTGATTGATGCCCTTGTCACCCACCATCAGGCGGCCTTGATGGCTGCCGTGGAAGGCGGGGCTGCTTGAGGGTGTGGACCGGCTCCTGGCTATTTTGGGCGCTGCTGTCAGCGGCTTTTGCCGGGCTCACCGCGATTTTCGCCAAAATAGGCGTCGCGAACATCAACTCCGATCTCGCAACATTGCTGCGGACGATCGTCATTGCCGTTATCCTTGCGCTGATGGTCGCGGCCACCCGGCAATATCAGCCGCTCGCTTCGATCTCGGCGCGCACTTATGCTTTTCTTGCCTTGTCCGCTCTGGCGACGGGGGCTTCCTGGCTTTGCTATTTCCGGGCGCTGAAACTCGGCGATGCGGCCCGCGTCGCGCCGGTCGACAAGCTTTCGATCGTCTTGGTCGCGGTGTTCGGGGTTTTGTTTTTGGGCGAGCGCCTCTCGGCGGTCAACTGGCTTGGCATCCTTCTGATCGGCTGTGGCGCGCTATTCGTCGCCTACAAGGGCTGAGACCGGCAATCAGAGACGCGCGCTGGCTTTAAGTTTTGAATCCGCGTTGGGGCAATCCTTTTTGCCGGTCACATCCGGCTCCATTTCAGCACTTCATGTCAGCTAATTCAATCCGGATGGAGACCGGTGTTCAATATTGAAACAAAATTTCCTGTTTGATTGAGGAGAAAGTTCCAGTTAAGATATTTTCCTAATGCGGCGTCCCTTTGTTCTGCTTGCCTTTAACGGCAGCCAAGGAGAAGGGCTAATTTATGAGCAATTTGAGTGCATCGCTCCTCGCCGATAAGGGCTGAGACCTGCCAAGATTG
>DATJLX010000122.1:0-8753 GCA_035509135.1 Methylocella sp.
ATTGTATTGGAACGCCTCCTGCTTGAAAGAAATCCGCTCTCCGAAATTTTGGCCAAAAGAGACCCTCGGGCCGATCCTCGTTCAATACAAGAAAGATCATCCGGCACCGCCACCGCGGCCAACGCCGATTTGCAAGGGGCAATGAAAATTGTCCCCTGCACGCGCATCCGGATGTGGCGCTGAGCGTAAGTGCCGGCGGGCTCGCTTCCGGCAGCTATCGGGGGCATTTCGGAAAACATATGCTCGTGGCGAGGTTATCGCAGGCTGACCCAAAGCGGACTGACCTTGCCCCTTTAAAGGCAGCCGGATTGGAAGCAATTACATACTCACGCCTTGGGAGCACCCACTATTGCATGTGCTGGCCGCCGTTGATCGCGATATTGGCGCCGGTCACGAATGCCGCCTCGTCCGAGCATAGGTAGATGATAAGACCTGCAATTTCTTCGGGCCGGCCAAGCCGTCCGAGTGGGATCTGCGGCAGAATCTTGGTATCGAGCACTTCTTTCGGGATCGCCATGACCATCTTGGTGCCGATATAGCCGGGCGATATGGTATTGACCGTAACCCCTTTGCGGGCAACCTCGAGCGCCAATGCCTTGGTGAAGCCATGCATCCCGGCCTTCGCGGCTGAATAGTTTGTTTGTCCGAACGCACCCTTTGAGCCATTCACCGAGGATACGTTGACGACGCGGCCCCAGCCTCGGTCGACCATGCCATCCATGACCTGTTTGGTCATGTTGAAAACCGAGTCGAGATTGGTGCGAATGACCGAATCCCAGTCGCCCTTGCTCATTTTCTTGAACGTTGTATCGCGGGTTATTCCCGCGTTGTTGACCAGAATGTCGACGGGTCCGACCTCTTTGACAATCCGTGCGACGCACTCCCTGCAGGAATCGAAATCCGCAACGTCGACCGGGTATGCGAAGAATTCGCAACCGCGGGCCTTGTGTTCAGAGATCCATTCCTTGACTTTCGTGTTCCCGGGCGAATGGGTGACCACAACCCGATAGTCAGCCTCGTGCATTTTCGTGCTGATAGAATCGCCAAGCCCGCCCATTCCGCCTGTGATTACTGCAACGCGCATGAATGTCCTCCCTTTCTTATTGCCGAAGTCAACTAGTCAGGATGACAGCCTCGCAGCCGACATCCCTCCGAAGCTCCGGACATTGCGTGAAGGATAGCATTCTGCTCTGGTAGCCGAAAGCCAAAAGGCAATGTTCCCAAGGCTCCAGCGTTAAGCGCCGCCCGTGGATTTGGCGCTTTTCCTAGTCATCGGGCACACCGCCCCGGTCGTGACGACGCATCAATGACAGATGCCGTAGGAGAGAGACATGTCAAGTCAAAGCCCCGAAGGATCACCTTTTGAAACACTCTCTGGCCCCTGGACTTCCTGGGTCGAGTCCCTTTCGAAGCTGGCGAGCGATATGGTAGCAGCGTCAGGGGGCCTGCCTGGGCAAGCGGCATGGCAGATATCAACCGATCAGCTCACTGGCGGCCTACAGCAGCTCGGCGAGATCACGGCCAAGGATTCGATCCTGAACTCGATCCTGCGCGCGGCCGATGACGCGCTCAACTTGAACCCGTTGCACCAGGTTATCCCAGTGGACTGGGCGGAGATTGCCCGTGCGTTGCGCACAGTCTGGCTGCGGTCCATCAGCCGACCGGAGAGGACCATGGCCGCCACCGCCGATTTCAATATGCGGCAGGGGCAGACCTCGTTGGACACCTGGAACGAGGCATGGCAGCGCTGGTGTGGGTTGGCACGGCCCGTACCGGAGGTTGCCGACGGCGCGGACAAGCGCTTCGCTGCGCCCGAGTGGCGGGACAACCCTATCTATCGCACGCTGAAGGAGCTTTACCTCCTCGCCTCGGACTGGCTGCTGCGCCAGGCGAGCGAGGCAGAGGACCTGAGTCCGGCGGAGCGGCAGCGCCTGGATTTTCACCTCCGTCAGTTCGTGGACGCGATGAGTCCCACGCTGCTGCTCGTCTCAAATCCGGTCGCATTGCGCCGGGTGGTCGAGACAGGCGGCGCGAGCCTTGCAGAGGGAATGCACAACCTGATGCACGACCTCAAGGAGGGCCGGCTGAGCATGGTAGACGCCGAGGCCTTCGCGCCGGGGCGCAACCTCGCCCTGTCGCCGGGCAAGGTGGTCTATCGCAACAAGCTGATCGAGCTTATCCAGTACGAGCCAAAAGGTGAGATGGTCCACTCAGTCCCGCTGCTTATCCTGCCGCCGTGGATCAACAAATACTACCTCCTCGATTTGCAGCCGAAGAACAGCATGGTTCGCCACCTGGTCGAACAGGGCTTCACCGTGTTCATGGTGTCCTGGCGGAACCCGGACAGTTCGATGGAGGGCACCGCTATCGAGGACTACGTGGACCTCGGCCCGCTCGCGGCAAGTGACGTGATGCGCGAGATCACGGGCAGCCCGACGGTGAATGTGGTGGGCTACTGCATCGCGGGCACGCTGCTGGCCATGACGCTGGCCTGGCTGGCGGCGAAGGGCGACGATCGCTTCGGTGCGGTGACGTTCATGGTGTCAATGCAGGACTTCTCTAAGGTCGGCGATACGGCTGTGTTCCTAGGCGAGCAGACGGTGGACTTCATCGAGCAGCAGATGCTGGAGCGCGGCTACCTCGACAGCCGCGAGCTGTCCAACATGTTCAGCCTGTTGCGCAGCAACGACCTGATTTGGTCGAATGTGGTGAACAACTATCTGCTAGGCCAGAAGCCGCCGGCGTTCGACCTGCTCTACTGGAACAGCGACGGCACCCGCATGGCCCGGGCGGCGCACGGCTGGTACCTGCGTAACACATACGTCGAGAACAATCTCGTCCAGCCCGGCAAGGTCCACCTGAAGGGCGAGGCGCTGGACCTCGGCCGCATCCGTCAGGACATCTACGCAGTCGGGGCGGAGAAGGACCACATCGTGCCCTGGGACGCGGCCTTACGCATCACCACACTTACGGGCGGCAGGGTGCGCTTCGTCCTCGCGTCGAGCGGCCACATCGCCGGCATCATCAACCCGCCTGGCGGCAAAGGCAACTATTGGACGAACAAGGACGGCCAGGCCGACACGCCCGAGGGGTGGCGCGCCGCCGCCCAGCGCCACGACGGGAGCTGGTGGACAGACTGGTTCGCCTGGCTCGCCGGGCATTCCGGCGAGAAGGTCGAGCCTCCGTCCTTGGGTAGCGAGGTATACCCGCCCCTGCAGGATGCACCCGGGAGTTACGTGTTGGAGAAGTAGACCCATTCGGCCTATCTCCCCCAGAACGCGCGAAAGCTGGTGTATGCGCTCGCTGGCCCGTTCCAGATAGGGAACCGGGTTTGACCTGACATTGGCTTCGTGCATAGCGTCCAAGGTCAACAGCTATCTGAAGTGCCAGACTGTCTGGCGCTCCTTCTGCCGAATTCATGCTTGATAACGCTCACAGCTTTCCCCAATTCTATCGTCGGTTTGATGAGAGTCGCAATTTGCGTTGATTATTCCGGCGGTCCATCCGCCGTTGGCTTTGCCGGCTTTTTCTTCTTATCGGTTTTCGCCGCTGCATAGGCGCCCGCGTTCTTCAACATGATTGGGGACTGACCTTCCACATATTGGCTGATCCAGAACAGGGTGCGCTCAAGGGCTTTTGTGGCCGCTTCCTCGTTATAACTGCTGCGTTCAGCGCAGTTGAAGCCATGCCCGGCTGGATAGGTGAAAACGCTGACATCCGGCCGGCAAGCCCGGAATTGGGCAACCTCTTCGAACGAAATCAGTGGATCTTCCTCACTGAAATGGAGCAAGGTTGGGACTTTCCGCTTCTCCTGGAACGCATCGGTGATCCCTCCGCCATAATAGCCGATGGCGCAAGCAAGCCCACTTACCTTGTTACCTGAGAGATAGGCAAGGTAGCAGCCCCAACAATAGCCGACGATCGCGACTTTTCCAGCGTCCTTGACCGCATTGACGGCCGCCTGAATATCGGCGATGGCGTCTCCGGTTCCTACTTGACTCTTTAGCTCCAAACCCTCCGTGAGGCCCGCCTCGTCATAACCGAGTTCCACGTTTTTCTTCACCCGATCGAAGAGGGCTGGAGCGAGCGCCACATAGCCCAGCGCAGCAAAGCTTTCTGTGACTTTCTTGATATGAGGATCGATGCCGAAGACCTCAGGAAGGACTAAGACGGCGCCTTTGGGCGTATCTGATGGGTCCGCGCGATAGGCAGAAAGATATGCCCATCGGCTGCGGTTAGCTCGATCATGATGTCCCCACTCACTTTGCATGGAAAGGATGATAAGAGGCTAAGGCCGCTCTGCCACTGGGATGGCAGGCAGGTAAGGTGCCAACGCTTTTACCGTAGAACGTATAACATTTTCCTGAAGCTTTTCCTACACGCGAAATGGTCTGTCTTTTGATGCAGACTAAAGCGACATCATCACGTTCCGGTTGCCTTCATCACCACGAATCAGAAGCACGCGGCAGTAAGCGCGTTGCCGGCCGAGGCGTTCCAGCACTTGAAATTTACGGTCAAGCCCGATCAGACCGAGACGCCCCAGAATTACGGGGAGTGACGCGGTATTCAGGATATTATGGTAACGAAAAAGATCCGCGCTAATAGCGTGAGATCCCCGAGCGTAGCCGTAAATTCCCTGTCGTTTTTGGACGGGCTTGCCGACTGGCGCAGGGAAAATTGGAGAAAATACATGACGCATCATGTCTATAAAGTGGTCGAACTGGTGGGCTCGTCGCCCGAGGGGATTACCCAGGCTGTTGAGGCCGCAATCGAAAAGGCGGCCGCAAGCTTGCGCAATCTGCGCTGGTTCGAGGTGATCGAGACCCGCGGGCAGATCGAAAACGGCAAGGTTCGCTGCTATCAGGTCACTCTTAAGGTGGGCTTTACCTTGGAAGACCCTTGATGTTGGCCAACCCCAAACAAGTTCTTTAATCGCCAAGGCAAGCATTTTTTCCTTCCGCGATCTCGGCGCGGTTGACCTCTCGAGGCTTGCGGCATGTTGGCTTCGGATAGTGGATCGGGCGAAATGTTCCACGCTCTGATCATCATTGAGATGATCGGCATTTAAGGGGTCGGCAAAAGACACGTTTAGGCGCGCAGATTCTTTCCCATCGAAATGAGATCGAAGCCGCCAGCGGTGATCTTGCCCGGATCGAAGACGCCTACAAACGATACCGCGAACTCGAACACTATGTGCACGCAAATATCGGCTCGCTAATGGATTATGGCCGCGCATGGCGGCATGGAGAACCCAAATCAACTGCTGACATCGAGGGCACCGTAAACCAGTTGATCAATCAGCGCATGTGCAAGAAACGCCAGATGCGATGGTCTCGGTTAGGCGCTCAGCTAATGCTTCACGTCCGCACAGCCCATCTCAATGGAAACCTTGAGCGATATTGTTGTCTTCCAAACACTGCCTGATGGATCTTTGCTAACAATAACGAAATTCTCAAAGCTGCTTGACCCCCAGCTATTTGCCGGTCTCCTTTCACACGCCAGCTTTCCTTCAAAGCGATTATTGCCGGCGACGCGGAGTGCCATCGCTTAGGCCTCTTCGATACGATCACGCTCTTCGATGAATATCGCCTTTCTTAACAAAGCCGAATGATTTGAATGCCATCATTACAAAGCTCAAGGAATACGCGCCGGAGCGGGCTATCATGGTCGAGGTTACGTCGGAAGCTGCTGCATACGGCGCCGCCTAAGCGATGGACGACGTGATTCAACTCGAAAAGTTCGAGCCAAATACGGTGGCACGAGTCGTGCCCGGAATTACAAAGAGAGGTAGGCCGGTTATCGCCGCGGCGGGCGTCATAAATGCACAAAATGCGTACGATTATGCTAAGGCGAGTGCTCACACGCTCGTCACTTCGGCCCTTTTTACGCAAAGCCTGTCGTTATTCAAGTTCGAATCAGTCCTCAGTAAATCTCCAGCCAAACTTTGCTATGTGAGGATTACGGATCTTAGCGACCCCTCCAATATGGTCGCCCCCGAATTCTCTTGCTCTTGTGCTTCGCACCTGCAACAGTTCCATGATGCAATGCGTTGAATAATCGATGCTGAATTTTGGGAATGCACCTCTAAACACGGAGGTTTGTGCGATGCCCATTACAAGTTCAACCCTAGATGCTCCGCTTCTCGCTCCAACAGGCGGACATCCTCAAGCTGCGGCGCATACATTCAGCCATCACGCGGATATTGCCCTTCACGGCCTCTATGAGATCTCGAAAATACTGGCTGTTCCCGCGCGTCTCGAGGCGACCTTATCGAATGTCCTGAAATTGCTGTCGAGCTATCTCGAGATGCGCCATGGGATCATCGCGCTGCTGGACGACAGCGGGACTTCCAAGGTCATTGTGGGCGTTGGCTGGAACGAGGAGAACGCGGAAAGTCATTTCGACCGGATACCCGAACGGGCAATAGGTCAAATTGTCACCACAAAGATGCCCGTCGTCATCGAAAATGTCGCAAGCAATCCGCTGTTCGCGGATTGGCCGGACGCCGAGCTGGGCAAGATTGGGTCGAAAATCTCGTTTATCGGTGTTCCGATCAAGGAGCGTGACCGGGTAATAGGCACGCTGACCATCGATCGGATTTGGGACGGCAGTGCCGAATTTCGATTCGACGAAGACGTGCGATTTCTCGTAATGATTGCCAATCTGATGGGTCAGACCGTGCGCTTGCATGATGTCATCGCACGCGATCGTGAACGCCTCATGGCCGAACAGAGCCGCCTTGCGAAGGAACTGTCCGCAACCCGTGCAACAACAGACCGGGAACCGCGCCAGCAGGGAATTCTTGGCGAAAGCGAGGCGCTCCGCTCCGTTCTTGATAAAATCAAGATTGTGGCACGCACCAACTCGACCGTTCTTTTGCGTGGAGAATCGGGGGCGGGCAAGGAGCTTTTCGCCCAAGCGACTCATGATCTCTCGCCACGCAAAAAGGGTCCTTTCATAAAACTCAATTGCGCCGCTCTGCCCGAATCGGTGTTGGAATCCGAGCTTTTCGGGCATGAAAAGGGTTCGTTCACGGGCGCTTTAGCGCAGCGTAAGGGCCGGTTTGAACTTGCCGATCATGGTACCCTGTTTTTGGATGAGATAGGTGAGATCTCGCCATCGTTCCAGGCCAAGCTTCTTCGCGTCCTCCAAGAAGGTGAATTTGAACGGGTCGGTGGCGTGCGAACGCTCAAGGTGGACTTTCGCCTGATTGCCGCAACAAATAAGAATCTCGAAGAGGCCGTGACCCGCGGCGAATTCCGTGCTGATCTCTATTACCGCATCAATGTTGTGTCGATCTCGCTTCCTCCACTTCGGGATCGGCCTGACGACGTCGTCCTTCTAGCGCGCGAATTCCTGCAACGCTTTAATAAAGAGCATGGAACGCAACGGTCTCTGACAACGACCGCTAAAGGTGTTCTTGAGGGCTGCTATTTTCCTGGAAATGTGCGGGAGCTCGAAAATTGCGTGCGGCGGACCGCCACGCTGGCGAAAGGCGAGAAGATCGTGGCGGACGACTTCGCGTGCCGTCACAATGAGTGTCTGTCTTCGACCCTTTGGAAGGGAAAGGTTGCGACGACCGGCTCGTTTAATATCGTCCCCCGCAGAGAGCAAAACGCTCCTACCCAAAACTCTCCGTTCCGAGTCTCTCAGCCCCAAGACTCAGAGCATCAAGTCTCCCCGGCCCGCGTCTCCCTGCCGGAGAAAAGCTCGCCTTGGGCCGATAGCGTTCTCATCAGCGCGCCACTGGGTCCAACTCCTCAATCAGACAGGCGCAATGTCTTGCACGGAGATGAGCAGGCAGAGCGGAAACGCTGGAGGCGATGGAGACGGCTGGCTGGGTGCAAGCCAAGGCCGCGCGCCTGCTTCAGCTGACGCCGCGCCAGATCGGCTACGCACTCAGCAAACATAATATCCCGCTCAAGAGATTTTAGCACGTTTAGCACATGCATTGGCCCGGAATTGGCGTGTAACTGCATACCTCGTCGCTTGGCAAGGGCTTTGCTGCGTCCAGTCTGTGAAAACGCCTCCAATCATGCCCCCCGCTTAAGTCACCCAGCCCAATGGATTTTGTTCGAAAAGATGAAACATTGGCGGAGTTATTTTCCGTGCGAAACGCGACCCCATCCTGGCTAGGTGATTAACGTGATTAATCAATGGTATACGCAACATCCCGATGGGGTCATGATTGGAGGCGTTGTCACACTCCAGGGTGCCGTCGGTCATCTCAGACGGCAGAGGCCAGCTCAGCCCGGCGCTCTCGAAACGCTTCAGCGTCTCCCGCACGGTTGAGGCCGCGACACCGAGCCGCCGCGCGATCTCGCGGGTCGGAAGACAAGCTGAAAACTTTAGGCGAATGATCTCGCGCGCCTGGCGCATCGCAACTCTCTCCGCTGGCATCGGTCGCTCCTTTGGATTGCCAAAGGCGCGACCTTAAAAGTGGCCAGCGGAGGCACTCGTCGCCCATCCAGACCCCGGGCGGGATTATCCCGTTCCGGTGGGCGGCATCATCTCGTTATGACGGGCGACATCATTCCGTTTTGGTGGGCGCGATCATCTCGTTTTATACCCCGTCCTTGAAATTCTGACTCGTTGAGGGTTTTCAAACCGGTGGCGGCATGATTCACCATGGCGAACGATGGAGATTCGCTATGTCTGTCCCGGTTGCCCTTCGGACTGATTTTACAGGACGTCAGCTTCGTGCCCTGGCCAAGCAGACCAAGGATGCCGGCTTTGCGCGTCGTCTGCTGGCA
>DATJLX010000123.1:0-2726 GCA_035509135.1 Methylocella sp.
AACCGATAAGCGAAATAAACAACGCGACCATAAACCCAGGAAGATTAAATTTCGTATAGTTCGGGATTGTGCTTATGATGTTGGAGATTATACTATCACTCTCAATCTTGTGGAAGAAGGCATCGATCTCAGGAATTCTTCGAAGGATAAAGCTGGCACCGAAAGTGCCATAAAACAGAAATGCAGCGAGTTTTTTGAGAACTTCACTGTAGGTGGTTGGTGCCGAAAAAAATGGCACGATTAACTTTAGAATTTCGCCCATATAATCCACAATTCGAAACGCATTTCTTGAATCATAGTAAGCTGGATCGCGACCCGCAAGCAGTTAACAGACAATCCCTCATCGAGTAACTCATAAAGCCATTGTGACCCACATAACTGGCTGAGCGCGCAGCGGCACCTCCCCTAAGAGTGCAATAAGGATCATACTCACAGGTCTGCTGTTCAACTCTTAAATTGACACGCACCGCTCGGCAAAAAACACACGCCAAAAATTAAACTCTAACCCGCTTGTCCGCTTGCGCAAAACCCCGGTTTCCTACTGCTCTGCGCTTCACAAAAATACGTTGGCACAGACCGTCAATCGGACCAAAATGTTTCACGTGAAACATTTTGGTAAGGTCAGAGCCGAAAACCTTACAAAATGGCGTTGGACCCAATGGGAAGAGGCAGCCCGCGCTCAGTTGGGGCGGTGGTTCCTATAGTCCGGATCGACTTTCTTCTTTTCGTCGATCAGGCTGATATCCTCGCTGCCGCCGATCGGGCGAATATAATCGCCCCTCCATGAGATGTGCTTTGTCAATGGACGATCGCGGTCCGGATAGACGGGGACGAGCCCAATGAGGCCCGGCAATTTCACAAACAGCGCCGCCATGGGTCCCACATCTTTGCCCGGCCGCCAAAACGGAGGCTCAAAGGGGCTGTCTTGCCCCTCCGCAAAACCGGGACTTAATTCTTATCCTTGTCGACGAGCTTGTTGGCGCCGATCCAGGGCATCATCGCGCGGAGTCTTGCGCCGACTTCCTCGATCGGATGCGCGGCTGACTTCGCCCGCATCGCCTTGAAGGAGGTCTGATTGACTTCGTTCTCAAGCATCCAATCGCGGGCGAACCGGCCCGATTGAATGTCGTTCAACACGCGCTTCATCTCGGCCTTGGTTTGCTCCGTCACGATGCGGGGACCGGTGACATATTCGCCATATTCGGCGGTGTTCGAGACCGAGTAATTCATGGTGGCAATGCCACCCTCATAGATGAGGTCGACGATAAGCTTCACCTCGTGCAGACATTCAAAGTAAGCCATCTCCGGCGCATAGCCCGCCTCGACCAGGGTTTCAAATCCATTGCGAATGAGTTCGACGAGGCCGCCGCAGAGCACGACCTGCTCGCCGAAGAGATCGGTCTCGCATTCCTCCCGGAAGGTCGTCTCGATGAGGCCGGCGCGGCCGCCGCCAATCGCCGATCCATAGGAGAGAGCGAGATCATGCGCATTGCCGGACGGATTGCGGGCAACCGCGACAAGACAGGGCACGCCGCCGCCGCGCTTGTATTCCGAGCGCACCGTGTGGCCAGGCCCCTTTGGCGCGACCATCAGGACATCGAGATCGCCGCGTGGCTCGATCAGGTTGAAATGAATATTGAGGCCATGCGCGAACATCAAGGCGGCGCCCTGCTTCAAATTGTGTTCAAGATGATCGCGATAGATGTCGCGTTGCAGTTCGTCCGGGGCGAGCAGCATCACCACATCGGCCCATTTGGCGGCGTCCGCGACAGTCTTCACCTCAAGCCCAACGGCGGCGGCTTTTTTCGCCGTGGCGGAATCCTCGCGCAGAGCGACACAGACCTCCTTGACGCCTGAATCCCGGAGGTTCAAGGCATGCGCATGGCCCTGGCTTCCATAGCCGATGATCGCGACTTTTCTGCCCTTGATGAGATTGATATCGGCATCGGAATCGTAATAGACGCGCATGTCGCAGGTTTCCTCCTTCGCTGACCGCCCTTGCGGGCGTTCCCAATGGCATGGATTTAGGGTTTAGACCAGTCCAGAAATCTTCGGATCCAGGCCTGCGCTTTGAACGTTCCCGAAGAGAGAAGACCCAAGCTCTGGGTAACAGACGGAGGCGCTGCCGTGACGGACCGGTTTATTCGCATTGTGATCATTTGGCTCCTTCTTGGGGCGACCGCCTTTGTCGCGGAGCCCTATGTGGTCGCTTGGTGGTTCTCCGCGACTCTGCCGCGGACGATTACGCCCCGCGCCGATCTCACCGAGGCGGAACGAACCACGATCAAGCTTTTCCAAACCGTTTCGCCGTCGGTCGTGTCTGTTTTCGCGCGAAAGACGCCGCAAAATCTTTTCTCACAGGGGCAGGAAGTGGTCGATGTTCAGACCGGAACGGGGATCATTTGGGATGCTGCCGGGCATGTGATCACCAATTACCATGTCATCAAGGATACGAACGAGTTCGCCGCCCATCTCTCATCCGGGGAAGAGGCTGCGGTTCGCGTCGTCGGGGTCGCCCCGGATTACGATCTCGCCGTGCTCCAATTGGAAAGGACCCTGGTTCCGCTTCGTCCGATTGCGGTTGGCACCTCCTCCGACCTGCAGGTCGGTCAGTCGGCCTTCGCCATCGGCAATCCCTATGGTTTGGAGCAGACCTTGACGTCGGGAATCGTCAGCGCCTTGCACCGGCAAATCCCGACGGCCGAGGGCCGTGAAATCAGCGGGGG
>DATJLX010000124.1:0-9416 GCA_035509135.1 Methylocella sp.
GAGTCCGGTCCAACAAAGATTGGCGCCAAGGCGGCCGCGATTTACGATCAGCTCGTCAAGGACGCCCTCTAGTACCCGGAATCACTGGTCCGCGAAGCACGGCTTGAGGCGTTTTTGGAGGACCTGGCTTTTGGTCCAGACGAAGGGTCGCGCGGTTTCGTTGTAGTCGTCGACGAACGCCTCGATATGGGCGATGAGTTGTGGAACGCTCTGGAACGAGGCGCCGTCAAGGGATTTTCCCGATAGGATCGAGAACCAGATTTCGACCTGGTTGAGCCAGGACGCGTGCGTCGGCGTGAAGTGAAAATGCACATTCTTGTGGCGCTTCAGCCACATGTCGCGCTTGGGCTTGTGGGTCGAGAGATTGTCGAGAACGACATGGATTTCTTTGTCGGGATAAGCGGCGACGGCCTTGTTCATGAAGTCGAGGAACTCGACACGCCGCCGCCGCTTGTAATGACGCCCGACGACCTTGCCGCTGGCAAGATCGAGCGCCGCGAACAGCGTCGTCGTCCCGTGTCGCTTGTAGTCGTGCGACTGGCCGGTCATGGCGCGGCCGTTTGGCAGCTTCAGATCGCCTTGCGAACGCTCCAGCGCCTGGATCGACGGCTTTCGTCGACGGCGAGCACGATCGCGTTCTCGGGCGGCGCCATGTAAAGCCCGACGATCTCGGCGGCCTTGGCCGCGAACTCGGGATCGTTGCTGACGCACCACGACTTGCGGCCGGAAAGATCGATCTTGTGCGCGCGCAGAAATCGCCAGACATATTGGACATGAACGTCGCCGAGCGCTCTGGCGAGGAGCGGCCCGGTCCAGTTGGCGTAGCCTTCAGGCGGTTTGCGGTCGAGCAAGGCCAGAATGCGCTGGCCGGTTTTCTCGTCATATGCCGGCTTTGCGCCGCGCGCGCCAACTTCCGAAAAACCCGCGAGGCGATCCTTGGCGTAACGCACGCGCCACTTCGACGCCGTGCCGGTCGTACAACCGAGCGCGCGTCCAATCGACCGCGTCGCCGCGCCGTCTGCCGCCATGAGAACGACTTGTGCCTTCAGCCGCGTGCGATGCTCCGTCTTGCTCGAACGCGCCAAACCCTCGAGTTCGGCACGCTCTTCCTCCGTCAATGTGATCGGCGTCGCCGTCAAATAGCTGCTCATGCAGCCTTGAATCATGACTCACCAATCAGAGATAGTGGGTACTAGTCCGACCGATGCGCCGTCCAGGCTCTGACATAAAGCCCAGATAGACGGAATGTTTGGGCGCGGCGCGCGGTCTCTTTATTTTGCCATTCTCGCGCAGCTTGCTTGCGTCCTAGGAACGCTTGAGGTGACGCATGGCGCCGCATGACGTGGAAAAAGCATTTGCTGCGCTGGAAGCGCACAAGCAATCCTTGGCCGGGCGAACCATCGCGGATTTCTTTCGCGAGGATCCAAACCGGTTCGCCCGGTTTCACATTCAGCTCGACGATATTCTGTTCGACTTTTCGAAACACCGGCTCACTGAAACGACCCTCGCCCTGCTCATCGAACTCGCACGGGCGGCCGGTGTCGAGGCGCGCCGGGCAGCGCTCTTCGCGGGCGAGCCGGTCAATGTCACGGAGCACCGTCCTGCCCTCCATATGGCCTTGCGTAATCTTTCGAGCAGGCCCATGTTTGCCGCCGGCCGTGATGTGATGCCGGAAGTCTTGGCCGAGCGCGCCAAGATGGAAGTCTTCGCGGAGGCGATCCGCAATGGTGACGCTAAATCCGCGAGCGGGGCCCGCTTCACCGACATCGTGAATATCGGGATCGGCGGCTCGGACCTCGGTCCAGCCATGGCCGCGCGGGCGCTTGCACCCTTTGTCGCGCCCCATCTGCGGCTGCACACTGTCGCCAATGTCGATGGCGCCGATCTCGGCGACACCTTGAAGCGCGTGCCGCTCGCCACCACACTTTTCATCGTCTGCTCGAAAACCTTCACGACGATCGAAACCATGACGAACGCCGCCACCGCCCGCAAGGCAGTAGCGGAAATATTGGGCGAGGCAGCGGTCGCCGAACATTTCTGCGCTGTTTCGACGCAACTCGATAAGATCGCCGCTTTCGGAATCAGAGCCGATCGCGTGTTCGGCTTTTGGGATTGGGTCGGCGGACGCTATTCAATATGGTCCTCCATTGGGCTTTTGCTTGCGATCGGCATCGGCAAGGAGAAATTCGAGAAATTCTTGCGCGGCGGACAAGACATCGACGAGCATTTTGTCGCGGCGCCACTCGATCGCAATATTCCGCTTTTGATGGCTTTGATCGGCATCTGGTACCGTGACATCTGGGGTTTTGCGGCCCATGCCGTCATCCCTTACGACGAGCGAATGGCACGGTTTCCTGCTTATTTGCAGCAACTCGAAATGGAGTCCAACGGCAAGTCGGTGGCTTTAACGGGGGGCCGCGCGCGTAGAGAGACCGCTCCGGTTATTTTTGGTGAACCAGGGACGAACGGCCAGCATGCCTTCTTCCAGATGTTGCATCAGGGCACCGAGATCGTGCCGATCGACTTTCTCGTCGCGGCGCGGCCGCTCGACGCCGATGCTGCGCATCATCAATTGTTATTCGCCAATTGTCTCGCCCAAAGTCAAGCCTTGATGCAGGGCCGCACGATCGAGGAGGTCAAGGAAAAATTAAGGGCACAGAATTTGAGCCCCGAGGCGATCGAGGCTCTCGCGCCCCACAAGGTTTTTGATGGCAATCGGCCTTCGAGCACTTTTCTCTATAAGAAAATGACCCCTCGCGTGCTTGGCCAATTGATTGCCCTTTATGAGCACAAGGTTTTCGTGCAAGGAGTCATCTGGAATATCAACTCCTTTGATCAATGGGGCGTTGAACTCGGCAAGGAGCTCGCTAACACGCTCACGCCGATCGTCGCCGATGCCGGCCGCTCGACCGCCGGTTTGGATTCATCCACGGCAAGTCTCATCGCGGCCGCGCGGACGCTGACCGCTGGCTGAGGACCACACTGCCGTGCGGAGGTTCATTCGTCGTCACTCATCCTCGCCGAAACGGCTGGCAATGAGCGCCGTGATGGCCTCCAGTGCCGCTGCCGCCTGGGGGCCCGCCGCGGTAACGGTAATTGTCATCCCCGGTCCAGCGCCGAGGGTCAAAATACCCATGATTGAGGTCCCGCCGACGGTTTCCCCACAGCGGCTGACCGTGACCGCCGCATTGAATCCATCGATACATTGGACGAGCTTCGCCGTCGCACGGGCGTGCAACCCCTTGCGATTGACGATTTCAAGGGTGCGCACGAGGACCACGCCCGGCCGCTCGACATCCGGGCATTCGCTTGGCTCGCCGGAGTCGGTGTCATCCGTGATCATTTGCCGCCCAAGAACTTGCTTGCGACGTATATATATTTGCGGCCGGCGTCCTGCGCCTGTCCTACTGCCTGCTCGAGGTTTGCGCTGTCGCGCACCGAGGCAAGTTTAATCAACATCGGCAAATTGACCCCGGCGATGACTTCGATATGCGCGCCATTCATGACCGAAATCGCGAGATTGGAGGGCGTGCCGCCAAACATATCGGTGAGCACGACGACGCCGGAGCCGCCATCAACATGCGCGACGGCGGCAATGATGTCCTGGCGCCGCTGCTCGATATCATCATCGGGTCCGATGCCAACCGATTCGATCTGCTTTTGCGGACCGACCACATGTTCCAGCGCGGCACGAAATTCCGAGGCCAGGCGGCCATGTGTCACGAGGACGATTCCAATCATCAAACGTACCTGTTCGTTCAGGAACTTCGTGCCCAGGCGGCACGGACGTGAGAGGTATTCGTCAAGGGCAGGATCATGCGTAAACAAGACCGTGACCGCTTCAAGATGAATCGTTCATGGTCTCCATCCATTCGTTATCGCATGATCTTATCGAAAAAGTTACGCGACTTTTTCGAATCCGGCATGCTCCAGCTCTTTGAAAACGAGCTCTTCCTGTTCGCTCCGACATGTATGGGAAGGCCTCTGAAAGGAAGCGCCTTATGGAAGAAATCCACCGCAACCCTGCCTCGCGGCTTTCCCTGGGTCGGACGGTTTAATGGCATGGCCCGGCGATCGCTCCTCGCCGAGCCAATCGCGAAAATCTCCGTGTCCGGGCAAAAACGCGAGAGGGCAAATGGCTGACCTTGCTGATGTCTGGGGCGAGAAAATGCATTCGTCAGAACCAATTCCGCCACAGTATTTTGTGCAGTGCAATCGAATTGGCAAGTGAAATGACGCCTCTGCCGGCAAACTTTGATCGTGCCGATCGGTGCTTGGTCTCTGGCATACGCCCAAACAGGGCCTTGGCTTGAAGCCGCGCTATCCGGCGCGTTCGAGGGAGATTGGTCGCCATTGACCGGCCTAACACCGGTTTCCGCGCAGCCTTTGATCGGCCAAAATCACTACCGCCAAATCGTTTGCTGCGGCATCTTGCCGCAGTTCTAGAAAAGGCAAAGTCACCCCTGCCAGGACGATGTGACCTCGGGTTTTGTCCGGAAGCCTCGGCGGTGGTGCCCCTTCCTGGCCCCGAAGCCCAATCACAAGCCGGACAATGGCCGCGGTCAGAAAAGGGATTTCGAAAATGCCTTGGCCTCGCCGTTCGATCTTTCCCTTGATCAGGGGATGCGCGTGGGCAATCAGGCGGTCGCCGCGGCATGCGATGCCTATCCGGTCATCGCCGACAAGCCTTGCGAAAAAGCCCGCGCCTTGGGCCTCCGCGATCAAAGCCAGAGCCAAGCTGCTTTTGCCGGCCCCAGACGGCCCGCAGATCAGGACGCCGGCTTCGCCAATCACGACGGCGCTTGCGTGAAGATAGGAGCGGTCCCCAGGGACGGCCAGTTTATCCCCTTCCATTGACAAGGCCTATTGCGCCCTCGGCAAAAAAACAAGGAAGCGGGCGCCAAGCACGGGGATCAGGCCATCCGTACCGGGGGGGCCAACGCGGTTTAGCGCCGAAATGTGGCCGCCATGGACCTCGATGATTTGCCGCGAGATCGAAAGCCCAAGGCCAGAGTTCTGGCCGAAGCCTTGGCCGGGGCGGTCGGTATAAAAGCGCTCGAAGATCCGTTCGAAGGCATCCGCTGGAATGCCGGGGCCATCGTCGTCGATAATGACCTCGAATCCGTCGCGTATATGACCCTGGGCCGTATAGTCCTTGGCCGGCCGCAGCAGCACGCGAACGTTGCCCCCCGGGTCCGAAAACGATCGCGCATTATCGATGAGATTGTTGAAAACCTGGCCAAGCCTGGAATCATGGCCGAGAACCAGAAAAGGCGGCCGGCGGCCGTCGTCGGCATTGCCATGGCGGGCGATGACAAGTTCAACCCGGATCGCGCCGGGATCCTTGACAAGATTTGCCACGGCGACGACCGTATCTAGCAGGCGTGTCAGATCGACGAGATCGACGTCGTCGCGGGCCAGTTCGGCATCGAGTCTGGAGGCATCGGAGATGTCGCTGATGAGCCTATCGAGCCGGCGCACATCGTGCTCGATGATCGACAACAACCTCTGGCGCGATTCCGGGGTGCGCGCGACTGGCAAGGTTTCGACCGCGCTGCGTAAGGAGGTGAGCGGGTTCTTTAGCTCATGCGCGACATCGGCGGCAAAGCGCTCGATCGCCTCGATGCGATCGTAGAGGGCCTTGGTCATATCGCGGAGGGCGCCCGACAAATGGCCGATCTCATCGGTGCGGCCGGTGAAGTCGGGGATTTCACGGCGGGCCTTCGTACCCCGCCGCACCCGCTCGGCAGCCTCCGCCAGGCGCCTGATTGGCTCGGCAATGGTTCCCGCGATGAAATAGGAAAGCAGAAGCATGATGGCGGAGGAGACGAGGAAAATCCGGACGATGGCCGCCCGTTCCGAAGCAATGATCTTGTCGATGTCATCGCCTTGCGTCGACAAAAGCAAGGCGCCCCGCACCACCCGGAAACGCTGGATCGGCACCGCGATGGAGACGATGGTTTCCCCCTTGGAATCCACCCGCACGATGTGTTGTTTGTCGCCGTTCAGCGCTCGCGTTACTTCCAGGTAGGCATTGCCATTGGCGACGCCAATATCTTCATATAGCGGCAGACTGGAGCCGCCCGCCCATCTCTTCAGGCCACTTCCGACACGCGTCCACAGCGATGGAAAGGCCTCTTGTGTGGGCGGCGGCAAGTTATAGCGCATGATGTTGGTGCGGCTTGTCACCGATTGGGAATCAAGCAGCAAATAGCCATCGCGATCGTAAATGCGCGCCCGCGTCTGCGTTGGGGAGGCGAGCTTGTGAAGGAGCGGCCCGACCTGTTCGGGATTGATCGAAAATTCAAGCGAGGGAGCGGTTTCATCGGCATAGGCGTAGCTCTCGCCCGGCCTGAGCTGGAGCAGCTTTTCGGGATCAATGGCAATCGAATCGGTATCGACCGTCGCGGATGCCGCGATCGCCGCGGCCATAATCTCACCCTGGACCTGCAGGCTCTGCACCTTGGCATCGATCAAGCCTTCGCGGAACTGGTTGAGATAAAGGAAACCAATAAGGAGGGCGGCAAGGCCACCCAGGTTCAAAAACACAATGCGGCGCGCCAAAGGAGATGCAAAACGCCCGCTTGCGGTGCGCGCGTACCCGCGCAAGCGAAGGCCAAGGCTTCGCCTCATGCGCTTCGCCCGCCGCGTCAAATTGGACGCTCGTTCGAAGCCCGTTCCCTCACGCGCTTCGAGACTCATTGACCGGCAACCCCTCCTTGAGACGTAAACCCGCACTATAGTCAAAAACAGCGGCTGGATCGCGCCCTGTTTTCGAAAAAACACCTGGGCATCGGTTCTTCCATAGAAACCGCGCCCGCGCCCGCGCCGCCATGGTTCTTCTCGGAAAACTTAAAACATCCTAGAGCATGATTTGATAAAGTGCATGGACCGAATGAGCGGCTTTTCGATCCCGAATCTCCATGGCCAGGAGCTCTTAAATCTAATCTCGAAAAATATGGACTTTTGGATAAGATCATGCGGCACATCGGAGAAGCCCGCGCTCATGGCCGCACCCTACTCAAATGACCCGGTGTCACGCCAAAGAGCGGCTCCCCGCGGAATCGTCCTATACGCGGATCAGGCAAGCTCATTCCTTGAAACGA
Organism: Methylocella sp.; assembly: GCA_035509135.1. GTDB lineage: Bacteria > Pseudomonadota > Alphaproteobacteria > Rhizobiales > Beijerinckiaceae > Methylocapsa. The sequence continues at coordinate 7,107 of DATJLX010000124.1, forward strand.
TAGCCGACACCATAGAGGGTCTCGATCATTTCGAACTCATCGTCCACGATTTTGAATTTCTTGCGCAGCCGCTTGATGTGGCTGTCGATCGTGCGGTCGTCCACATAGACTTGGTCGTCGTAGGCCGCATCCATCAAGGCATTGCGGCTCTTGACAACGCCGGGCCGCGCTGCGAGCGCCTGAAGGATCAGGAATTCGGTGACAGTCAAGGTCACCTGATCATTCTTCCAGGTGCAGGCATGGCGCTCCGGGTCCATTTTCAGAAACCCGCGTTCGAGAATCTTCGCCTCGCTCTCTTTTTGGCCGCCTGGTTCCTTGGGATTTGCCCGCCGCAAAATGGCTTTGACGCGCTCGACCAGAAGACGCTGGGAAAAGGGTTTGCGGATGAAATCATCGGCGCCCATCTTGAGCCCGAACAATTCGTCGATTTCCTCATCCTTCGAGGTGAGGAAGATGACGGGCACATCGGATTTCTGACGAAACCGGCGAAGCAATTCCATGCCGTCCATGCGCGGCATCTTGATGTCGAAAATCGCAAGGTCGGGAGGATTACTCTTCAAATCGTCGAGTGCCGTCGAACCATCCGTATAGGTCTGGACTCGATAGCCTTCTCCTTCGAGGGCAATCGCCACCGAGGTCAGGATGTTACGGTCGTCGTCAACCAAAGCAATCGTTGGCATGAATAGTCCCAATTCCAATCGAGCGCCACAATCCAAATCTCAGAGCGCTTGGCAGAAACTTCTTGAACCGTTGCCGGCGGGTTCCTCGACACCGAAGGGGCGGTGGCGCTTCATGAGAGTCCCGGCAGCCGCAGAGCGACACGCGGTGCAAGACGAATGCTGTATCCTCCAGGACACATATGGACCCGCTTATTGCTTAATCTGCGAAAGCCGCGGGTCCGGCATCGATCTCTGTAAACAAGCTCCTTGGGCTGGCCAGTTATCCTCGAAACCGTTTCACGAAGATCTTGATTGAGTTGAAGAGGAGAGCCTCGAATCCCTATAACAGGAAAAATGCACGGCCGAAATAAGGCAAGATTTGAAGACCGCACCGCCCCCAAGGGAAAGCGGCCGGGTGATGGTTTCGATGCAGTACGGCCTGAAACACCGGCGCCACCCGGCATCGAGACAGGCCACGGCTCTGGCTGATAGGCCTTCGATTAAGGTATTCTAGAGTGGCTTTCCGTTTCCACGAAATCGGAACGTTTCCTTAAGTCTTTGTTATATGTCATTTTTTGACAAGAACCGGAATCCGCTTCGCTTGAAAAGGCTCGCGGGAGGGGTCATGGCCGGGCCAAGGGAAACGACGGGGTTTAGGCGAGGTCCGTCGACAGAAGATGCGGCAGCGCCTTGGCGAAGCTCGCGATTGCGGACCGAACCGATCGCGGCAGGAACGAGCTAAACCTATACAGTTAACACGCTTCAAATCGCCGCTGGTTGCGATTTGAGGAGCCGGCGGCCTCCACTTACGAGACCTCTCTCAGGCGTTACGCAGCATCCTGTTTGCGTCCGCGTGGCCAGAAAGTCACGGCAAGACCGGCAAGAAGGACTGCGCCCAAGAGCAAAAACAGGGCAGACTGTTTAAGCCACGCGATCGCGGGCACGGCAAGCGCCATGGCGAGGCCCAGAAAGCAGATTTGCAAGGATAGAAGATTGACACCGGCGAGAAAAGTGCCGAGCGCCAGCAACATCAAAAGGACGAGACTGGTTGCCGGCGCCGGTATCATTCTCTGAACGCCGGGCAAGAGCACAATGTTCATTGTAACCAAAAAAGTCGTCCAGTGGAGGGCCTGCGTCCATACCAACCGCTTGCGATCAACAGTGGTCGGCCACTCCGTGATGACGCAGACAAAACCGATCGCTAGAGCCAGAAACTCCCAAAAGCCATTGAGTGGCTGGTGCGAAATGTTGGTATAGGCTACGCCAAAAATTGCCAGCACCAGGACAACGACATAGGGCAACTTTCGTCGCAAAAAGCTCGCGATGCGGGGCTTGTCCGACGGATCAATCGTCTCTTGCGTTGGTTTAGGCTCGCTCATCGACAATCCAATCAGGTCGTCGAAACTTTATGCGGTACCCTAGCGCGCCCGCCGCTGGTGTCAATTGCCGGCCTCGCCAGACAATAGCAATACATGTCCCTTACCGTCGGCAACTTCTCCCCAACGGCCACAAATGAGAGAGACCTCGGATTCCCGGCCGATAAAATTGACGAGTTGCGCTGAGTGATGAGTCTCAAATCGGCTGGCCGACAGTCCAATACTCAGAACTTGCCAGGTTTGAACTGGCGTTTCGAACCCTTTGAGAGAGAAAA
>DATJLX010000125.1:0-6063 GCA_035509135.1 Methylocella sp.
GAAACGGCGGGCTGGCACAGAGCTGCCAGGCATTTTTGGCACTAGCGTAGAAGTTTGGGACCTGGTCTTAAGATGTGCTCCGTCCCGCCTTAGCGGGTTATGTGGTGCCGGAATGATTGAAGTGCAAGATGAAGGCCGCCACTGGCCTTGCTTTTCTGTGATCTTTGCGTATAAGGCGCGGTTTCGAACCGCCCGGCTCAAGGGCTGCCGTGGCGGTTCTTTTTGCTTCAATCAAAAATAGGAGCGGAATGGCCGCTCCGCCCGGCGGTCCATTTTCAATGCCCAACGGAGACTTAGGCCAAATGCCCAAGCTGAAAACCAAATCGGGCGCCAAAAAGCGCTTCAAGATCACCGCGACAGGCAAAGTGGTCTATGCGCAACGGGGCAAACGCCACGGAATGATCAAACGCACTCCCAAGCAGATCCGGAATCTGCGTGGCACCAATGTGCTGTTCAAGAGTGATGGCGACAACATCATCAAATTCTTTCTACCGAACGGCTGAAGGCGGCCATCCCTCGTTTGCTCATTTTTCTTTTCGGTCCGGAGATCATTCATGGCACGCGTCAAACGCGGCGTTACCTCGCACGCCAAACATAAGAAGACATTAGCGGCCGCCAAGGGCTTTTACGGCCGCCGCAAGAATACAATTCGGGCCGCCAAGGCGGCGGTCGACCGTTCAATGCAATATGCAACGCGCGACCGTCGCGCCAAAAAGCGGGTCTTCCGCGCCCTGTGGATTCAGCGGCTCAACGCGGCGGTGCGCGAGCACGGCCTTACCTATTCGCGCTTCATCGATGGTCTCGCCAAAGCCGGTGTTGAAATCGATCGCAAGGTTCTCGCCGAACTCGCAATTAGCCAGCCGGAAGCCTTTCGGGTTGTGGTCGAGAAAGCAAAAGGCGCCCGGCCCGCGCTGGCTTGAAGTATCAAGCCCTTCCTCTCGTGCTACGAATGGCGGCGTGTCCATCGTTTGTGAAACGGGTCAACGCGCCCCCTTTCCTCCGCACGCTAAGGTGCGCGCTCGTGATTGTCGGAACCGCCTCTCACACCGCGGTTGACGATATGAGACCAATTTCTGCTGCATATTCGTGAAAGCCGGCGTAATTCCTTTCAAGTGTTTCAATGCTCTCTTTCAGGTTATCCAGCGTATATGTAACTTTATCTTGCTCAACCTCGATAAAGGCTTTTGTGTCTTCGCTAAGATGATCCATGGGTTTGATGGCGGTCAGTGGACCAGCCTTAAGCCACGCCGGCCAAATCGAATTTTGAGGCTTTCCTTCAACCCAAACGGAATGCATGATGTCATTGCGCAATGGGATAAACGTTTGAAGGACTCCGAGATAGCTCTGGATTTGGTCGATTTGATCGAGCGGGATCTCTTTGTGACGGAGCAGATTGAACAGGGCATCACGCTTACCGGTAAGGCTGAGGCCGCTGGTCAACACCTTGATAGACGTGACATCCGAACCGCTGATGGTCGCCATAATTTCCTGAATGAGAACTTCATGCCGGGCGAACCAGTGTATGACCGTTCCGAAGAAAAGCAGATGCTGCTCGGTGAGGCAATCCGGCGTCCCTTTGCTCATCCGCAGAATCTTTCATAGGGCTTGGATATCCAATTTGAAACTTATCGCTGAGTTTATCAATAGAGCAGCCATACGCATGAGGTGTTCACAACCTGAAAGGAGCGCGTGAAAACCCGCGTTCCGGGGATAAAATACCGCCCGGCCAAACCGGGAAGCAAAGCAATGACCGCGCGCGCGAAACCCCATGACGACAGCAACGAAGATATGGCCCCGGTTTGCGATGGCGCCGGCTTCGTTCATCTCCATGTTCACAGCGCCTATTCGCTGCGCGAAGGGGCGATAAGCACCGCCAAACTCGCCAAGCTTGCCGCCGAGGATTTGATGCCGGCGCTGGCGATGACCGATTCGAACAATCTTTTCGGCGCCCTGGAGTTTTCAGACAAGCTTGCCAAGGCAGGCGTGCAGCCAGTCATTGGCATGCAAATTACCTTCGATTTCCAGGATGGCGCGGCGATTGCCCCGCGCGGCGAGACAGGCGCGGGCCACGCATCCATCGTGCTCTTAGCCCAAGACGCCGCCGGATATTTGAATCTGATGCACCTGGCTTCGCGGGCGTGGCTCGACCCAAACCCAGGCGATCCTCCACATGTCGGACTGGACCGCCTCGAAGGACGAACCGAGGGGCTGATCGCGCTGACAGGCGGTCCCAATGGCCCCCTCGATCGCGCCTTCGCGCATGATCGGGCCGAGCTCGCTTTTGGCCGCGCCAAGATCCTCCAGCGGCTGTTTGCCGAGCGGCTCTATGTCGAAATCCAGCGACACGGTCTTGCCGCCGAAAGGGCGATCGAACCGCGGCTCCTCGACCTTGCCTATCGCGGTTCATTGCCTCTCGTCGCCACCAATGAGGTTTTTTTCGCCAGCGCTTCCGATTATGAAGCGCATGACGCGCTGATCTGCATCGCGGAAGGGACGGTTGTCAGCGACGGCGCCCGCCGCCAGTTGTCCCCCGAGCATCGTTTCAAGACGCGGGCGGAGATGCGCGCGCTGTTCGCGGACATCCCGGAGGCGGCCAGCAACAGCGTCGAGATCGCCTTGCGTTGCGCCTACCGGCCATTGACCCGTAAACCCATTCTGCCACGTTTCGCCGATGGCGGCATTGAGGACGAGGCCAAGGCCTTGCGCGGCGCGGCGGAGGCAGGTCTTGCGGCGCGGCTTGCCGCGCATGGACCAGCTGAAGGCTTCACGGTGAATGATTATCGCGCAAGGCTCGCTTTCGAGCTCGGCGTGATCATCAAGATGAATTTCCCGGGTTATTTTCTCATCGTCGCGGATTTCATCAAATATGCCAAATCACAGGATATTCCAGTCGGGCCGGGACGCGGTTCGGGGGCTGGGTCCTTGGTTGCCTACGCGCTGACGATCACCGATCTCGACCCGATCCGCTTCGGCCTTTTGTTCGAGCGCTTCCTCAATCCCGACCGCGTGTCGATGCCGGATTTCGACATTGATTTCTGTCAGGAGCGCCGCGACGAGGTGATCGCCTATGTCCGGGCCCGTTATGGGAACGATAAAGTCGCGCAGATCATCACCTTCGGGTCGTTTCTCGCGCGTGGCGTCATGCGCAATGTCGGCCGGGTTCTCGAAATGCCGCTCGGGCAGGTCGATAAGCTCGCCAAGCTCGTGCCTCAGAATCCAGCGGCGCCGGTGAGCCTCAAGCAGGCCATCGAGTCGGAGCCGCGTTTGAAGGAGGCCGCGGAAACGGAGCCCCGCGTCGGAAAAATGCTGCAGATCGCGCAAACGCTCGAGGGGCTCTATTCCAATGCCTCGACGCATGCGGCGGGCATCGTCATCAGCGACCGGCCGCTCGAGGAGCTCGTGCCGCTCTACCGCGATCCGAAGTCGGACATGCCGGCAACCCAGTTCAATATGAAATGGGTCGAGCAGGCTGGCCTCGTGAAATTCGATTTTCTCGGCCTCAAGACGCTCACCGTCCTATCCTACTGCATCAAGCTCCTGAAGAAGCGCGGTGTTGCGATTGATCTATTAAAAATCCCTCTGGACGATAAGAAAACCTACGCCATGCTGGAGCGCGGCGAGACGGTCGGCGTGTTCCAGCTTGAAAGCGCCGGCATGCGCAAGTCCGTGACCGATATGCGGGCCGACCGTTTCGAGGATATCATCGCGCTTGTCGCCCTCTACCGGCCGGGACCGATGGCGAATATTCCGGTCTATTGCGCACGAAAGAATGGCGAAGAGCCTGTCGAATACGCGCTTCCCGAGCTTGAGCCTATCCTGCGTGAGACGTTTGGCGTGATCACTTATCAGGAGCAAGTCCAGCAGATCGCACGCGATCTTGCCGGTTACACCCTTGCCCAGGCCGATCTCTTGCGGCGTGCCATGGGCAAGAAGATCAAGGCCGAGATGGATGCGCAGCGCGAACGCTTTGTGTCGGGCGCTGTCGAAAGAAAGATCGCAAAGCCGACCGCCGATGCTATTTTTGATGCTTGCGCGAAATTCGCTGAATATGGGTTCAATAAATCCCATTCGGCTCCCTACGCCATGCTTTCCTATCAGACCGCCTGGCTCAAAGCCAATTATCCGGTCGAATTTCTCGCCGCCTCGATGACGCTCGACAAATCGAATACCGACAAGCTCGCCGAATTTTGCAACGAGGCGCGCCGCCTCGGCATCAAGATCCTGCCGCCGTCGGTGCAAACATCGGGCGCCGGTTTCGAGCCGGCCGATGTGGATGGCCTGCCTGCCATCCGCTACGCGCTCTCGGCGATCAAGGGTGTCGGAGAATCGCACGCGCGTTCGCTCGCGGCGATCAATGGAAGTGCCGCAACAGGGGCCGCGGGCCCGTCAGCCAAGCCGGCCTTTCGCGATCTCAGTCATTTCGCAGGAAAGCTCAATCCGCGCGAGATCAACAAACGCACGCTTGAAAGTCTCGCCGCCGCCGGCGCCTTCGACGCGCTTGAGCCCAACCGCGCGCGCGTTTACGCCGCCGCCGAATCGATCCTTGCCTCGGCGCAGCGGCGCGAGGAGGAGAGGCTCGCTGGCCAAAGCGTGCTGTTTGGCGGTGAAACTCTCGACGCCGTCGCCTTGCCGAAGACCGAGCCTTGGCCCGTCAATGACCGCCTGCGGCGCGAGTTCGACTCGGTCGGCTTCTTTTTGTCCGGCCATCCGCTCGACGCCTATGCCGCCATACTCGCGCGGCTGCGAGTGCAGCCCTGGGCGGCCTTCGTCCGCGCGGTCAAGCAGGGCGCTTCCGCCGGGCGGCTCGCCGCGACCGTGCTCGACCGCGCCGAGCGCCGGACCAAGGCGGGCGCCAAGATGGGGATCGTCCAGCTTTCCGACCAGTCTGGCCAGTATGAGGCGATTTTATTTCAAGAAGGTCTCAGTCAATACCGCGATCTTTTGGAAAAAGGGGCCGCCGTGCTGGTCGGCTTGCAAGCCTCTGTCGAAGGCGAGGATGTGCGTGCCCGCATCGTTTCCGTCGAGCCTTTGGATGCGGCGGCGAGCCGGATCGGCAAGGGATTGCGGGTCTTTCTCCGTGACGAAAATCCGCTCCCCGAGATCACCCGGCGTTTGCGCGGGCAAGGTGATGGCGATGTGTCGCTCGTGCTGCTCACCGGATGCGGCGAGGTCGAAGTGAAGCTGCCCGGCAAATATTCCGTTTCGCCGCATGTCGCGGGCGCCCTCAAAGCGATTCCAGGGATTGTCGCGGTGGAGCATGTGTGACGCAAGAGGACGATAACATGATGAAGTTGTATTGGGCCCCCCGCACGCGCTCGCTGCGGGCGCTCTGGGTCCTCGAGGAAGCAGGCATTTCCTATGAACGCGTCAAACTCGATTTGATGGCGGGGGACCAAAAGAACGCGGACTTCCGAGCGATCAACCCGATGGCGAAAGTCCCTGCGCTGACCGATGGGCCGGTCGCTGTCGCCGAATCAGGCGCGATATGTGCTTATGTCGCCGAGGCGGTTCCGCAGGCAGGCCTTGCGCCGCCGCTCGGCGATCCGTCACGCGGCCGCTATTTACAGTGGCTGTTTTTTTCGGCGGGATGTATCGAGCCCGCCTATCTCACCAAATTCGCCAATATTCCAGTGGAGCCCCGGATGGCGAGCTTTGGCGATTTCGACCGGGTGTTCGACGTGCTTGAAGCGGCGGTTGCTCCTGGTCCATGGCTGCTGGGCGAGCGGTTTTCGGCCGCCGACGTCATGATTGGCCTCGATCTTCATTTTGGGATCGATATTTTCAAACTCGTACCGCCGCGGCCGGTGCTGCGCGCTTATGTGGACCGCTGCCTTGCCCGCCCGGCCCTTCAGCGCGCCAAGGCGATTGAGGAGGCGGGCGTCTGAGAGCTCAGACCGCGGTCCTGGGGCCTTCGGGCACCGGGACATTGAAGCCGTTCAGGGTCGTCACCCGAAACCAGACAATAGAGGCCAACGCGATAACAGAGCTCGGCCGCGCCATGTTTCCCGAAGGCTTCGACCGCCGCCCGATAGATCAGCTCCGGCAGTACGCCGCCGATCGTCA
>DATJLX010000126.1:0-2684 GCA_035509135.1 Methylocella sp.
GACAGCGGAACATCGGCGGTCATCACCTCGGCCGTCATTCCCGTTAGGCGGAGTATTTTTGCAAGGTCGCCCGCAAGCCCATCCGAAATGTCCATGGCCGCGTGGGCATCGGCGTGAAGCGCCTCGCGGAGGCCGAGGCGCGGCTGCGGCAGAAGATAGCGGCCAGCGAGATAGGCGGCATCTACTTGGGCGAGGCCTTGCGTCCATTCCTTGTCTGGCGCCGCGCCCGCGTGCAGACGCAAGCCCAATGCCGCGTCGCCGATCGTTCCCGTCACATAAAGGCGGTCGCCCGCCGCGACGCCTTCGCGCGGGATGAGTTTTCCCGCCGGAACGGCGCCAAGCACGGTGATTGATATGACGAGCGGGCCAAGACACTTGACCGTGTCACCGCCAAGGAGCGGGCATTTATAGACGGCGGCGTCCTCTCCGAGGCCTTGCGCGAAGCCCGCAAGCCACTCGGGCGTCCAATCGCCGGGCAAGGCCAGGCCGAGGAGAAAGCCACGCGGCTCCGCGCCCTTGGCGGCGAGATCGGAGAGATTGACCCGCAAGGCCTTGCGGGCGACCGCGCCTGGCGGATCGCCGGTGAAAAAATGCACCCCGGCGGTCAACAGATCGCTGGAGACGACGGTCTCTTCACCGGAGGCTTGGGCGAGGATCGCGGCATCGTCGCGCAGGCCAAAAGCGCCTGGCCCCGCGAGCGGCGCGAAATAGGTGGCGATCAACTCGTCTTCCGATGGACGCGGCATTGAAGATCACTCTCAACCGCGCGGCTCGAATTCCGCTGCCCGGCACTGGCGCGCTACGGCGTCCAGCACCGCATTGATCATGCCGGCTTCCTCGGCGCCGAAAAACGCGCCGGCAACATCGACATATTCCTTGATAGAGACCCGCGCGGGAACATCGGCGCGCTGCTTCAATTCATAAGCGCCGGCGCGCAGAATCGCCCGCATGACGGAATCGATCCGCGCCAAGGGCCAATCCGCCGCCAAGGTTTTGTCGATCACCCGGTCGATGGGACCTTGGGCGGCGACAACACCGGAAAGAATATCCTCGAAGAAGGCGATTTCCGCATCCTTGTACCGAGCGCCTTCGATTTCATGACCGATCCAGAACGATTCGAACTCGTTGCGCGTCTCCTTGAGGCCCTTGCCGGTGACTTCCATCTGATAGAGCGCTTGAACGGCGGCAAGGCGGGCGGCGGACCGCTGGTCGGGGTTGGCCATCAGGCCGCCCCGATTTCAAGCTTCAGCTGGTGAAGCGCAAGCGCCGCCCGCGCCGCATCGCCACCCTTGTCGCCTTGCCGGGGATCGGCGCGTGCCACCGCCTGCGCCTCGCTCTCGACGGTCAAAACACCATTGCCGAAGGCGAGCTTACGGCCAAGCGCGAGCTGCATGAGCGCGCGCGCGCTTTCATTGGCGACAATCTCGAAATGATGGGTTTCGCCGCGAATGACGCAACCGAGCGCGACAGCCCCATCGAAAGGCCGTTGCGCGGCTTCGGCACGGTCGAGCGCCATCGCCATGGCGAGCGGGATTTCGAGTGCGCCAGGGACCGCGATGAGATCGGACGCGACACCGGCGCTGGCAAAGGCCTTCTTGGCGCCGTCCAGAAGCATGGCGGCAATATTCTCATAAAAGCGGGCCTCGACGATGAGGAAGCGCCCGCCCTTGAGGTCTGGGTGAGGAAAGGCGGGGAACCGGCGCGGCACAGCCATCTTGCTTACTCGAATAGTCTTACCAAAATGGCGAAGGGCGGGGGTAAAACGGCCTTGGGCAAAGCCGTGCAATCCCCTGCGGTGCCATCCACGCCGTCGGCTGGCGTTCTCCCTGTCTCCGAAGCCCGGCCTTCCCGCCGCCAGGCGGGCGAGCGCGGCCCGCATTTTGTCCCCGCCGCCGCAAAGGGGGCCGCACGCATGACTCTGTGCGGCCGGCGTGATCACGCGCGATAACCATGCTTCACTTTTGCCGACCGGATCAAGGCGCGCGCTTCGCTGTCTTTGCCAGCCGCGCAAGCGTTCGCGGCTGGCACCAGCTCCGTCTCGATCTGATCATAGACCGTCCGGTTGACATTTCCGGTGCTCACATCGGCATCAAGAACGGTTTGGTAATGGGTGAGTTCATCGGTGCAGGCGGCGCCGTCCGGCAATTTCGGCCAATCCGGCCGCGCCGGGGCTGTGGGCGCAGCCGTCGCAACCGGCGACCTGGAACCAGTTGTTTGGTTACAGCCGCCAAGGGCGAGCGCGCCGAGCAGAACAGACGCCGAAAGCCTGGAGGCACGGAATAGGAATCCAAACAGGGACGATTTTTGCATTGCAAACTCCGCGAGACGCGCCGAGCCTGGGTATCATCGGCTGATTTGCGCTTTTGTCAGTACACACGCGGCCCGGGATAATCAATGGGAATGGATTGCGCCGGGCGTGGGGAGTTGAAATCCATAGGCTTTGCGAGCAATCGGAAAGGGCCGCGAAATAAGGGCCGGCGTTCAGACGCGGGCTTGAGAATAACTCCCAAGAAATTGCCGGCTATCCGATGTAATCTTGCGACAAAACAGACGGCTAAAGAGAGCGGCTGAGAGCCTGAATCCTTTTTGTTCTCGTGAGCAGTGTCTCGGCGGCTCCCCGCGGTGGGGCCCGCACGGTCGCGAGGAGAGGGCAAGGCTGTCTCAGAATGCCTTTAATTAACCCA
>DATJLX010000127.1:0-24203 GCA_035509135.1 Methylocella sp.
CCGTGGCGAGGGACTCGTGCTCGGAGCCTGGGCCGGCGTCTCGCCCTGAGCGTCGAACAGTGTTCCGCGCGTGCGCGCTTCGTAGAACTCATCGACCAGTCTTGCGCGATCGATGCTGAGCCCCCGGAGGAACGTGCCGAAGGATTGCCGCGACACGCATTCCTCAAAATCGGCAATGAGCCCGATGTAATTGGCGGTCGAACGCATCGCGAGCCGGTGGGTGTAGAGCGTGAAATTGGTGATCTGGCTTTCCGCCAAGGAGCAGAGCATGCAGCCGACCACGGTCGCGGTCTTTGGATCTTCGATACGAAATCGCGAGCGCCCGCCAAATGGATACCAATTGCCGGCAGGATAATTGGCGAGCGGTAAGATGCGGTCGGGCGATACCGCGAGCTTGTTCACGAAGAGATCAATTGTCGCGGGCAGACGCGATGGACGCCCAGACAGAAGAACGAGGTCGCAATCGAAATGATGCACGGCTTTGGCGATATTGTCGAAAATTCCGCCGAGCGTCGTCTCGACCGCGTTACGAATGCGCCCGTAATCGATGGCAACTTCGACCTCGGCAAGACGGAAGCCGCTCGCCCCCCAGTTCGCCGCGGCCCTGTCGACATAGTCGAGAATACGGTCTTCGAGCGGCGCCGTTCGCTTGCCCGATACCTTGACCAGTTCTTCGATCGTCACACGTTCGGCTGAAACAGCATAGGTCGATGGCGCGTTCTCATAGGCGGAAAGCAGCGCCAGCCCGGCAGGCTTCATGATGCGAAGCACCAGCTGACGGCGGAGATGCTTGTCCTGCTCAGGCATGTTGGCGCGATCGGCCCCAAACCGGTCGATCAGGAACTCCCTGGCATTTGCCAATCCACACAGCTTCAGCCGTGCTTCGATTGCAGGCAGCAGAATTTGCTGAATTGTCTCATGAAGAATGTCTTCGCCCGCGATACGAAAACCCTCGCGAAATGTCTGCACTGGCACGATCGCGCGATTATCCTCGACATAATAGGTCGTAATCATCAGATCGGTCGTCCCGCCCCCGACGTCGACGCTCGCAATGCGAATGGAAGGTTCTTCCGCCGCGTTGACGGGCGCCTTCTGGTTCGAGTCGACGAAGGGACGGCGGCGGCCGACAAGTTGCATGAAATCTGTGATGGCGCCGCCGAATTTATGCGCAATCTCACTGTAGAGATAGACGAATTGCGCGCAACTTGCCTCGTCCCAGGACGCATGCACCTCCGGGACCGTTAGACCAGGCGGCAGCGCCTCCGTCCAGCCCATCATGTCCCAAACGAGTTTTGCCGCGGCGCTGGCACGGCTGCGCAGCAACCATTGTTCCCGGACTGGCATTGCGGTCGGCAGGGTGAAGATAATCCGACGCAGGCGTCTTGGCGTGTCTTTTTCGCCGCGCGTTCCACGCAAATGCGGATTGTTGATGAGGGTGAGCGCCTGCACCAGGATTTCAGCGACCATGAAGGTGAAGAAGGAAGAGCGGGAAAACGTTAATCTCGCTGCCGGCTTGTCGAGCTCCGAGCGATTGGGTGTCCAGGCCAGCCGTTCGTAGAAGCGGCGTTCGTCGGCAAATTGCCTCAGCACGTCGCCGCGATAGTTGACAAAACGGCGCGTTGCACGGTCAACGGTCGGCGGTTCACGGTTGGCGCCGTAATCACTTGGTTGAAACCGCCATTCCTGATTGACCGGCTCGACATCGCAAAGATAACGCTTGGGGCTCGACATGCCGCTGGCGCCTTCCGTGCCTTCGGCCTTTTCGCGATAGCGGGCGGCTTCCGGCCCAACCCGCACGAGGCTCGGCCAGAAGAATGCACGCGTTCGCGTGGAGAAGCGCGACAGATATTCTTTGCCGAACTGGGCTTGCGCCAGTTGCACGGCGCTTTCGAAGGGATCGGTATAAACCTGGTGCGGTTCTTCGAGATCGCGCAACTGGAGAACGTAGGAGTTGCCAAGTTCGATCTTTTCCTGATTGGGAAAATTCTCGACGAGCATGCCGCAGGTCCGGCTATTGCCGACGTCGAGCACGAGATCCACATTGACGGGTTTGACCGAGGGATCCTCCGAGAGCGTGTCGATGAGCTTGATGCGTGGTAAGGGAGCCGCTACCGCAAGGAATTGAATGAAAGCAATATAACGTGCGGCGTGTTCGAGCGGTTGACGATCGTCCGGCCGCAGCGCCCTGCCGCGCTGGGCAACCTTGAACTCCGTGAACAGTTCGTCGATCCAACGATCGACCCATTCCTGGTGGTTGACGTTTCCTTGCTGGTCCGATGCCGCACGAGTCTCGGATAAGAACCAGGCAAGGTCGCGAAACAGACTTGCAAAGACAAATTCATGTTCGGCGATGGCATCTTGCGGGCTTGGCGCGACATAGGGGCGGTTTGGCCGGCGTTCGATGAGGTCGGTATCGAGCGCCAGGACAACATGATGCGTATGGCCAGACGGGTTTCCGGGCTCGGCGATTGAGACGCGCGCGCGCCCAGTTGCTTGGCCCCTGATGGAGCAGTTCGCGGCCATAGGTGTCACGGCTGGATTGAACCGCAAAATAAGGAACGGGTGTCCATTGGCCAAGGAAAGCTTCGAGTGCTTTCTGTTTCGAAATATCGTAAACGACATCATTGTTCTGGGGCGGGAAGGGCGGATCAAGTTCGGGATCGTCGTCGTTCCAGTTTGGCCGAAGTTCAAACGGTACGACGCCCTCCGCGTTTCGTAGATCCATGCGTTGATGCTCGGTGAAGGAGCGCGAAAAGCGCCCCGTCTGTTCGATATCGAACCCGTACGATAAGAATTGAATGCCCGAATAGGGTACAATCTTGAGGATTTCGCTTTGCGGCCGGCTAATGGCTTTGAGACTCATTTTATTCATCCGTGCTCAAATCATTTCGACGATTGATGCCGTCGAAAGGGGGTCTTTTGTTTCAGTGGCGCCAGCTGGTCACCTCGACTTCGCTGCGCTCCTTGTCCACGACGCCATCGAAACTGCGCTCTTTGTCGCCGTCCCGGACGACAAGTCTAAACGGCACCGGACGCGGCGCCAATCCATTGGTTGAGTAGAGAGTGACGGCAACCCGATAGAGCCCGGCCAGCGGCTCCTGTGGCCAAGATGCGTGTTCGATCGGATGCTCAACGGCGGCAGCGGCGCTGCTGTTGCGATCGATGTCCAATGTCCCGCCACAGGCATCTTTTTGCCCATAGAAAAGATGTCCGCCCGGACAATAAACATGCAGATCAAGATCCTCTCGGCCGTCCCAGGCAAGCGTGACTTCGAGGCGCCCGTGAGCCGCATTTGTTTCTTCCTTTCGCTCTTCAATCTCCCGCAGAGGCGGCGGTTGGTCATTTTGAGCTCTGGGATTGCAGTCCTTCCCGAGGCCCGCGAGGTGCCGTTCGGCTTCACGGACGCCTTGACGCAGAAAGTCATTGCGATTGATCAGTTCGTCCAGGGCCTCGCGCCGCCCTTGTCCGCATTGCCCGGTGGCATGCTGTAGCATCGGCAAGTCGATCGCGCAGGCCGGCAGCAAATGGTAGAAGATCGCCGCGACGATCACGCTAAAGAGAAGCCAGAGCGCCCAAGGCAAAATGGAGCGAGCGCCAATCGCCATGGACGCGAGCCCCGCCGCCTCCGGCAGTCTTAGGTTGGCGCGCTCAAATCGGGTGATGAATGTGCGGCCACGGGGCGTGTGTTCATCCTTTGTTTTCTCACGGGTGAGGATATGCGGCTCGAGGATGGTCGGCGCTCCCTTGCGCCGGCCCCAGGCTATGAGGAGGGGTGCGCCGGATAAGGACCAGAGCTGCGCATCCTGATCCGTTGTCTCGAGGGCCGTTCGCAGGCCGGCAGCGATGCGCAGATTGCTTTCACCGCCTTTCGTCAAGAGTTGGTGGGCGAATGCGAGAATGTCTCTTTCCAGCTTGTGATAGGCGGCCAAGAGACTTTCTTGATCGGCCTTGGAGAGGGCTAGAAACGGTATGGGGTCCTCGTTGGCAATGACATGCCAGTGGGTGACACCGCGGGCCGGATCGGGGATCGGTTCGGCGAAAAGGGCGGCGGCCTGTGGCGAAACCTCGCTGCGCAAGACATCGGTCAGCCGTTCCCACGTCAGGCCCGGGCCGAGATCGACGACAGGCATGTCGCGATCGCTGGTCGTTGTGACGCGAACGCTGTACATCACGGTCTCCGCGAGGGGGTGGCGCTATGCGGCGCCCTTACCATTGGCGCGGCCGCACCTTCCCAGCCGGAGGCTTCGTCGCAGCTGGGAATGCAGGGGGCCATCGGCGTGTTCACTTTTGGCCTGGGGGCGCGGCAACGGGAGCAGGAGCCTCGTCTGGGCGCGGCGAGGCTGGGGCTGGTTTGCTTGGCTCGGGTCCGCCCGTACGCTGCCCGAGATCGCTAGTATTGGCGACGGCACATGGGGTGTCATCGGCGGTGAAGGCGATCTGTTTCTCGGCAAGGAATTTCCTCAAAACACCAACGTCCTGGGCGACATTGCCTTGTTGGACACCCGTTATGGAGGCATCCGTATTCGTGTCGTTGCTCGTCTCCTCGCGCGCGACATTCGTGAAATGGGCCGTATTGACGCCGCCGAGGCGTCCACAGGCGTCGACGAGCGGGCCGCCGCTGTTGCCAGGCGCTATTTGCATGTCGTGAATGATGATCGGCAGTTCCGCCGGACCTTTGGTCATAATGTTATTGATCCGCCCATAACGCAGATCAACGCCCGGGACTGTCAATCTCCGTTGTGCCAATCGCTGGTCGTCGTCACCCTGGGCCAATGCTTCCTGAAGTTCATCCAAAAGCTTTTGATAGGCCACGTCTTCGCTGATGAGGAAGTAAGGAAAGCCTGCGATATAGGCCGTTGACAGTTTAGGCGGAGTAACACCCAAGCGTAACGGACTTGCGCCATTGACCGGCTCAATCTCGAGCACTGCAAAATCCGGCGCCGACATCGTGTCGTTGGGCTGCGGCTCTGTCTTGGCGATAACATGCGCCGTCCGCACACCATTGAACATTTTACTAGCAACGAAGACACGTTGATCGTTCGCCTGTTCAATGACGTGATGGTTCGTCACAATGTGCCGGTCGCTAATGAAAAATCCCGTCCCGAAGCTTGCTCGCTTGTCGGGATGCGGTGCGACGACAAATACGGTGGATTTTTCAAGCAGCTCCGCGATATTCGCCGCTTGCGGGGTTGGACCGGCACGCGGCGGCAGGGGAACGCGCTCCGGCGCACGCGGCAAGAGTTCCATCCGCGGCGGTGGCTCGTTTTTGCTTCCCTCGGGTTTCCCCGTATCCGAGGGAGGAAAATTTAGCACCGGAACCGTTTCCCCTTCGGCCGCGCGGCAGACGCGTTGGCTGGCCGCATTTTGCAACGTTTTGAGCTGGGCTTCGAGAGATTCATTCGATTTCTTCAGGCGTTCCACTTCAAAATCATCGCGTGCGGCGTGCTCCGTGGTATCTGGATAAGCGAGCACCCCTGGCAAGAGAATGATGAGCAAAACCGCTCCGGCAATCAGCGACGCGATGAGCGGCGCGACCCACCCGCGCGTGTCGTCACCATTGCCGTCCGCCATTCGGCTTGCCGCCGGCGGCGGAAAGCGCGGTGGCGGCGGCGGGCGCCGGTCCGTCGCACCGGCGCCAGGCGAGGGTACGGATGGCGCCTCCGCTAGGGTTACGTTGGCACCAAGCGCGGCGGCTGCTAGCGGTATCAACCGCGGCGCGAAGCGGCCCAAGGTAGCAGCGAAATGGGCACTGCGGCGCTCGGCGTCATGCGCGACCTCTTGCGGTAAATATCCCCAATTGACGAGCAGCGGCTCGTTGCCAACCATCAGAATGTTTTTGTTCGAGGGAATGCTTAGGGATGCCGCCAGCAGCGGCCCAACATCGCGATCGATGAGGGCTGGGGCGAGCGCATTCAGTCTCTCTGTGAGACGGCCGCCGACCGGCCGGCGTGCGATTTCATCGATGGAATCGATTTCGACCGGCCGGCCCTCTTGCGGACCGTACTAGGAGACCGCTGCTGGTTGTGAATCGGCGCCGCTCGGCAACACAGGCTCGGCGAACAGCTCCGCCGCGCCGCGCCCGCAGATCGCTTCGAGACGTCCGGCGAGATAGGCGTAGTACGAAATCGCGTCGAGGTTTGGATAGCGC
Source organism: Methylocella sp. (assembly GCA_035509135.1). Lineage (GTDB taxonomy): Bacteria > Pseudomonadota > Alphaproteobacteria > Rhizobiales > Beijerinckiaceae > Methylocapsa. The sequence continues at coordinate 6,149 of DATJLX010000127.1, forward strand.
CTTAAATTGATAACGAAAGTGTAGCACCTTTCGATTGGTCGCTGATGTGGTTGGCCTACCAGCGGCTGTTGCGCTTGTTCCAGAGCCAAAGCAGATCAGCGAAGCGATCGTATCCAAAACGGGTCACGCGGATGATGCCCGGCGCGCCGAGGATCGCGGCAAGCCAGCCCTCGCCCGGCGTTCGCCGCCAAACGGCAACGGCGACATCCGCACCAACAAGAAGCGCTCCGCTCTCGTCCACGGCATGCAGGCGCCGCCTCACATCATCCACATTGATGCCATAGGCAGCGAGCACTTGCGGTTCGATATTGATGTCGCGGAATTCGATCCCGGCCGGCTGAACGGCGGAGTCGAGCTTGTTGCGTTGCCGATTGATGCCCGCGTCGCAGACCGGGCATTTTGTATTGTACCAGACGGTAAGCGCAGGCCGTGTCACGATGGGGGTGTCCAGAATTCGTCCACGAGAGGAAATGTCCGCCGGACCGTCATCCTAGACGGCGCATCGCGGACTAGAAGTATCACAACGGTTCCCGCCTCGCGCCTTCAGTTGGCTCATCCTCCGCTGCGACCGCTAGGCCCGACAGCTGCCGCCGGCTTGGCCTTGGATGCCGTGGATTCGAGCCAGACATTAAGCCTTGACTGATGGCGGCCCAGCTTCAGAATAAAAAAGGTTCTCTCCTCTGCTGGAAGAAACGTTTTTCCACCATACTGATAGGCTCCCAGTGGCGTCGTCAGCCGACGGAAATTACGCGGGCATTCCGGGACTGTGTATAATGTATGCAGCGATATCAGACAATCATCCAATGCCGGTATCTTCTGAATCGCCCCCTGTTGAGTTTGAAATTGCCAGGCAAGGAAAGACCGCTTCGCGTGCCTTTCATTCCGGACCCTTTATTCCAGGCACAAATCCAAATTTCATTCAACACCGTCAACGAAAATTGGTATTGTCCATAGGCAAATCAGATGGGCTCTTCCTATGCGAAAATCTCAAGCGGTATTGGTGATCTGTCTGGTGGTTCAAGGATGTGCGCTGGTTCAAAATCAACAAGCCATTGAAGCGACATCAGCCCTCATTGGAAGGAGGCGCGCCGAAATAATGGCCTGCGCAGGCACCCCCGATCAGGATATAAAAGCCGGTGGCAAGGAGATTGCCACTTATAACGTTGCGGGAGCCGCCCGCTATTTGGTGAGTGGGACTGTCCTTGGCCAAGGACAATGCACGACAACGATCACATTCGAGGCGGGGCGAGTGTCGTCGGTCAATTATATATCAGACGATCCCGGCGTCCTTGCGCCTCTGGAATCCTGTGCGCTAATTGTTGCTGGATGCTTGCGGCAGTGATGGATTGATCCCTTGGCCTGGGGATCGCAACCTCATATTAGCCAGACAAAACCACGAGGCCCTTGGCATAGCGCCGCCAATTGGCGACATAATGCGCGGCGCTCTCGCGCAGCTGCTGGGCCGAGGCCTCATCAAGCGTGCGCACAAGGCGGGCCGGGCTGCCGATGATCAGGCTATTGTCCGGAAAGGTCTTGCCTTCGGTCAACAAGGCGTTGGCGCCGACGAGGCAATTGCGGCCAATCTTGACGCCGTTCAGAAGCGTCGCGCCCATGCCGATGAGGCTGTTTTCGCCGATCGTGCAGCCATGCAAAATCGCATGATGGCCAATCGTGCAATCCGGGCCGATGGTCAGGGGGTAACCTATGTCAGTGTGCAGAAGCGATCCCTCCTGTGCATTGGAGCGGGCCCCGACAACGATCTCTTCATTGTCGCCGCGCAGAACAGCGCCAAACCAGATCGAGACATCGGCCTCAAGTCGCACCTTGCCGATGACTTGCGCATCTGGCGCGATCCAGAAGCAATGGTCCGCGGGCAAAATCGGAGAAACGCCATCGAGCGCGTAAAGCGGCATCCGAGCCCCTAAAATTCATCGAGATCGAAATCAAGGATGGCGATCTGCAACGTAAAACTCTTGGCCTTGGGATCATCAGCCGAGATCACGCCCAAAAAATCATCGCCATTGTAGAGCTCAACCGAATCACTTTTTTTGCCCCGCGGGACGATCTTCAATGTCTCGGTCTCGAACAACCGCCGCAAATAGTCCTGCAGCACCGGCCGCTCGACGGGAATCTTCATCTCGAAGGCGAAAGACCGGTCGCCGTCCTCGTCGTCGACCGTAATCGCGCCGATCCGGCGCTCGCCAAGATGCACATCGGCATCATCGGAGTTGCGTTGGCTGGGCGTGACCTTGATTCCCTGATTGCCGAGGGACTTGCGCAGGAATTCCTGCAGTTTCCGCAATTCCGCTTTATCCACGAGGTGCTCCGGAGGCGCCAAGGCCGCCATGCGACGAGCATGTCACGACAATCGTGCGGCCTTCCGGCATGGTCGCGCCTGGGCCTGACCACTGCCAGAAAAGACGGCCGTCTGCAACCTGAGAGACCATCAAATCGACCTATTCGCCGACCAGCGCCGCGGCAAGGATTTGATCCATGGTGCGCGAAGGCTCGGCGCAACCCGCGTCACCGACGATACGTGCCGGTACGCCCGCCACCGTTTTGTTGTCCGGTACCGAGTGCAACACGACCGATCCGGCGGCAACCCGGGAACAACGGCCGATCTCGATATTGCCGAGAATTTTTGCGCCGGCGCCGATCAGCACGCCCGTCTTGATTTTCGGGTGGCGATCGCCGCGTTCCTTGCCAGTGCCACCCAAGGTGACATCTTGCAACATCGAAACATCGTCGCCAATTACGGCGGTGGCGCCAACGACGAGACCAGTCGCATGATCGAGGAAGATGCCTTTGCCGATCCGGGCCGCCGGATGAATATCCGTCTGGAACACCTCGGATGAGCGGCTCTGGAGATAGAGCGCAAAGTCTTGACGGCCACCCATCCAGAGCGCATGCGCCAGCCGGTGCGTCTCGATCGCGTGAAATCCCTTGAAATAGAGAACGGGTTCGAGCAGCCTTGTGCAGGCCGGATCGCGATCAACCACCGCCGCGATATCGGCGTGAAAAGCATCCCTGATCGACGGATCAGCCGCGATCACATCGAAATAGGCCTGCTCGATGAGATCACTCGGAAATGCCTGATGCCCGAGCCTCGCTGACAGCCTGTGAACGATTGCGGCTTCGAGCGATTCCAGATTGAGGATCGCAGAAAAGAGGAAACCGGCGATGTCCGGCTCCTTGCGCACGGCCTCCTCAGCCTCTGCGCGGAGCCGCGCAAAGACCGGATCGCTGCGGGTGAACGTGACCACTTTTGCCGTCCCTGTGGCGGAATTCATAAGACGCTCCCAGCGGGCTTCCCTTGCGATCGACTTGACCCTAAACCCCTCTTGCCCCACGAAACAATCGAACATAGGCTTTAGCACGGCGGCAAAAGTTGCGCGAGCCAAGTTTGACACGTGCTGGAGAGATATAGGCCGCCCCTCGCAACACGGTCAGGGGCGTTGTTCAAGAAATTCAAGTACAGCGTCTTTATAGACTTTATCGCCTACCGCGCGATTGTGATCGCGGCCCGGAATAGTCACGGCACGCGCCGCCCTAAACACAGCTGCGAGCTTATGCGGATCCCCCGCGACAGTATCGTTGGTTCCGGCCGCGATGAGGATGGGAAGGTCGATTTGCCCGGCTTCCTTCTCGCTCATCCGCTGACGGGCCCCGCGCGCGCAGGCCGCAAGCGCCTTGAGATCGCTCTTGGTCGCTTCGGCAAAGCCCCGGAACATGCGCTGCATGGGATCGGCAAGTGCTGCGAGCGAAGGCGCTTCCATGGCCTCCGCAATATCATCCGCAAGTCCGCCGCGATCGATAAGATGATCGCCAAGGCCACCAAGGATTATTGAGCGCAGGCGGCTTGCGTGCGCCTTGGCAAGAAAGGCGGCGATCCGGGCGCCCATCGAATAGCCCATCACATCGGCCGCCGCGATATCCAGATGATCGAGAAGCGCCCGGGCATCTTCCGCCATTTTTTGCAGAGTATAAGCGGAGGGATCGTAGAATTTCTCGCTGCGGCCATGGCCGCGATTATCGAAAGCGATGACGCGCCGCCCTGCCCTAGTTAAGGTTTTCACCCACTGCGGAAAAACCCAGTTCACCGCATGCGTCGAAGCAAACCCATGAATGAGGAGAATTGGCTCGCGACGATCGCCCGAAACAGGAGACTCGTCGATAAAGGCCAAGCGGATGCCATTGTCGCAGAATTCGAACATGCCGAACCCAAGGGACCGAGCCATCTGATCGAAAAAGAATCGCTCAGACTCAAAGAAACGGAAATCTTATGAGAGACAGTGGCAAATTTGATGAATCTGCGCTATTTTTGTTATAATTTTTTCGAATTGAGTTCCGTTTCATGAACCGTTTTGAACGCCGCCCACTTTCCGTGGGAGAAGCAGAAATCGAATATCTCGACGGTGAATTCCGAATCTTGCGTCCTGGCGCTTTCGTACGTTGCGCGGTGACCGGCGCCGCGATCAAGCTTGAGGATTTGCGCTATTGGAATGTCGATCTGCAGGAGCCCTATGCCGGCCCGGAAGCCAAGCTGCGAAGGCTCGCCACCAAGCCAAAAGCGTCTTCCTCAAAAGCATCTTCCTAAAGTATGATCCGCACGAAATTGCCATTTCTTGGATAAGATCATAGAGAAACAAAGCGCGTGAGATAATGAGCGCTTTTCGAGCGCCCATGCTCGGGCGGGCCGCCTCGTGCCATCGTCACGGCGCGGAACTGCTAAGCCGTGAAAATTGGCTTTACCCCTTTGCGCCTCTCGGCGCGACGATTGCTTGCGCGAGATAGGGCTTCAACGCCACCACAATGCGATTTGAGACGCCGCTTAGCTTCTCTGCTGTGTCGGCAGCGGTGCGCGCCATCGCCCGCAATTCGGCTTTATCAAAGAAGAGGAGCGCCAATTGCTTCGCGAGTGACTCCTTGTCAAACACCAAGCCGCCGCCGCCCGCCTGATCGAGCGCTTTATAAATTTCCTCGAAATCATCGACCTCCGGACCATGCAGGATCGCGCAGCCAAGGCTCGCCGCCTCGACCGGGTTTTTGCCGCCGCCGTGGCACAAGGATTTGCCGGCGAAGATCACACCCGCGCCACGATAAAAGAGTCCCGCTTCGCCCCTTGTATGAGCGATATAGATTTCCGGCAAAGGCGCATTCTCACGATCGCCGCCTCGCTGCCCCACCGTCAGTTTCATTCTGACGGCGCTTTGCGCGATTTCAAAACCGCGCTTAGGATTGTGCGGGGCGATCACGGTCAGAAGATCGGGAAATTGTTGCACCAGCCGGCGATGTGCCGCCATCGCGATCTCTTCCTCGCCGGGATAGGTTCCATCGGCAATCCAGACGGGACGAGCCCCGATCCGGGCCAGAAGCCGCGCCAAGGCGGCTTGATCCACGGGCGTCGACGCATAATCATATTTAAGATTGCCGGTTACTTGAACGTCGCGCATGCCGAGGTTGGCGAAACGCTCCGCGTCCGTCTGTGTTTGCGCAAGGCAAAGATCGATCTTTCCCAGCAGCGACCCAGCAAGAGCTGGAATTTTTCGCCAAATCAGAAAGGATCGCGCGGACAGACAGGCGTCGACGAGCGCCAGCGGAATGGCGCGATGGCTGGTTTCGACAATGAGATTCGGGGGAATTTCCGTGCCCGAGACAAGGACGATATCTGGCCGCCAATGATCGAGAAACCGCGCTGTATAACGAGGCGTGTCGAGCGGCGCCAACTGATGCAGCGATGGCGGCAGCCGCGGCGCGTGGAATGGACCGGCAGCATCGTTGCCGGTTGCCAAAACCACGGTAAAGCCAAATTGCCCGAGTTTTTCGACCAGGGGCTGCAGAGCGGCCGCTTGCGCGCCGCTGGCCGCGTGCAGAAGAGCGAGAGGGCCATCCGGCCTATCGAGAGAAGTCCGGCCTTGCCGCTCGCGGCGCCTCGAAAAGTCCTCGCGGCCGAGCTTGCCCTGCCAATAGAGATAGAACGGCCCCATCAGCCCAAGGGCTGCACTCGCCAGACGGTAGGCAGCGAGGAGCGGCGAAGTTTTCACGGCGGCCCCGGATATTTCAACCGACCCTGCCCTCCCACGGGTCAATCCTGCCGAAGGGCCAGGTCAAACACGTCCTCTCAAGTCTTGTCTTTCGAAGGATCGATCAGGCGATGCATATGGGTCACGAAATACCGCATATGCGCATTGTCCACGGTCGCCTGCGCCTTGGCTTTCCAGGCTTGCACCGCCGAGGCGTAATCGGGATAAAAACCGACGACATCAAGCTGCGACAAGTCACGAAATTCCGTGCCGTTCAAATCCTTGAGTTCGCCACCGAATACGAAATGGAGGAGTTGTTTGCCATCCGTGGTCATGAGCTTCCATCCCAAGAGTCTTGAGGGTCCAGCCGCCGTTTTCCATCAGAAGCTTTTTGCCTATCGCGCACCCATGAAAACGCTTCCGGCTCTTTATTTTATGCATTTTCCATGCGCAAGCGGTTATCTGTTTTGCGGAAAAACCTGCCCAATTGCACCAGCCATTGATAGGTTATCCATTGGCAAGGCCCTTCACCAACCGTGCCGCGGCATTGACTTCGGCATGGATTTGCGCCGGGGCGGCGGTGAGCACGCCATGACGCGTGTCCATGCGGTTATAGATAATCGCGGATCCATCGAGGCTTGCCAAGCGGCCTCCCGCTTCATGGAGGATGAGATCGGCTGCTGCAATATCCCAATCATGAGAATTTTCCGAGGCGAAGCCGGCATCCAGCGCTCCCGAGGCGACAGCCGTTATCCGCAAGGCAAGCGACGGGATCTTCGGCTGCAGATCGAAACGGAGCCCAACTTCGTGCAGCCGTTTGGCGAGGAACACTGGCGCCGCCACCTTTGCCTGCGTATGGATCGCTCGAAGCTTTGACACGGCGATGGCGTTGTCATTGAGCCTTGCACCGGCACCCTTGACAGCGACATAGGTTTCCCGGAGAGCGGGGGCATGGACAATGCCAAGCAGCGGGCGCCCATGTTCAACCAGCGCGAACGCGATGGACCAAGCCTCGCGGCCGGTCATAAAACCCCGCGTGCCATCGATGGGATCAACCACAAAAACCAGATTCTTCGAAAGACGGGCTGGCGAATCCTCGGTCTCCTCGGACAGCCAGCCGGCTTCCGGCACCAGGCTTTCGAGACGCTCCCTTAAAAACCGGTCGACGAGATAATCGGCTTCCGTAACCGGAGAGCCTCCAGCCTTATGCGAAATTCCAGCACTGGTCATCGCACCCGGGCGAAAAAAACCGAGTGCCAACTCGCCGGCACCACGAGCGGCTTCCACAAAAGAAGCAACCAAGCCGTCGCGGTCCGAAATGGGAATCAAAGCTCGCCGCCAAATGTTGGAGTAAGACCATCTTCGCTTATCGTGCTGCAGTGCGGGATACAAGCTTTTCCCGGCAAAACCCTCGCCTCCTCGCAAGGCGAGGGTTTTGTGCGAGAGCGTCGAGAGACTAAAATTTGAATCTTTCGGGAAACTGCCCATCAGCCAAGAGTGGCGTATTTATCCATATTTTACAGTTCATTCACCTTAAGATTTAGCGATTTGGATCCGCCCGCGACCGAAACTCCTGCCATCTTGAAGCCACGGCTGAGGCAATCCTATGCGACAAGCTTCATTTGCTTTTGACGCCCCTGATGAGATCCACGCCCGTGCCGCTCATGATGCGCGCGCCGATGACGGGCGCCGTATGATTTTTCTGGCGCCACGCTGCGTCACGATCAAACGGCGTCTGCGGGGCATGAAAATGCATCTCCGGGTGCCGGTGGAAAGTTACGCAGGCGTGCTTCTCGCTCGCGAGGAGCATCCGGCTGGCGCCTCCTTCAGCGTCCGCCTCGCACATCGCGATCCCGATCTTTCCGTGATTTTGCTTACTGCGGGCCATCAGAGCGCGAGTGTCGATGCCTGGCATCAATGGGCGGCCTATTTCGCCATGCCAGAGCTCATTGAAGGCGGTAGTGGCCATTGGAAGAACGTCGATCCACTGCCGTTTGCCAGGATATGCCCTCCTCCCGCTCGTCCGCGCCGCCGCGCGGGAGCCTTGTTCAAGCGCCGTCATCACCGTGGCCTTTCCCATAACAGAGGCCATTCCGGCAGACCACGCAAGAGTTTTCGCGGCAAACCCCACGTCCCCAGCACCGAATGACTCCGCTGGCCTTGGAGGAACGGGCCTGTGCGGAGCAGGCGCCTAGGCCGTGGCTCAAGCTTCCGGCGTCCTCGGTGAAAGACGCCAGTCGTGCCGCCAAGCCCCTTCCTGTGCCTCCCGTCAGTCGACGAGCGGTGGTATCCGCAGCACCTGGCCTGGATGGATCTCATCGGGATCAAAAAGCACGGATTTGTTGGCTTCGAAGATCAAATGATATTTGCCGCCATGACCGTGGCCATATTCGGCTTCGGCGATCTTCCAAAGTGAATCGCCTGGCTGCACCGTATAAAGCTTCGGTTCCGCGGCGTCACCGGCCGATCCGGTTTCGCCCTGGGTGGCAGCAACATGCGCCGGCGCCTCGCTCACCGGTGCGGTCTTCTCGGCCTCTGCCGTCACGGCGGCACTCCTGGCCGGTGCCTCACTACTCGCCTCGGGCCTGGCCTCGACCTTCGACGGATCAGAACTGTGGGTTTCGGTATCCCTTTTCAAGGGATCGGGCGGAGTGGCGGCCGACTCGGCTGTACCTAGAATTCGCGCGCCGACCGATTTAGCAAAACTCAAAAGGCCCATGTCTTCTCTCCCTCTTCTCGTTCTTGTTATGGTATTCCCTTCTCCTTCTTGCCTAAGCTGCTCTCAGTGGAGCGTCCAGAAAGCAGCGCAGTCAACCCTCCGCGGCTAAAGCCGCCTGTATCGAACTTAACAAACTACCCGAGAAATGCCATCGATTTGATTGGCGGAGCACGCCCGCCTCGGTGCGAGGGGTGGCCGGGGGAGCAAAAGCATGAACGGCAGAACGGATTGGGTGGCTTCGTCCGGAGCCGCGCTTGTGACGGGAGCGGCAAAAGGGATCGGACTGAAGATCGCCGAACGGCTGGCTTCGACCGGCTATTGTGTCGTGCTTCATTGCAGCAAGGCTTCCCTCGCCGATGCCGAGGCGGCGGCGGCGGGCTTGTCCCGGCAAGGCTTTAAGGTGCGAAGCTTGCCATCAGATCTTCGCGAGCCTGCCGCGCTAGATCGGCTCATCACCGAGGCCAACGCGATCTTTGGTCCGCTCACCCTGCTCGTCAACAATGCCGCGATCTTGGAGACGGACGATGCGGCGTCCTTCGATCTCGAACTTTTGGAAAAGCATCTTTCCGTGAATTTAAAAGCGCCGCTGGTCCTTTCGCGCGATTTCGCAAGGCAGGTGCTGGCTGGCAGCGAAGGCGCGATCGTCAACATTATCGATCAAAGGGTATTTCGTCCGACGCCACAGTTCTTCACCTATAGCTTGAGCAAATCAGCGCTTTGGGCGGCAACCCGGACGATGGCGCAAGCCTTCGCGCCGCTCCGAATCCGCGTGAACGCCGTTGGACCTGGTCCCGTCTTTCCCAATGACAGCCAGGGCAAAGCGGGTTTCGTGCAGGAAGTGCGGGGCCTGCCGCTCGCCCGCGCGATCCCGCCAGACGATATCGCCGACGCGGTTCTCTATCTGGCTCAAGCACGCAACGTGACCGGGCAGATGATTGCGGTCGACGCGGGCCAGCATCTCGCCTGGCGAACGCCCGATGTCGTGCTGTAGTTCGGAAGCGAGCCTCAATGCGGCAAATTTTGGACTGAGTTCGAGAAGGGCGAATCTCAGGATGAGCGAATCGATGCCTCATTACGCCGAGATCATAGGCCGTGATCACGGGCAACACAGCAAAGCCGTTCAAATGACTGACTCCGGCGATGGCGGCGAGCGGCAGGGAGGCTGAACGTCAGCACGATCCGCCAATCCGCGCTCCGGCCCACGAGCGCGCGTCCATCAATCGGCGCTGGGCAGGCGGCGGATTGTGAATTCGATGTGGTCGCCCGGGAGCTCGCGCCAGGATTCGATTTCGGTCATATAAGCGGCTTTCGGGAACCTCAGAAAATAGTCGCGCGCCACCTCGCGCGCCTCGTCTCGCTTGAGCGTAAAGGTCTCGCGCCGCCACGTGCTGTTGCCAGACGCCTGTTGCGACCGCTCCGCCTTGTTGGCGAGACGCCGGGCGATGTCCGCCGGTATCTTTTGTTTCGCGCTCATAAGGCTTTCTCGCACGCCCGCAAATGGCGCTTCAATTAACGGATGATAACATTCTTTATCAAAAACATGGGTTCTCGCACCATCATTTAAGGTGTTCCGCGCGCCATCTCTTCAAGCAGGCGCGCAAGGCTTGCCGGGTCGTTTGGGAAGCCGGCCTTCATCCAGCGCCTTCGCAGCTCCTTTAATGCCTCGCCGATGGCCCGGCCCTCCGTGAGGCCGTGCGCAATCAGGTCCGCACCTGAGAACGGCAAGCGTGGTTCCACGGTTTCACGCAAGAATTTTCGGGCGGCCATCCAATCGCCGCCGCGCCCCGGAAGGGCATCGGCTTCTGCCAAGAGGATCGCGTCGACCGCGGCCTGGCGGCCATGGCGGAAAAGCAAGCCCAACAATTCATGGGGATTTGGCGGCGCGTCTCGCCCGTGCAGGCCGCTCAGGGCGCGGGCGGCGCCTTCGAGACGCTCGGCTTCCGCGTTGGAAAGCCGCAGCCGCTCACGCAAGCACTCGGCATCCTCCGGCAGAGTGACGCAAAGCGCCGCAAGACGCAGCAGCGGGTCTTGCGGAAGATCTTCACTAAGTGCCACGAGACATCGCAGCCGCGCCGGATTGGGCGCCAATCCAAGGAGCGGATGCAGCAGCCCGTCGGCGCTCATTTCGGCGCAGACCTCCACTGCCCGGCGCGTGCATAGCAGTTTCAGAAGTTCGGCGCGGATTCTTTCGCGCGATAGGCGGGCAAGGCCTTCTCTTTCACGAATGGCCGCCAAGTGACCCGCACAATCGAGCGGCCCCTCGCCGAAATCCGCCGAAAAGCGAAAAAAGCGCAGGATTCGCAGATAGTCCTCCTTGATGCGCCGTATTGGCTCGCCAATGAACCGCACCTTGCGCGCCGCGATGTCGGCAAGGCCACCGGTGTAATCGAAAAGCCTTCCACCCAATGTCATGGAAAGCGCATTCATCGTAAAATCGCGGCGCAGCGCATCAATCCTGAAATCGCGGCCAAAGCGGACATCCGCATGACGGCCGTCAGTCGTGACGTCCTCGCGCAGCGTCGTCACTTCAAAGCTCTTCTCTCCGGCAAGCACAGTCACCGTCCCATGCCGAAGCCCGGTCGGAACGGCGCGAAGACCGGCTGCTTTCGCCCGCGTCATGACCGTCTCCGGTAAAAGCGTGGTCGCAAGATCGATCTCATGGGCACGCCGGCCAAAGAGTGTGTCGCGCAGGGCGCCGCCGACGATGCGGGTTTCCTCGCCCTTATGATCCAGCGCGGCAAGAAGACAAGTCAATGCTTGGTCGCCAAACAGAATGGAAAGCGCAGCGGGTGCCGCGATACTCTCCTCCGTCAAGCTCATTGTAAGCGCCCTGGCACCAGCCGACCATTCTCGATATGGGCCGGTATATAGGCACCCTCGTGGCGTGGTGCGAAGATACCAAAGGTCAGCATGCCAATGGCAGCGACCGCAAGACCCGCCAGGGTCAGAGACGAGACTGCGCTTTTGGTCCAATGCTCGATCGTGAACGGATACTTCTGGCGCAATACGAGATAGATCGCGAAGGTGGCGAAGGGTGAGGCAAACAACAAAAGAGGCTCAAGGACGGCACGCCACATCAGCAATACAGCCTTTCGTAGAGATTGCGCAAAATGCTAGCGGTCACGCCCCAAATGTTGCGTGCGCCATAGGGCATCGCAAGGCAATGGCGTTTTGTGCCTTCGATCTCCTTGTGATGCGAAACGTGATTGGCCGCATCCATGAGAAAACCGAATGGCACCTCGAAAGCCTCGTCCACCTCGCTGGGATTGATTATGAGGGCGACGGGCGCGGTGACTTTGGCCACCACCGGTACGATGGAAAAGCCGCTGCCGGTCGCATGGGCGTCGAGATAGCCGAGCGGTTCGACTTTTGCCGGATCGAGGCCGATTTCCTCCTGCGCTTCACGCAGAGCGGCAGCAGCAGGATCCCGGTCCCGGGCCTCGATCTTGCCGCCTGGAAAGGCGATCTGGCCCGAATGAACCCGCAAGGCCGCCGTCCTTTGCGTGAGGATCACCCTCACCTCGTCCGGATAGGCAGCCAGTCCAATGAGAACGGCGGCGGGGCGCAGGCGGACGGAGCCACCACGGGCGGACGCGCGTTGTCCCTCATGATCCCGAGCAAGACTGAGGCGCGATCGCACATGGGCGAAGACAGTGGGGGGCGCGAAACGCCATTCATGAGGGGCTTCGGCTTTCATGAGCTCCCCTTAAGCTCTCCGGCCTCGGACGTTTCCACCTCGTCTGCCTTCGCCATCGCGAAAAAAACACCGGCCGACATGACGCCAAAATAGGACGCGCGCTCATGCTCCCTGATTTCGCCAAGCTCGGCCAAATCAAGGAACACAGCGCGGGTGGCCAGAGCCCATAGATCGCCGCGCACGCGAATATAAGGTTTCAGTCCGCCAGAAGCGGTTTTTTCGAATCGTATCGGATGCCGGTCATTGGCTTCGACCTGATCCCCAACATTGGTCGAAAAACGCAAAATCTGCTCCGGCCGAGGCCGGGTGACCGTCATGTCCACGGCCAAGAACGGCGCGTCCTCGACAGTGATGCCGAGTTTCTCGACGGGAGTGACGAGAACATAGCCATTGGGGTCCTTGCGCAAGATGCTCGAGAAGAGCCGCACGAGAGCCGGCCGGCCGATCGGCGTGCCCTGATAATACCACGTCCCGTCGCGGGCGATCCGCATGTCGATATCGCCGCAAAAGGGCGGATTCCATTGGTCGACAGGCCACAAGGTTGTGGCCAAGTTTGCGGGATCCCGCTCCGCTTTGGCACCCGCCTGCAGTCCTCCTTGGGTTAGAAACTCTTCGGCCATAATCTTCGCCCATTACCATGGGATGATTGAAAAGCCGGTCCGGAGGTGCAAAATGGTTGACTCTGGACCGGCAACGCGGTTTTGCCCGCACACCTCGTTGGCTATAAAACTATAATGATAACGCAGGCTAGTTCCACCTCGGCGGCGCTGAAAGGGCGGTACGTTTGAGACTGCGGTACGTTGATGCAACAGGCAAAGGCCATAACACTCATGCCGGACGTAATCACGGCTTCCCTGGAAGCCGCCATGGCGCGCACCGCCGAGACTACGCTTGAGAGGATCGCCACGGCACGCCGTTCGATCGAGACCGTCATTTTCGGCCAGGCAGACGTTGTCGAACAGGCCCTGGTCACGCTCCTTTCGGGCGGCCACGGCTTGCTCGTCGGCGTGCCAGGGCTTGCCAAGACAAAGCTCGTCGAAACGCTTGGCACCGTGCTCGGATTGGATACGCGCCGTGTCCAATTCACACCGGATTTAATGCCTGCCGATATTCTTGGCTCGGAAGTCCTTGAGGAAGCGGCTGGCGGGCGCCGCAGCTTCCGCTTCGTGCGGGGCCCCGTCTTTGCCCAGTTGCTCATGGCCGACGAAATCAACCGGGCAAGCCCCAGAACCCAATCGGCGCTGCTCCAGGCCATGCAAGAATACCACGTCTCCGTCGCCGGTGAGCGGCATGATCTGCCACGCCCCTTTCATGTGCTGGCGACACAAAATCCGCTTGAGCAAGAGGGCACCTATCCCCTGCCCGAGGCCCAGCTCGATCGCTTTCTCATGCAAATCGATGTCGCCTATCCCGATCGCGCGGCTGAGCGCCGCATCCTCATTGAGACAACGGGAGAGACGAGCGTGCAAGCCAAACCCGCGATGAGCGACGAAGACCTCATGGCGGCGCAACGGCTCGTGCGCCGGCTTCCGGTTGGCGAGAGCGTGATCGAGGCCATTCTCGATCTTGTCCGGCAGGCGCGCCCCGGAGAGGGAGACCCAAAGGTCACCCAGCATGTTGCCTGGGGTCCCGGACCTCGTGCTGCGCAGGCTTTGATGCTTGCGACCCGCGCCCGCGCCCTTCTCGACGGGCGGCTCTCACCTTCAATCGACGATGTCGGGGCGCTGGCCGTGCCGGTGCTCAAGCATCGCATGGCACTAACCTTCGCTGCGCGCGCTGAAGGCCTGAGCGTGAGCGACCTCGTGGCCCGGCTCGCCGGACGCACCGGCTAACCGATGCCTACAGTCCGGCTTCTTGACAAAACTGAAAGCCGCGCCGGGCGCCGTCACCAGAACCATGCCCTCGAATTGGCACGGCGTTTTCCTGGCCTCCGCACGGCAGCTAAGGAGGCCGCCGCGAGTGTCATGCATGGCGTGCATGGACGCCGGCGGGCGGGCACCGGCGAGACCTTCTGGCAATTTCGCCCGTTTGTCGTGGGCGAGGCAGCGAGCCGCATCGATTGGCGACGTTCCGCCAAGGATGAACGGCTTTATGTGCGGGAGCGGGAATGGGAAGCGGCGCATACGGTCTATATTTGGATCGACCGCTCCGCCTCCATGTGGTTTGCCTCCGGGCTTGCTTTGCAGCCAAAAATCGATCGCGCCCTGGTGCTTGGCCTCGCCGCCGCCGATTTGCTCGTGCGCGGTGGCGAACGCGCTGGACTGCTTGGCCTCACCCCCGCTTTCGCAGTCCGGGACATCGTTGAACGTTTCGCGGAAATCCTGCTCGCACAGGCGTCGGCGGCAAGTTACATTCCCGAGGAACTGCCCGCTGAAGTGAGCCTGCCGCAAGGGGCCCAGGCCATTTTGATCGGCGACTTTCTCACCGATCCGACGCGGATTTCCACCACAATTGAGATCCTTGCCTCGCAGGGAGCTCGTGGTCATCTCGTCATGATCGCCGATCCGGTCGAGGAAAGCTTTCCTTTCGCCGGCAATACCGAATTCGTCGATGTCGATTCTCCGGCGCGGTTGCGTATCGGTCAGGCGGAAACATTCCGTCAGGAATACATCCAGCGTCTCGGCCTCCATCGCGAAGCCATTGCCGCTTCGGCGCGGACACGGGGGTGGACCTGGATGGTCCACCGGACGGACAAGCCAGCGACCACGGCGCTTCTCGCCTTGCGGGCTCAGCTCGACGCCTATTTGGGCTTCGATCCTCATCCAAGCCGCGGGGCGGTCCGCTGATGTTTAGCCTTCCGCTCGCCTTTACTTTTCCTTTCGTGCTCGCCGCGTTTGCTGGCCTGCCGCTTTTGTATTTCTTGCTGCGCATCACGCCGCCGCGTCCCGTGCTGGTGCCGTTTCCGCCGCTGCGGCTCATCTTGAATCTTCGCCCGAGGGACGAGACCGCCTCGCGCACACCTTGGTGGCTTCTGCTGCTGCGTCTTGCCATTGCGACCTGTCTTATTCTTGCGATGGCCGGGCCCATTCTGAACCCTCTTCCTGCCGGGTCGCAGACGAAACCCCTGCTGATCGTGCTGGACAATGGCTGGCCCGCGGCACCGGGCTTTGAGCGCAGAATTGCTGCCGCGGCCCGCCATATCGACGCAGCCGGGCAAAATTCGGAGCTCGCCGCCATCGTCGCAACATCGGAGGCCGCCCGCGACATCACGCCCCTCGATGGCGCCAAGGCGCAGGAACGCCTGCGGGCGCTGAAACCCGTGCCCTACATTCCCGACCGGCTGCCGGTTTTGGCGGCGATCGAAAAATATACGGCCGCTCATCCAAAACCGGCCATTGTTTGGATCGCCGACGGGCTTGATCGCGGCCATGCGCGAGAGTTCTCGAGCAAACTTGCGAGCTTGTCCAGCGAGCTTACGCTCGTGACGGATCAGATCACCGTCCGTGCGCTGGCGGGTGCGCAAAACCAAACCGGCCGTCTCGACGTGCGCGTCCTCCGCGCGGCACCCTCAACCCCCGATCGAGGGCATGTCCGCGCACTTGACCGCAAGGGCCTCGCACTCGGCCAAGCGTCTTTCGATTTCTCCGGAGGAAACGAGGCGAAGGCTAAATTCGAGATGCCCGTCGAATTGCGCAATGAGATTGCCCGTCTCGAAATCGCTGGCGAACATTCGGCGGCGGCGGTTTTCCTGCTCGATGAACGCTGGCGACGCCGCCGCGTCGGCCTTGTTAGCGGAGAAACCCTGGACGTCGCACAGCCGCTTCTCGCACCCGCCTATTATCTCACCAAGGCGCTTTCGCCTTTCGCGGATGTCCGCCAGGCGAGCCCCTCCGCCATCGATCCCGTGCGGTCCTTGCTCGGCGAGCGGGTCGCGATCCTGATCCTAGCCGACGTCGGCATGGTGCCTGGAGAAGCGCATGAGGATCTTCAGCGCTTTGTCGAGGACGGCGGTATTCTCTTGCGCTTTGCCGGTACCAATCTCGCCGGCGGCTCCGACGATCTCGTTCCAGTCCGGCTGCGCCGGGGCGGACGGGTGCTTGGCGGCGCGATGTCCTGGGATACGCCAAAAAATCTTGCGCCTTTCGACCGGGAGAGTCCGTTTTCCGGCTTGGCTGTCCCAGATGAAGTCACCGTCACGCGCCAAGTTCTGGCCGAGCCGGACCCTGGCCTTTCGGCGAAGACGTGGGCGCGGCTCTCGGATGGAACCCCGCTCGTGACCGCCGCCCGGCAAGGCAAAGGCATGATCATTTTATTCCATGTCACGGCAGACACGACTTGGTCAAACCTGCCGCTTTCCGGATTGTTCGTTGATATGTTGCGCAAGATCATCGCCCTGTCGGGGGAAACCGGGAACGAAAGGGCGCGGGACAAAGTGAAGGAAACGGACTCGCCATCGTCGGCGGCGGGAGCAAAACCTGAGCCGGCGGCCATTCTCGCGCCAGGCCGGACCCTTGACGGGTTTGGGGTTCTTGGTTCACCGCCGCCGGAGGCAACCGCCATTCCCGCCGGCTTCGAAGGGGCCGCCTCGGCCGAGCATCCGCCGGGGTTTTATGGTCCGGCCGATGGGCTTGTCGCGGTCAATGTCTTGGAGCCGCAGGAAACCCTCAAATTGGCCGATTATTCCGGCACCGGCTTTGTCAATGAGCCATTGGCCGCGGCGGGCCCTATCGATCTCAAGCCCTGGCTTATCGCCGCTGCGTTTCTGTTGTTCTCAGCCGATTGCCTGGCCTCACTTTGGCTCTCGGGGGGGATGCGCAAGCCCAGGCGAGGAGCTCTTGCCTGTTTTGCTCTCCTTGCCGCTGGCTCCCTCATGCTCGCCATGCCATCGCGTGTCACGGCCGAACCCGCCGCCGCACGCCCTGCCCCGTCCGATCTCGCCTCCGCGCTCAAGACACGGCTCGCCTATGTGGCGAGCGGTGACCCGCGGGTCGATGAAGTGAGCCGACAGGGCTTGCTCAGCCTTTCGCGGGTGCTCGCGCGGCGCACCTCGCTCTCGCCCGGCGACCCGGCCGCGATCGATCCAGCCCGTGATGAATTAAGCTTTTACCCCCTTCTCTATTGGCCGGTCGTCGCAACGAAACCGCAGCCGCCGCACGATGCGGTCGCCAAGGCGGCCGCTTTCATGAAGGAAGGCGGAACGATCATTTTCGACACGCGCGATGCGCTGGTCGCGCGCCCCGGCGGGCCGCCGACGCCGGAAGCCAAATGGCTGCGTACCCTGCTCGATGGCGTCGATGTTCCGGAGCTCGAAACCGTTCCGGCCGATCATGTAGTGACGAAAACCTTCTATCTCATCAATGGCTTTGTCGGCCGTTATACGACGGGCGAGACTTGGATCGAGGCGCTGCCGCCACCGCCCACCGACGGCAGCCCGCGCCCGGCCCGCGCAGGTGATAGCGTTTCGCCGATCGTCATCACCTCGAATGATCTTGCGGCTGGCTGGGCAAGCGATCCCGATGGCGACAGCCTCTATTCGCTGGTGCCGGGCGGCGACCGCCAGCACGAACTGGCCCTGCGCGGTGGCGTCAATCTCGTGATGTATACGCTCACCGGCAATTATAAATCCGACCAAGTCCATGTGCGGGATTTGCTGGAGCGCCTCGCGCATTGAGCTTA
>DATJLX010000128.1:0-21150 GCA_035509135.1 Methylocella sp.
GGTGAGGAAGTCGCGGATGGTCGCCGCGATCTCGTCAGCGTGCGTCTCCAGCGCGAAGTGGCCCGTGTCGAAGAAGCGAACCACCGCACCGGGAATGTCGTGCTTGAACGCCTCGGCCCCGGAAGGCAGGAAGAATGGATCGTTCTTGCCCCATACAGCAAGAAACGGCGGCTTATTTGTGCGGAAGTAGTTCTGGAAGGCCGGATATAGCGCGACGTTTTTTTTATAGTCGCCGAACAGATCGAGCTGAACTTCATCCGCACCGGGGCGCGCCAGGTAGAAATTGTCGAGCGAATATCCATCCGGTGAAATCAAGATCGTATCGGGGACGCCGTGCATATATTGCCAGATCGTCGTTTCTGGGGAGAGGAAGGCACGAAGCGCTGTACGGTTGGGCTCCGAGGGGTCCATCCAATAGGCTCGGATAGGATTCCAGCCATCGCTTAATCCCTCCTCATAGGCGTTCCCGTTCTGCGAGATGATGGCCGTGATGCGCTCTGGGTGCCATGTTGCCAGCCGGAAGCCCGTTGGCGCGCCGTAGTCGAACACGTAGATCGCGAAGCGTTCGAGCCCGATGACCTCCGTGAAGCGGTCGATGATCCGCGCCATATTGTCGAATGTGTAAATGAACTTGTCGTGACTGGGCATGTCCGACTGGCCAAAGCCGGGGAGATCGGGCGCGATGAGATGGAACCGGTCCACGAGCTGCGGGATGAGGTCACGGAACATATGACTGGCAGTCGGGAAGCCGTGCAGCAGCAGCAGCGCCGGAGCGTCCTTCGCTCCCCCCTCGCGGTAGAAGATATTGAAGCCGTCGACGTCGACCTTCCGAAAATAGACACTGCCCATGGGAGACCCTCATGCTGGTTAACACTGATATCGATCACGCGGACGAACTCGCCGCCGCCTCGAGGATCACCTCGATGACGGGCCCTGGTGCTGTGACCAATGGTGTATGGTCGACCTTCTCCTTTCGGATCCGTGCACCCATGCGTTGCGCCATGAAGAACTGCGTGGCCGGGTTGATCATCCGGTCTTCTTCGGCGACGAGGTACCAAGATGGCTTCGCTTTCCAAGTGGGCCTCGGAGCTTTCTCCTGAATGCACGCGACAGCGATCGGGCGCTGTGTTGCGGCAAGAAGCGCAACCCGTTCGGGGGACGCATGCTGAGAGAAAGCGGCGCCAAACCCCTCATTTGGCATCCAGATGAACCCATGCGCGTCAGGCGCCAATTGCGGCGCTTCGCGATGCGCTTTTTCACGATAGAACAGTTCTGCGACAGTCTCGCCTTCGTCAGGCGCTAAGGCCGCTATGAAGACCAACGATTGGACTCTCTCGTTGGCAGCAGCCGCTATCACTGCGCCGGCATAGGCATGCGCCACCAAGATCACAGTTCCATCGGTGCGTTCCAGGGCGCGGTCGAGCGCGGCGACATCGTCCGATAAGGACGTCAGCGGGATTGGCGCCGCCAGGACATTGAGCCCCTTGGACAGCAGCGACGTCATAACGTCGTTCCAGCTTGAGCCATCGGCCCAGGCTCCGTGAACCAGCACGATGCTGGTTCTTCCCTTGGACCCATTCATGCCCTTTCCTTTCATGTTGGTCGAAGATGACAGGAAAGTTGGTCAAGTTCTCGGATGAGCCTAACTAGGGCGTGTCGGAAACTGTTGCTAGGATTTCGCCGCGCGCCCGATGTCCGCTCAGGATTGATTTTTTTGAAAACCGCAAAGCAAACTGTGACACGGCCAAAAAGTTGCAGACTTTTGGAAATGGTCATACGACAATCAAAAGGATGATCCGCGCAAAACTGGCTGTG
This sequence comes from Methylocella sp., assembly GCA_035509135.1. Taxonomy (GTDB): domain Bacteria; phylum Pseudomonadota; class Alphaproteobacteria; order Rhizobiales; family Beijerinckiaceae; genus Methylocapsa. The sequence continues at coordinate 1,816 of DATJLX010000128.1, forward strand.
ACTCAATTTGACTTCCGCGTTGGGCGGTAAGCCAACATTCGCCCGGATTTCACACTCTGCAAGCGGCGGATTTCGTTAAGACGGCAACGCCGTGGAAAATTCTTTGAGTTCTGCACTCGTCAAGGCAGTTGCGTCAGGGACTTGCCCGCCGCGCGGCGTCGGGATCAAGCGGACCTTGGTTCGAAATCCTGGAACCGGAGTTGACACCGCTTTGCGGAGGTCATTTTGCACAAACCGCCAAACGCACCAAAATGTCACGTGAAACATTTTGGTGCGTTGGCCCCCCTTCCGGTCAAAACTGATGGCTCAGCCATCAGCGCTTTCTAAGCCGGGCTGCGCGGCGGATGGTGCCGGTGATGAGCGTAGCGAGAATGCCTGTGCTTCTTGAGGCCCCAGCTCGACGCAATGGACGGCCCCGCCGTGTAGCCGACGACGCCGCCCGCCACCAGACCGATCGGGCCGCCGACCAAAGCACCCGCGAGCGCCCCCATCGCGCCATCGCCAAGCCGCTCCTGCGCGTTGGCGAGAGAAGGCAGGAAGGAGAATCCCGCCATCACGGCCATCAGCAAAAACCACTTCTTCATGCCGGTGCTCCGACCCATAAGACCGCCTTCCCCAAGGCGTCCGCAAAGCTCTTTGCTCCGGTATCGTGAAGAAAGTGAGAAAAGGCCGTGGTCTTTTGCGGGCGTTCACGGGGCAAAACTTTAGGCGCGGTCGGTCAGCCGTTCGATCATCGCGCCGCAGGCGCCGAGCTTTTCTTCGATATGTTCGAAACCGCGGTCAAGGTGATAAACGCGATTGACCATGGTTTCGCCCTTGGCCGCGAGCGCTGCGATGACGAGGGACACCGATGCGCGAAGATCGGTTGCCATGACTGGCGCGCCTTGAAGCTCCTCTACCCCTTCGACCAAGGCGACGTCGCCATCGAGCTTGATATGGGCGCCGAGCCGGACCAACTCCTGAACATGCATGAACCGGTTTTCAAAAATGGTTTCCGTGATCCTCGACGAGCCTTTGGCCTTCGTCATCAAGGCCATGAACTGGGCCTGCAAATCCGTTGGAAAGCCCGGGAAGGGGGCGGTGCTGATATCGACCGGCGAGAGGCCAGCGCCGTTGCGCCGCACGCGGAGCCCCTCATTGGTGGCCGAAATCTCCGCGCCGGTTTTCTCGATGGCTTCGATCGCGCTCTCCAAAAGGCTCGGGCTCGCGCCTTCCAGCAGCACATCGCCGCCGGCCATGGTGACCGCCATCGCATAGGTGCCGGCTTCGATGCGGTCGGGCAAAACAATATGGCGGGCGCCCGAGAGTCGGCCGACGCCCTCGATCTCGATCGTGGACTGCCCGGCGCCCTTGATCCTCGCGCCCATCTTGATCAGGCAATCGGCGAGATCGACGATTTCCGGCTCACGCGCCGCATTGACGAGAAGTGTATGGCCCTTGGCGAGTGAAGCAGCCATGAGCGCGGTATGGGTGCCGCCGACCGTCACCTTGGGAAAATGGATCTCGGCGCCGCTGAGCCCGTTCGCCGCCTTGGCATGGACATAGCCAGACTCAATCTCAACATGCGCCCCGAGCTTTTCGAGAACCATAATCAGAAGATCGACCGGCCTCGTGCCAATCGCGCAGCCGCCCGGAAGGGATACCTTGGCCTCACCCATCCGCGCGAGGAGCGGTGCGATGACCCAGAAACTCGCCCGCATTTTCGAGACGAACTCGTAGGGAGCCATGGTGTCGACGATCTGGCGCGCGCTGAGGTGAATCGCCCGGCTCGCATGAGCAGGAGCGCCTGGCCTCCTGCCATCAACCGAGTGATCGACGCCGTGATGACCAAGAATCCGCAAAAGCCTGCCGACATCCGCGAGATCCGGGATATTTTCAAGAGTCAAAGTCTCTTCGGTGAGAAGCGACGCGATCATCAGCGGCAGCGCCGCGTTCTTGGCGCCGGAAATTCTGATGACGCCATTGAGCTTCTGGCCGCCGACGATCCGTATCCGATCCAACATTCCCCCCTATCTCAATCGTCCGCTTTCGTTCTCAGGCGTGTCTTCTTGCGATGACACAGCGCTTGTTATGGCCCCCCCAACGGCAGGCTCGCTTGGCCTGCCCTCGCTTTCGACCGCTTCCTGTTGGGCCGTGGCCGCCCCTGCCCGATTTGCGCGGTCTCTCTTCTGTTCCTTGCGGCGGGCGAGATTTGCGCGCAAAGCTTCCGCGAGGCGTTGGCGGCCAGCTTCCTTGCCGGCGGCTTTCGTCTTTGCTGGAGCGGCCTGGTCCGTGCCGTTGGACAATGCCATAACTTTCTAATGCCATAACTTTCTTACGAAGATCTTCCGAGGATTTTTTTACAAATTGCCGGCATTCAAGCAAAGCCGTGCCCCGTCAATGAACAGGCATAAATCTTTTGACATAGGCTTTAAAGCGCCGCGCCTTGCAAGGCAAGGCTCCGCTGAGGCGTTGAAACGCTTGAACGCCCACATTCAACTGGTCGCGGTTCTCGTTTCCAGTCCTTGACGCGATCAAGAGCATGGTCTTAAATAGTGGGGCGATTTTTGCGGCTCCGCTTGGCTCCAGCGCCTTGAATTGGAGCGATTCCATTCGATCAATTAAGTTCATTCACTCTGACACCAAAACCCTCTGACACCAAAACCCTCTGGCACCAAAACCCTCTGGCACCAAAACGAGTTTCTGCCTGCGATCAGCCCTTGGCACCACATTGTCGCCGCAATTTGGTCCTTGGCGCTTTTTTGATTTCGCGTGATCTTGTCGCGCCTCTTCTTCCTGAGCCGGCGATCCGGGGATAACAATTTGCATGGTGGGCCTTGCTCCCGCCGCGGTCGCACCGCATAACCTTCGAGAGATCGTAACGACCCCCGCAGGCCAGCGTTAGCTGGCTTTCAGTGCGCGGAAAACGCAAGGACTGGGCTTTGAATCAAGAATATGTGCGTCCAAATATGGAAAACGAGTCGGGCGGCGGCTTAAGCGGCATTGCCCGCAGGGCGAAGCCAATCGCGCTGATCGCGGATGACGCACAAGTCATTGAGGACCAAGGAGTCCAGGCGCGCCGCCATCCGATCGGACAAATCCTCGCTGCTGTTTTCAGCCTCGCGATCGCGATTTTTTCCCTCTACATTCTGGGCCGCGCCGTCTCAGCGGTCAGTCTCAGTGCTTTGCGCGACGCGATTGGGGCGACCGGCGCCGACCAGATCTTTGCGGCGGCGCTTTTGACGGTCATCTCCTATCTTGCCTTGACGGGTTACGATGGACTCGCGCTGCGCCAGCTTGGCGCCCGCGTTCCCTATAAGACAACTGCTCTCGCCTCATTCACAAGCTACGCGATTTCCTTCACCCTGGGCTTTCCTTTGATCACCGCAGGTACGGTTCGCTACTGGATCTATTCGCAGGTCGGATTGACAGCGAGCAAGGTCGCGAGCCTCACCGTGATCGCCGGCGTGACGTTCTGGTTCGGCAATGTTTTCGTGCTGGGCACGGCGCTCACCTTTCACGCTCATGCGATCAGCGCGATCAACCACCTCTATCCTCTGTTGAATATGCTGATGGGAACGATCGTCCTCGGTGGCGTTTTCACCTATCTCGTCTGGGTGACAATCCGCCGCCGGCATCTTTGTATCAAGGGCTTCCGGCTGGAATTGCCGGGGCTTGGCTTGACGATGGGCCAAATTATCCTTGGCGTCATTGATCAATCAGCGGCAGCAGGGGCCCTTTATGTTCTGCTTCCAGCCCATGCCCAGCTCGACTATTTCACCTTCGCGGCAACCTATGTCTTCGCCTGCATTCTTGGGGTGGCGAGCAATGCTCCAGGCGGGATTGGCGTTTTCGAAGCGGCGATGCTGAAAGCCATTCCCGTTATCTCGGAAGACGCCCTGCTCGCTTCCCTGGTGTTGTTCCGGGTCATCTATTATCTCGTGCCGTTCCTCTTTGCCCTCGCTTTTCTTGGCGCCCATGAGAGTTTCCGCCGCTGGAACAGCTTACGCGAGGCCATGCGGCGGAGCGAGGAAGAAACCGTCCTTGAGGATGAGATAAATCCTTTTCGCCGCTGGTACCGCACCTGGCGGCCAAAGCAATGAACTTGGCTCCCGGACACGCGGTTTCGGTTATCCTTGGCCGTGTTGTCCCCTCGGCGCGCGGAGCGCGGCGCGAGGGCGCTTTCTGAGTCCAAGGATCAGGGAGCCGCCCCCAATCTTTGTTATATTGCGTTTTCTTGACGCGAACCGGTCTCCCATCGCTTGGAAAGGCGCTGGCCGAAAAAAGCCAAGTCCCCGGGGGCGGACGATGGCCCAAGGTAAGCTCGGGCGCTGCCGGAAGGGATTTGACGAATGTGTCCGCGTCATAAAATTTATGTGACACTTGATATCAGCGCACACTCCGGTCAATAAGGCTTGGCCGCATGCTGGGCGCACGAGGAGTTGATGGAACAAGACGAGCGGTATCGCGATCACGTGATCGTGAGCAGGCTTATCGACGCCTTGCCGGAGGCTGTGATCGTCATTGACGCGGCGGACCGCGTCATTGCGGTCAATGCGGCAGCCCTGAATTTGTTTCCGGCCGTGCGGCCGGATGATCTTTTGGCGCGCAGTCTCCGTGCGCCGGACGTTCTCGACACGGTGAAGCGCGTGCGTGCCTCGGGGGCTCCCGAACGGGTGACATGGCTCGAACGCGTGCCCGTTGAACGTTTCTTCGAGCTGAATGCCGCCCCCATGGGGGGGGATCCATGCGAGCCTACGATGATTTTGACATTGCGTGATTTGAGCGAGGCGCGCCGCGTCGAGCGCATGCGTGTCGACTTTGTCGCCAATGCCAGCCACGAATTGCGGACGCCGCTCGCATCCTTGCTCGGATTTATCGAGACTCTCCAGGGACCGGCGCGCGCCGACGAGGAAGCAAGGGCAAAGTTCCTCTCGATCATGCGCGAGCAGGCGCAAAGAATGGCGAGGCTCGTCAATGATCTCCTCTCGTTGTCGCGCATCGAACAGAATTTGCATCTGCGGCCGCAAGCGCCAGTGGATATCGTCGCGATCCTCCGTCACATCGCCGATACTCTGGCGCCGATGGCCAGCGACAATGATGTTGTCCTGAACCTCGACGTTCCAGCCAAGGCCATCGTCACGGGTGATCGCGACGAACTGTTGCGGGTTGCCGAAAACCTTGTGGAAAACGCCATCAAATATGGCGCCTCCGATCCCCGCAGCCGCAGCCGGCAGGTCGAGATCACCCTCATCGCCGAGCCGCGCCAGTGTGTTTTGAAGGTTCGCGACCATGGCCCTGGGATCGCGCCCGAACATCTGCCGCGGTTGACCGAACGGTTCTACCGGGTCGATGCGGGCCAGAGCCGGGCCAAGGGAGGCACCGGGCTTGGTCTCGCGATTGTGAAACATATCGTCGCGCGCCACCGGGGCCGGCTCGGCATTGAATCCAAACTGGGCGAGGGGACAACATTTAGCGTCAGTCTTCCCCTGTTCGGGAACTGAGTCGCAACCGGCCCCGTCATCAAGTTGTCATATCCCTTTCATATTTGCCTTACGCGGGGCGGTTAGTTTGCCGGCGGAAAGCGGGACCCCAAGTCCCCGGGCTTTCCGGAACGGCATCGGTCAAGGTGATGGCAGGGACCTCGGAGCAATCTTCCTGGCCAGCCGCTGCATCGCTTGCCGCGAGCACGCTGACACTGAAAGGCAATCAGATGACTTTTACGTTCCTGCGAACGTCCCTCGCAGCCGCCGCGATAAGCCTGTTGACCGGCCAGGCGGCCGGCGCCGTGGATATTTCGGGTGCGGGCGCGACGTTTCCCTACCCAATCTACGCGAAATGGGCTGATACCTATAAGAAGGAAACCGGCATTGGAATGAATTACCAGTCGATCGGTTCAGGCGGCGGCATCAAGCAGATCAAGGCCAACACAGTCACCTTCGGTGCGTCCGACATGCCGCTGAAGCCCGAGGATCTTAAGGCGTCTGGGCTCGTTCAGTTTCCGACGGTGACCGGCGGCGACGTGCCGGCCGTCAACCTCCCGGGAATTAAACCGGGCGAGTTGGTGCTCGATGGGCCCACGCTTGCCAAAATATTCCTGGGCGATATCACGGCTTGGGATGATCCTGCCATCAAGAAGTTGAACCCGAAAGTCAATTTGCCGTCGCAAGCGATCGTTGTCGTTCACCGTTCCGACGGCTCCGGCACCACATTTGTCTGGACGAATTATCTTTCCAAGGTGAGTCCCGATTGGGAGTCCAAGGTGGGCGCCAGCACGGCCGTCGAATGGCCGACAGGGATCGGTGCGAAAGGCAATGAGGGCGTCGCCAATAACGTCATTCAGACCAGCGGCGCGATCGGCTATGTCGAATATGCCTATGCCAAACAGAATAATATGACCTATGTTGATATGATCAACAAGGACGTCAAGCGCGTCGCCCCGGATCTCCACACCTTCCAAGCGGCGGCTGCCAACGCCGACTGGGCCAGTGCGCCAGGATTTTATCAGATTCTCACGGATGAACCCGGCGCCAAGACGTGGCCGATTGCGGGCGCCACTTTCATTCTGATGCCGACGACCCCGCCGGATCCGGCGGCGGCCGCCGCCGCCCTGAAGTTTTTCAGCTGGGCCTATGCAAAAGGCGACAAAATGGCTGAAGAACTGGATTATGTTCCGTTGCCGCAAAAGGTCGTCGGCCTCATCAAGAAAAGCTGGGCCGCCGACATCAAGGGCGCGGATGGCAAGCCGTTGTTGAACTGACCGGTTCCCCTGGGGAGGGCTTGGGCAGCCCTCCCCACTTGGCGGATCCCTGTGCAAAAGCGGCCTGAGGCGCCTCGAAATCTCAATGCCGGAGCAGACGAGCTCCCTGGTCACGAAAAGCGATAGAGAACACGCAGTGGCGAACAATTTGGCGAGCACAGTGAAGGGGGGCGCTGACGCCCGCTTGGATCAGGCCCTATTCATGTTCTCCCTGCGCGACGCGCAGTTCCGCTTTCTGACCAAGGCTTCGGCTTGGGGGGTCCTGATCCTTCTCGGCGGCGTCATCGGCTCATTGATCATCGGCTCGCTGCCAGCCCTGCAGGCCTTTGGTCTTCCTTTTCTCTGGACCGAATCGTGGAATCCCGTCAAAGAAACGTTTGGCGCACTGGCCCCTATCTATGGCACCATGGTCACCTCCCTCATCGCCATGCTGATCGCCGTGCCCGTCGGGTTTGGCACCGCGATCTTCCTGACCGAGCTTTGCCCCTTTGCGCTGCGCCGGCCGATTGGAATAGCGATCGAGCTTCTCGCCGGGATTCCGTCGATCATTTACGGGATCTGGGGCCTTTTCGTCTTCGCGCCATTCCTGCAGCGGCATGTGCAGCCGGCTCTCATCTCCTTTTTCGGCGACGTCCCAGTCCTCTCGAAACTCTTTGCCGGCCCTCCCTATGGAATCGGTATCCTCACGGCTGGCATCATTCTGGCGATCATGGTGCTTCCCATCGTCACCTCGATCTCACGCGATGTCTTCGAAACCGTTCCCGCCGTGCTGAGGGAATCCGCTTATGCCGTGGGCTGCACGACCTGGGAAGTCATTAGCGACGTTGTGATCCCCTATTCGCGTGTCGGACTTCTCGGCGGCGTCATGTTAGGCCTCGGCCGCGCGTTGGGCGAGACCATGGCGGTGACATTCGTGATCGGCAATGCACACAGGGTTGCGCCTTCTCTGCTCGCGCCAGGCACGACGATCTCGGCGACGATCGCCAATGAATTCACCGAGGCGGTCGGCACCCTTTATACGTCTTCGCTGATCGCCCTTGGCCTGATCCTTTTCGTCATTACATTTTTCATCCTCGCGATTGCCCGGTACATGTTGATGCGCATGCACGTGCAGGAAGGGCAATAAGGCATGACGATCTATGACTCACGCCGCTGGCGGTCCAAGATCTACCTCGGTCTTTGTTATTTTGCCGTGGCGATGGGTCTTGGTGTGTTGGCGCTCATCCTCACCACCCTCCTCTACAACGGATTTCGTGGTGTCACGCCTGCCGTCTTCACGCAAATGACGCCGCCGCCGGGCTCCAGCGGCGGCTTGCTGAATGCCATCGTCGGCAGCCTGATCATGACGTTTCTCGGCATGGCCATCGGTACACCGGTCGGAATATTGGCGGGCACTTACATGGCCGAATATGGCCGCCATGCGAGGCTCACGGTCGTCGTGCGGTTTATCAATGACATTTTGCTCAGCGCGCCTTCGATCGTGATCGGTCTTTTTGTCTACGAGGTGATGGTCGTGAAAATGGGCCATTTTTCAGCGATCGCCGGGGCCGTTTCGCTGGCTGTCATCGTCATTCCTGTCGTCGTGCGAACGACGGAAGACATGCTGCGCCTGGTGCCTGACACGTTGCGCGAAGCCGCGAGCGCGCTTGGCCTGCCGCGCGTTATCGTCATCCGCAGGGTTGCCTATCGCGCCGCCCGCGCCGGTCTTCTCACAGGGGTGCTCCTCGCCGTCGCCCGCATCAGCGGCGAAACCGCGCCTCTTCTCTTTACCTCTCTGAACAATCAATTCTACAGCACCAATTTAAACAAGCCAATGTCGAGCCTGCCCGTCGTCATCTTTCAGTTCGCGCTCAGTCCCTACAAGGAGTGGCAGCAGCTTGCATGGACTGGAGCGCTTCTCATCACCTTTGCTGTCCTGGCGCTGTCGATTTCAGCGCGCGCGCTCCAATCGGAGAGGCAAGAGAAATGAACACCATGAGCACCGAGCCGGACTTCGGGAATGACCAAGCCGCGCCCAAACTCGCAACAGCAGTCGTGGCGACAGAGCCCGGCCAAGAGCCAATCGTGAAGCCACCCGAGCCGCCGATGGCCAAGGCCGCACCTCTCAAGCAGAAGGTCATCATTCGAGACCTTGATTTCTACTACGGCGCATCACATGCCTTGAAAGGCGTCAGCCTTCCCATTTACGCCAACAAAGTAACCGCTTTCATCGGGCCATCCGGCTGTGGAAAATCGACTCTCCTGCGCGTGTTGAACAGGATGTACGATCTCTACCCCAATCAGAAAGCCAAGGGAGAAGTGCTTCTCGACGACGAGAATATTTTGAGCCCGGATCAAGATCTCAATCTGCTGCGTGCCCGCGTCGGCATGGTGTTTCAAAAGCCCACGCCCTTTCCCATGTCGATCCGCGACAATATCGCCTTCGGTGTGAAGCTCTACCATAAGCTCCCGAAATCGGAACTCAACGACCGGGTCGAAGCCGCTCTCAAGCAAGCGGCGATCTGGACCGAAGTGAAAGACAAATTGAACACGTCCGGCCTGTCCTTGTCGGGCGGTCAGCAGCAGCGCCTCTGTATCGCGCGCACCGTGGCCCTGCAGCCGGAAGTGATTTTGCTCGACGAGCCTTGCTCGGCGCTCGACCCCATCTCGACCGCGAAAGTCGAGGAAACGATCGATGAGCTGAAGGAGAATTATACGATCGCGATTGTTACCCACAACATGCAGCAGGCGGCACGTGTCTCGGAGTATACCGCCTTCATGTATCTCGGCGAACTCATCGAATTTGGCGTCACCGCCCAGATCTTCACGTCACCCGAAAAGAAACAGACGCAAAACTATATCACCGGCCGCTTCGGCTGATCGCGGCCGGCAGCAGGGGATAAGCGCATGCCGGATCATATCGTCAAAGCTTATGACAAGGAACTCGAATCCCTGGGCCGCAAGATCGCGGAAATGGGGGGCATCGCCGAAAAGATGCTGTCCGACGCCATGGATGCGCTTGTCGATTTCGACACGAAGCTCGCTCAGATGACGGTCGATAGCGACCCGCGCCTCGACCTCTTGCAGCGTGACATCGAGGAGCAAGCGATTCTGGCAATCGCGCGCCGCCAGCCTTTGGCGGTGGATCTGCGCGAGATCATCTCCACGATTCGCATTTCCGGCGATCTTGAACGGATCGGCGATCTCGCCAAGAACATTGCCAAGAGGGCGATCAAGATCGCCGGTGAAATGCAAATACCGCGCTGCACCATTGGTCTCCGGTCGATGAATGAATCGGCGGCGATCCTCTTGAAGGACGTGCTTGACGCCTATGCCCAGCGCGACGCCGAGCGCGCCCGCGCGGTCTGGATCCATGACGCCGATCTCGATTCATTGGAGGATTCGGTTTTCCGCGATCTCCTTACCTTCATGATGGAAGATCCGCGCAATATTTCGTTTTGCACGCATCTTTTGTTCATTTCAAAAAACATCGAAAGAATTGGCGATCACGCGACCAACATCGCCGAGACGGTGGTTTATCTCGTGACCGGAGAAACCTTGCCGATGGAGCGGCCAAAAGGCCGTTCCACTCTCTCTGAAGCGCCCACGACGGTGAGTTGATCATGGGAAAAGAACTGCAAGACATGAATGAAAACCGTGCCGCGCCTGCCCCGGCGCGCGCGCTGGCCGCCTCTCCCGCGGCCCGCATTCTCGTGGTCGAGGACGAAGCGGCCTTGAGCATGCTTCTCTCCTATAATCTCGAGGCCGAAGGGTTTACCGTCGACAGGGTCGAGCGCGGCGACGAAGCCGAAATCAGGCTGAGCGAAACCATCCCGGACCTCGTCATCCTCGACTGGATGCTGCCCGGCGTCTCCGGCCTTGAAATCTGCCGGCGGATGCGGGCGCGCGAAACAACGAGGAGCCTCCCGGTGATCATGCTGACGGCGCGCGGCGAAGAAAGCGAGCGCGTGCGCGGTCTCGCGATCGGAGCCGACGATTATGTGGTCAAGCCCTTCTCGGTTCCCGAACTCATGGCACGCGTTCACGCTCTTCTTCGCCGCGCCAGGCCCGACCGGGCAAGCGGCGTCTTGTCGGCGGGCGATCTTGCGCTCGACAAGCAAAACTGGCGCGTCCGCCGGAGCGGCCGTGACATCCATATGGGGCCGACGGAGTTCCGCCTGCTCGAACATTTAATGGGAAAGCCTGGCCGGGTGTTTTCCCGCGCGCAGCTGCTCGACAGCGTTTGGGGGCTCTCAGTGGAAATCGATGAGCGCACCGTCGACGTTCACATTGGCCGGTTGCGCAAGGCTTTGTCGAGCGCCAGCGAGAAAGATCCGATCCGCACCGTGCGCGGTGCGGGCTACGCCTTCGACGAAACATTTGGCAGGCTCGGCTAAACAGAGACCCGCCGGGATTGCGAAAGCCCTGGCCAAAACCATGATCGCGTCAAATTGAAGCCTTGAAGCGATCGTGGTGTGGCATGGCGAGGCGCCGCGCGTGGCCGGCGCCGGCTGGTCTTTTTCAACTCAAAGCTTTCACGATGCCATCCACCATTTTCTTGGCATCGCCGAAAAGCATGGTCGTATTGTTCCTAAAGAACAATTCATTTTCGACACCGGCGTAGCCAGAGCCCAGTCCGCGTTTGACGAAGAGCACATCCTTGGCATTCTCAACGTCGAGGATCGGCATGCCATAGATCGGCGAAGACGAATCGGTTTTCGCGGCGGGGTTTGTCACGTCGTTGGCGCCAATGACAAACGCGACATCGGCGCTCGAAAACTCCGGATTGATGTCTTCGAGCTCGAAGACTTCATCATAGGGCACATTGGCTTCCGCGAGCAGAACATTCATGTGCCCCGGCATGCGTCCGGCAACCGGATGGATCGCATATTTGACGTCGATGCTTTTGCTCTTCAAGAAGTCGGCCATTTCCCGCAAGGCATGCTGGGCCTGGGCAACCGCCATCCCATAGCCTGGCACGACGATGACTTTCTTCGCGGCGAGCAGGATTTTGGCGGCATCTTCCGCTGAGCCTTGCTTCACCGGCCTCACTTCTGCTTCGCCGGCGCTCGCAGCAGGTGCGGCAACTTCACCGCCAAAGCCGCCAAGGATCACGGAAAAGAAGGAGCGGTTCATCCCCTTGCACATGACATAGGAGAGAATGGCACCAGAGGAGCCGACGAGCGCGCCGGTGATGATCAAGGCCAGATTGGCGAGGGTGAAGCCGACGGCCGCCGCGGCCCAGCCCGAATAGGAATTGAGCATCGAAATCACGACCGGCATGTCGGCGCCGCCGATCGGTATGATGAGCAGAACGCCGAGGGCGAAGGACACAAGAACGATCAGCCAAAAAACCAGATGCGCTTCGGTTGGTATGAAGGCGAAAATGAAGATCGCGAGCAAGACACCAAGGCCGATATTGATCGCGTGCCGGTTTGGAAGAAGAATGGGGTTGCCGGTCATTCGCCCGTCGAGCTTAAGAAATGCGATCACCGAGCCGGTGAAGGTGATGGCTCCAATCGCCGCGCCAAGCGACATTTCAAACAGCGTCGTGCCGTGAATGCTGCCTGGCACGCCAAGCCCGAAACCTTGCGGCCCGTGGAGAGCACTCGCCGCCACCAGCACCGCCGCGAGGCCGATCAAGGCATGGAACAAGGCGACGAGCTGCGGCATTTCGGTCATCTGGATGGTGCGGGCCCGCCAAACACCGATGCTGCCGCCGAGGCCGACCGCGAGCAAAACCCAGAAAAACGAGAAGAATCCCGCTGGCAGCTGATAGAGGAGCGTCGTCGCGGCGGCGATCCCCATGCCAATGACGCCAAAACGGTTGCCATGCCTTGCGGTCTCTGGCGAAGACAGGCCGCGCAGGGCAAGGATAAAGAGCACTCCCGAGGTCAGGTATAAAAGAGCCGCGATATTTCCATTCAACATCGATTCAGCCCTTTTTCTTGAACATGGACAACATCCGCTCGGTGACGAGGAAGCCGCCGAAAATATTCACCGATGCGAGTGTCAGGGCGAGGAAGCCAAAGAGGCGGGCAATACCGGAACCCTCGGTTGAGCTGGAATCAATGCCGGCCGCGAGAAGGGCGCCGACCACGATCACCGAGGAAATCGCGTTGGTGACCGACATCAGCGGGGTATGCAGCGAAGGGGTGACGGCCCAGACGACATAGTAACCAACGATCACGGCCAGCGCGAAAATCGCCAGCCGGAAAACGAAAGGATCAATGGCCCCGCCGCTTGCCATCGAGGCTCCGGCCGCGATCTGATCGGCATAGCCCTGCGCGGCATCGGCGGCTTTCCGCGCCGCAAGGGCCGCGGCCTGTAGCTTTTCCAGCAACTGTGGATCGATTTCCGTTGCCATTCATGCCCTCCTAGATTTTCTTGTTGAGTGAGATCAGGGTTCGTTGGCTCAAGATTTCGCGCTCAACCACCGCTCTGAAAGCCTGGATGCGCGAGGGCCCCATCCTTGGTCAGCAGGGTCGCCTTGACGAGCTCATCGTCCCATTTGATCGCGAGCGATTTGGTTTTGGGATCGATCAGCGTTTCGATGAAAGCCAGAAGATTTTTCGCATAGAGCGCCGATGCCGTTGCGGGGAGGCGTCCGGCGAGATTCAAGGGGCCAACGATCTTAACGCCATTTTTTGAAACGATGGTTTCCCCGGGCTTGGCCAATTCGCAGTTGCCGCCGCGTTCCACGGCAAGATCGACGATCACCGAACCGGGGCGCATCGATTCCACCATCGCGGCCGTGACCAGGACCGGCGCCGGGCGGCCGGGAATAAGGGCCGTCGTGATTACGATGTCCTGCGAGGCGATATGCGAGGCTGTGAGCGCCGCCTGTTTCGCCTTATAGTCCGCCGACATTTCCTTGGCGTAGCCCGCGGCGGTCTCGGCCTGCTTGAATTCCTCGTCCTCGACGGCAATGAATTTGGCGCCGAGCGAAACGACTTGCTCCTTCGTCGCCGGCCGGACATCGGTCGCCGTCACAATGGCAGCAAGCTTGCGCGCCGTGGCGATCGCCTGCAGCCCAGCGACGCCGACGCCCATGACGAAGATTTTCGCCGGTTGTATCATGCCGGCTGCCGTCATCATCATCGGAATGACCCGGCCATATTCGGCGGCGGCCTCGATGACGGCGCGATAGCCGGCGATATTCGCCTGGCTCGAAAGGACGTCCATCGTCTGCGCCCGGGTGATGCGCGGCATGAGTTCCATCGCGAAGGCGCTCACGCCCGCCGCCGCCAAGGATTGCAAGGCATCGATATGCCCGTGGGGATCCATGATCGCGATGACGGCGGCGCCTGGCTTAACGCCGGCGATGTCCGCGGCGCTTGGCCGCCGGACCCGCAGGACAATATCGGCGTCTTGAACAGCCGCCGCCGTGCTTGCCGCGATCGCGGCCCCCTGGGCCACGTAGTCTTGATCTGGAATGCCGGATTGCAGTCCCGCTCCGCTTTGGACCCTCACCTCCGCGCCAAGGCCTACAAGTTTCTTAACCGTCTCGGGCGTCGCAGCGACACGGCCCTCGGCCGGATCTGTTTCGGCAGGAATGGCGATCAGCATGATGGACCTCGGGAATCCTTGCAGCCTTGACCCAGCCCGATTTTCGTTCTCCGGTCAAGTTGCGGATGATGGAAAGCGCCGCCAGGCTGGCAAGGGTCAGCCCAAGAAAAAAGCCAGTAAGGCAAGGAGGGTAAGGACGCCAGCTATGGTGTATTTGATGAGCTGGAGAAACATCCGATAGGTTTTTTCATGTTCGTCATAGTCCATGGCGGGGTGTCCCGCAGGTTGAGCTTGATTTTCGGCCATTGTGCCCGCCTTTATTGCAAGTTTCGTCACAGATCCGGTTTCGCAATGATTTTCGCCTCATGCAAGAGAGAAAAGAACTGAAGTTGCCAAATTTTTAGGCGGAAATAAGAATTTCCGCAGGGGCATGATCACGCTCCTCCAAGGATCATCTGGCCAGCCTCTTTTCATGCAAAATCTCATTGAAAGTCTCATTGTCAAATAGGCGCCAGCAGCCCCGCCTTGGCGAGGGCGCCGTCTTGACGTTCCTTCAGGGCGGCGGCCGAAAACTTGCCCATGGTCTCATGGAACAATTGATAAAAATTTAGCCGTGCGTCGAGATGCAGAAAAGCGCCACCGAGGCCGATTGCCGCACGGTCCATGAAAACGAATTCGCGCGGCACCAGAACCGGACCCCGTTTCTTCAAGGCCTGATGGACAACAAAGGCTTCTTTGCGGCCATAATGCGCCGGCGCGACGCCATCGGCGACGCTCCGCACCCGATCGTCGAGCAAGGGCGCATAGATGAACCGCGCCCAAATGTTCAAGGTTTCTGCGAGATCCTGGGTGAGCCCGCGAAAGCCCCAGGTTTCATAGGCATGCACGGTGCGGGCGAAATCATTGTGCAGCAAGCCCTCGTAGAGATCGACGACGCCGCCCACGAATTTGGGGGTGAAAATCCGGATGCAACCATAATCGAGGAGGTTGATGCCTTTTGCCTCATCGTTATCTTCAATTTTGAAGACGGTATAATTGCCGAGGTGCGGATCCCCATGGATGACCCCGAAGCGGCTAAACGGGATCCACCAGGCCTTGAACATCGCTGTCGCTATGCGATTGCGCGCGGTTTCTCCAGCCTGTTTAAAGGCAAGCAGCTTGCCGCCTTCCAGCCAATCCATAGTCAACAGCCGCGCGGTTGACAGATCCGCCCGCACCCCCGGAACGCGAACCTCCTCGATATTGGCGAGAATATCGCGATAGAGCGCCGCATGTTTGGCTTCGCGGCCATAATCGAGCTCTTCGCGGACCCGGTCGCCGATTTCCTTCGTCATTTCGCGCGTATCGATGACCGGATTGAGACGCCGGTGCAAAGCGAACACAAGATCAAGCTGGCGCAAATCGGCTTCGACGGCCGATGTCATGTCGGGATACTGCAGCTTGCAGGCCAGTTCAACGCCGTCCTTGGCGGTCGCCCGGTGCACCTGGCCGAGCGACGCCGCGGCCGCCGGATGGGTGTCGAAAGCGGCGAACCGCGACCGCCAATCCGCCCCGAGTTCCGCTTGCATCCGCCGCTTGACAAATGCGGCGCCCATCGGCGGCGCCTCGCTCTGCAGCTTCTGCAATTCCTCGGCATATTCCGGCGGCAACAGATCAGGGATGCTGGCCATCATCTGGGCGACCTTCATCATCGGCCCCTTGAGGCCGCCCAGCGCTTGGGCCAAGGCTGCCGCATTGTTGCCCCAGGTGCCGCCGCCCCCGAGAAAACGGGCTCCGGCCATCCTGGCGGCAACGCCGCCCACATTGGCGCCGACCCGGGCATAGCGTGCCGCGCGGGCGGAAAACCGGTTGCCTTCCTCGTCTTCCATGCAGGAGAACCTGGATCCTGGGGCTGGCGGCCGGCGCAAGACCAGCGAGGCCAGTTGTTCCTCTAAGCTGTATCAAACCGCGCAAAAAGCAAAATCGCCCCGATCACAGAGACGTGCGGCCACTGGCAGCGTCCGCGAATCTTTCTCGTCAACCTCTACCACGGCCTTGCCAAAAGAGCCTAAGCAGGCGACAAGCCCGCATGCTCCATATCAACGACATGACCCTGCGGCTCGGGCCGCGGCTTCTTTTCGACAAGGCCACCGCCGCGTTGCCCGGCCATGCGCGGGTTGGCTTCGTCGGCCGCAATGGCACTGGAAAAACCACGCTGTTCCGGATGATCTGGGGTGAGCTCGCGCCGGAATCGGGTTCGATCTCTGTGCCGCGCGCGATGCGTCTCGGCCGCGTTGAACAGGAAGCGCCCGGCGGCCCGCAAAGTCTCATCGATTTCGTTCTCGCCGCCGATCTCGAACGCGCCCGCTTGCTGGCCGAGGCCGAGACCGCGTCCGATCCCGGCCGCATCGGCGACATTCAAACGCGCCTTATCGATATTTCGGCGCATGCGGCCCCCTCGCGCGCGGCGAGCATCCTCGCCGGGCTTGGCTTCGACGAAACGGCGCAACGGCGGCCGCTCGAACAATTTTCCGGCGGCTGGCGGATGCGCGTCGCGCTTGCCGCCGTTTTGTTCTCGAACCCCGATCTTTTGCTGCTCGACGAGCCGACCAATTACCTCGATCTCGAAGGCACGCTGTGGCTCATCGATTATCTTCGCCGCTACCGGGCGACGATCCTCGTCATCAGCCATGACCGGGATTTGCTCGATGCCGTTTGCGATCATATCCTTCACCTCGACCAAGCCAAGCTCTCCTTGTGGCGCGGCAATTATTCCAGTTTCGAGCGGCAGCGGCGGGAACAGCAGGCGATCCAGCTCAAGCAAAAAAAGAAACAGGACGACCAGCGCCGGCACCTGCAGTCTTTCGTCGATCGCTTCCGCGCCAAGGCGACAAAGGCGGCGCAAGCGCAGTCGCGCCTGAAAATGCTCGCCAAGCTGCAACCGATAACCGCCATTGTCGACGGGCAGGTCCTGCCGTTCCACCTCCCCTCGCCGCAAAAGCCCTTGAGCCCCCCTCTGATCGCGATGGAGGACGCCAGCGCAGGGTACGGCGAGACGCCAGTCTTGCGGCGCCTCTCCCTCACGATTGCGGACGATGACCGGATCGGCCTTTTGGGCGCCAATGGCAATGGCAAATCGACCTTCGCGAAGCTCGTCTCTGGCAGACTGAAGGCGCAAGCCGGCAGTGTCCGGCGTTCGTCGAAATTGGAGGTGGGATTCTTTGCCCAGCATCAGATCGACGATCTCGACCCGCAGGCGACGCCCTATCAATGCGTCGCCTCGCTCATGCGCGAGGCAACCGAAGCAAAGATCAGAACCAAATGCGCGAAGCTCGGTTTTCCGAATGTGAAAGCCGATACCAAGGCCGCGCAATTGTCGGGCGGTGAAAAAGCCCGCCTTCTTTTGGGACTCGCGAGCTTCAATGGACCCCATTTGCTCATTCTCGACGAGCCGACCAATCATCTCGACATCGACAGCCGCGCCGCCTTGATCGAGGCGATCAACGACTATGGCGGCGCGGTCATTCTGGTCTCGCACGACAAATATCTCCTCGACGCTTGCGCGGACCGCCTCTGGCTCGTCGAAGAGGGCATGGTCAAGCCGTTTGACGGCGACAGTGACGATTACAGCAAATATGTCCTCGAGCGGACAGAGGGCGGCAATGGCCGGAAAAACATGCCAGACCCCAGCGGCCCCCCGCAACCTTCCGTCCGCCTTGAGACTCCACGCGCCGCGAAAAATGCCGCTCAATTGGTGAAACGCGTTTCGGCCATCGAGGAGCGGATGCGCAAATATCACGACCTGATTTCGCGCATCGACGAAACACTCGCCGATCCCGCCGCCTTTACCCGGGATCAAGCCAAGGCGGCGCGCTTATCCGCCCAGCGCGGCGAACTTGAGCGGTTGCTCATGGCATCGGAGGAGGAATGGCTCAGCCTCTCCAGCACTCTCGATGCAACAAAGGAAACAGCCGCGGATTGAACAGAGGCTTATCGCCACGAGCGCCGGTCAGTGTCCCTTAACGCAAAAATTCAAGGACCTTCCAGAGCACCAATGCGAAGATGACCAACAAGGACAACAAAACCAGAAAGGCAAAAATCCTGGTTTTGACCGAATATCTCAAAATGATACGGCGAGCGGCTTCACCCCCGGCGGTGGGAGCCGAAGCCGCTGGCGGCAAGGAAAGCCCGTCCAGTCTCAAACAAATCGCCGCGGCTATCGTGCCAGTTTGGCTGATCGATAACAGGCAGCCGGGATAGGCTGGCCTGCCTTCGCTATCGAAGCTGATCTCGACGGTTCGAAGCCCGTCCGCCGGATTGTTCATGGACCTCGACTTGAGGACGGCACGCTTGGCCGCGAGGAGCCCCTGAAAGGCCGTTTTCGGCTCGGCTTGCTTGCCGCAATAGGCGATCTCTGACGCCGCGAAATTGGCAAGATAGAATTCGTGCCGCGCATAATCCACGGTGTCCGGCAGGGCCTCGATATTTTCAATTTCGAGGCCCAATCCCATCGATCCATGCGGCCCCTCAACCGCGCCCCCGGATGGATTTCCATCGGATGCGGCAGGCGCGCCCTTGCCCTCCAAGAGACTGTTGATCGTGAAGCGGGCTGGATTTGTCATGGAGGTCCCAACGTGTTTGTTCCTGGGCGCAGCTGTGGCAACGCCCAAGAACTAGCGCATGGAACTTGCGAAGGAAAGGCCCGCGCTCGAACATCGCCCTGCCCTTGGCCGCGAAGCATCCCCGGCGGCTCCTCCGTTGTCCCTTCGTGGTCTTCGCTAAAAAGTCACCTTCACGCCGCCATAAAAGTGCGATGGGCTGGGCGGGCGTGATCGTGCGTCCGCCAATTGCAACCCGAAGCCTGCGCCAATTTCTTCGCTCACGCGGGATAGGCAACATGAGCGGAATCCGTTCTAAAATGTCATCCTGACACCCAACCAGGCTTCCAAAGGTGGCGTAATCGCAATCGCACGCGGGTCATTCGACGAGAAGAGCCCCGGAATCGGAGCGCCAGTGATCTGGTTGGTCGTCGAACCTGTATCATAGAGTGCGCCATAGGTGGCGGCGCGGTAATCGAGCGCATTGTTGATCAAGCCGTAAATTTGAAAGTGATCATTGACCTGATATGA
>DATJLX010000129.1:0-3163 GCA_035509135.1 Methylocella sp.
CGCGGCGTTCATTATCCGAATAGGACCGCTCCAAATTGGAAACCTCGGACCGGACAAGGGTCTCGAGCTCACTCGCCCTTGCAAGTGCGCGCTCGATGCCATCTCCCATCGAAGCCACTTCGCGGCGGATCGCTTGGGAAAGCGTGACCATCTGCCCGGTAGCGATGGTTTCCGGCTCTGCCAAACGGAGTGCGACCTCGGTCATCGAACGGGCGGCGAGCCGCATCTCCTGACCCCGGCGGAGCAATGCCGCGGTCACCAGGAAGAAAATAACGGGACCCGCGATGGTCATGAAGGCCAGAGTGAGCTTCGGCAACACGGATCCTGATGAACCATTGAAAAGAGCCGTTCGATTGGCGATAAAATAGATGAGCGTGAGGATCCCCCATAGCGCCGAACAGCCGGCCGCGAAGACGGCCGGGCTTCGATTATAACGCGTCTGAAAGGCACGAAGAATCTCGCCAGCGGATTGACGATCATCATTGGCCGGAAGGATCGGCGGCGTGGCCGCGCTGGAGGGCTCCGGGGCTTGTCCCTCCTCGCCGCCTTGCGTGGAATTGGCGCGCGCAGGACCGAATAATCGATCCTCGTCGATCGCCGTGAGCGCTGGCTCCGGGGTCCGCGCGGTATCACGTGAACGCCGAGGAGGTTCGGAGCGCGGAGCCGCGTTATTGCGATCACCCGGCAACCGTCCCTTCGGCTTTTCCGCGCTGGAGTTGAGGGGAGTGGCCGGTGCTTCGCCAGCTTCATCGTTTTGACCTGCGGCGCGAAGATTCAACGCCTCTTCGATGGCCAAAAGCGCTGCCGCTGCTGGATCTTGAGCTTTATTGGAACTCGCCATCGGACGCCTCTCACAAACTCCTTCGCAAGGAGACAAAGCTCCCTGCGGTACACATGAGCGATCCCACGCGGAACCGTTAACCAAATCTTACTTTACAACCGGAATGGTTGGATTCAAACTGAGTGATTGCAAGGATTTAGAAACATCGTTAATGCCGCGCTGCAAACGAGCGGAACCCTTTGTCATGGCCAAGGCTCGCCCGCTCCAGCAAGTCGTGCGGTTTCCGAACCCTTTTCTTCCCTCCCGCCGCGGCCCAATCGGCCTCACAATGAAAGCCAAAATCCCCGTGTGGCAACGGATGGCTCCTGATAAACCGCATTGATATCAGGATCTTAAGAACCATCAACCGCTCATTGTTTAGAAATCTGAGAATCTTGGTCGCGGCTCCGTCTCATTGCCAAAGGAGGATTCGAATAGAGCAGAAAAGGATGCCCTTGCTCTCAGGCGTGGTAGCGGTTAGAATAATTCTAAGCCCTGCCCAGCCCGATCGAGAAGCTGGAGCGTTGGCTTTATGATTCTTTGTTTTCAAAGGGAATTTGAACATGGCAGCACTCAACGGCAGCAAAACCGAAAATAACCTGAAGGCCGCCTTTGCCGGCGAGTCCCAGGCCAACCGGCGCTACCTTTACTTCGCACAAAAAGCCGACGTCGAAGGCTTCAATGACGTGGCTGCGGTGTTCCGTTCGACCGCCGAGGGTGAAACCGGTCATGCGCATGGGCATCTTGAGTATCTCGAAGAGGTCGGCGATCCCGCCACCGGCCTGCCGATCGGCGAAACCTCGAAAAACCTCAGCGCCGCCGTCGCTGGCGAAACGCATGAATATACCGACATGTATCCCGGCATGGCCCGCACCGCCCGCGAAGAAGGTTTTGAGGAAATCGCCAATTGGTTCGAGACGCTCGCCAAGGCCGAGCGCTCGCATGCCGGCCGCTTCCAAAAAGCCCTTGATGACTTGCAAAAATAGCGGATTTCCCCGGGCGTTCAGACGAAATTTCCGTTGGTTGCTCTCCCAACACCGCGCGCTTCGCTTTGAGAAAAGCGGAACCTTCGCACGGTGTTGGGAGGTGCAGCCACGAGATGGTTTCTCCCAACGGCGAGTCGATCGCCCGGACCTCTATTGACACCCATAATGGCCCGGCTTGCCTCCGGGCCATTCTCTTTCCCCTCTCCTTGGCTATTATCCTACTTTGAGAAGTGCATTCGCATGAGTGAAGGTGGCCTTGACGCTCCGTCCCGACATCCGTTGGACTGGCAAAACCCGGATTTTTATGACGAAGCCAAACTTGACGCCGAGATGCGGCGGGTGTTCGATATTTGTCACGGCTGCCGCCGCTGCTTCAATCTCTGCGAGTCCTTTCCGCGCCTTTTCGACCTCATCGATGCCGCCCCCAATGGCGAATTGAACACGGTCGACAGCAAGGGCTTCAAGCCGGTCGTCGATGCTTGCACGCTCTGCGACATGTGCTTCATGACGAAATGCCCCTATGTTCCGCCGCATGAATTCAACCTTGATTTCCCGCATTTGATGCTGCGCGCTCGCGCCGTCGAGGCAAAACAAGGCAAGACGAAGACCGCAGATCGCGAACTGGCCAAGACCGACCGCAATGGCAGGGCCGCGCGATTTTTTGCTCCGCTCGCCAACTGGGCAACGGACAGGGCCAATCCATTCATGCGGAGGATCGTCGAGAAGATGGCGGGTCTCGACAAACAAGCCCTGCTGCCGAAATACCGCGCGACGACACTCGAAAAGCTGAGCAAGAACAATCCGCCCGCGGTCAATAGTCAAGCGCCAGCCCAGGGCCGCAAGGCGGTGATCTATGCGACCTGTTTTGCAAATTACAACGAGCCCGGCATCGGGATTTCGGCCCGTGCCGTGCTCGCGAAAAACGGCGTTGAAACACAGGTCGTGCATCCGCATTGCTGCGGCATGCCCCTGCTGGAGCAAGGCGAAATCTCGGAAGTCGCGAAAGCGGCCAAAATCGTCGCCATGGCGCTGCGCCCTTTCATCGAACAAGGCTATGACATCATCGCGCTGGTGCCGTCATGCGCCTTGATGTTGAAATCCGAATGGCCGCTCATTTTGCCCGGCGACCCCGACATCACACTTTTGTCGAAAGCCACCTATGATCTCAGTGAATATATTGTTGACATCGCCCGCAAGGAAGGAATCGCACCGGGGATGGAGCCTGTCGCGAAAGCCGGCGTCGCCTTGCACATTTCCTGTCATTCGCGGGCGCAAAACATGGGCCAAAAAGCACGTGAGATGCTGAAGCTCATCCCGGAGGCCAATCTGCAAGTGATCGAGCGCTGCTCCGGGCACG
>DATJLX010000130.1:0-21712 GCA_035509135.1 Methylocella sp.
AATAACTGTGGGTCGCGATGAGCTCGATTCCGCATGTCGTCTTGACCGGTCCAGGGGTCGCGGCAATGATATCACACTGGTAGCCGGGTTCGCAGATTCTCCCATACCTCTGCAGAAAGTATTTCGCATAAAAAAATACATCGATGGGTCCGCAGACATCGAGAACATCACAACCTGGCCAGACCAAGACTCCGATCCGGCGGGACTTGGTGATCTCTTGTGATGATCGGTCTTGGATGAGTGTATAAGTGTTCATGGCCCCCGACCCTCTAAAGGATGGCAGCTTTGCGGTCCTGCCGCATCGGACATTCGTCTTACATGATTGCTTGACTTCGCGGTCCAGACTCATGCGCCGTTTCGAACCTGCGAAAATCCCTCTGGGAGAGCGAGCCATGGGATGTCATCATGATCGGCCAGGGATCAAATGTTGAAGCACTATGTTCATCCGCAATCGCATCCGTCACAAGGACAAATATCCCTCGTTTTCTGCCAAGCAGATGCGCGGCGGGGGATCGAGACGGCATGAAAACCCGGTGCCGGGGACGAGGTGGGACAGCTTGCACAAACGCCACGAAAGTCATGGCGCTGCGGAGATCCGCGCAGCCGCGCGCGGTACGACTTTTTCAACGCCGCTCTTCGCTCACAATCCCTTCGCTCACAATCCGATCTTATCGAGGGGCGGGCCTGGGAAAGTGGCAAATTCCGGGGCTCCCGCAACGGGACCCAACAGCTCCGTGACGGCCCTCGCCGCCTGGTCGATGGCGGAATGCGCATAGGCATAGGCGCCGGCGTCGGCATTGGCGATCGCGATCCGCCCCCAGCCTTTGCACGAGATGGCGATCGGCATCGAACCCGATGGCCAGTAAGCATCCCAAGGACGCATGTACTCATAACTATAGCCATGCGACCAGCGGTTGACGGTGATGGCTTCGATATCGCCGGCCGGATCAAAGCCGCCCTTGTTAAGCGCGCGGGCAAGGAGGTCGCGAATCTCACGTTCATAGTCTTCGAAGGAAAGCGCAACGAGGGCGAATCGGCCCGCCCTGCTCTGCTCGCGCGGCGAAGCACCGCCACCGCCGACGGCGACCTTGGGCAGATGCAGGAGCATCGGCTCGGCGGGATCCTCGGGGAAACGATAGGAGCCGACGGAGACGGGATAGTCGAGGAAGGCACCGCCCCAAAAGCCGGTCAGGTCGGTGAAACCGGAAATACCGAGATTGCTGAAGGCCGACCAATCGCGGATCAGCACATTGGCATAGACAAGCGGCACCTTTTGCTGATCGGCGAACGCCATTTTCTGCGCTTCACCGATCTCGTCGCAGATAAGGGGGATCTCACGGTGCCAGCAAGCGATCACCATGTGCCCGGCGGTCACGGTTTTGAGACGCCCGTCTTGCAGATAGGTCACCTCGATAGTCCTTGCCGTTGAAGGCTCGCCAAGATGGCGCAGCCGGACGCAGGGCGACCGCAGACGAATGCGCACGCGGCTCGATGCCTCATCGAGACGCCTATAAACGGTCTTGTTGAGGACGAGATCCTCCATTGTCGTCCCCGCCACGGCCGCCGGAATGAGCGCCCGGACGAGGGCTCGGGCGAGGGAGGCGTTACCGTCGGGGAAATGATGAATGTATTCGTCCGGTGTTTTAAACAGGAGACGGCCCGACGGGCTCATGACCGGGTCGACGGCGTCGCCGAGGTCCATGCCGGCGAAGCCGGGATGGCCGGCCGCCCAGGCATCAATGCTGGACGTCGCATCGATGCCGGCGCCGAAATATTCGGCTGTCGATTTCTGGAAATAAAACAAGAGTTGAGGGTCCGCACCGGCGATTTTGGTGAGGAAATCGGCATAGGTCGTCGATGCAAGGATCCGGTGCTTCTCCGCGCGGCTCTTGCCGGCAAGATAATCTCCCGGGGCGTCGATGAGCGCGATCAGGGCGCGCTTCGCCCTTTCGCTCAGCGGCGCGTTCGGCACCCAATCGGCGGCTTTCTCGCTGGTCCGGAGGGTGACGTCTTGGCCAAAGTCCTCTTTGCGGAAGAACACTCCTTCGGCAAGCTTGTGGCGTTCATTCCAGCCCCGGTCGTACCAGTCCTTGAAGCGGCCGAGCTCGATGCCGACGTCGGCGATCAACTTGGCGGCCGCCGGCGTGAAGAAACTCGGCGACTGCAGCGTCTGCGAGCCGGCATAGCCGATGAGGAGGCGCCCGTTCGAGGCCGTGAACTCATTGCGCTTGGCATGGCCGCCGAAATCATCCGTGCCCTCGAGGATCAGGATTCGCGCTTTGGCACCGATCCGCTGGCGGAAGAGAAATGCGGCGGCGAGTCCGCTGATGCCAGCGCCGACGACAATCAGGTCATAATGCTCTCCAGTGGCGTCGGACTTACCGGCCCGGTCCCAGAACGTGCTATCGCGGATCGCATGCAGGGCTTGGAAATCCGCATCGGTCTGGCCTCTCAGGCGCAACAACGCCGGCGGGTAGACTGGAACCTCGGCAAGCGCCTGTCCGGCGCCGCCTTCGACGACCGCCGCGCCTGCCGCGACCACGACTCCATCGAGAAAATCGCGCCGGGTGATCGGCCTGTGCATGCCAAGCTGGCGATCGTTTGAACCTCCGCCCATGTCTTTGCCGGGATCGCTTTGCCGGGATCGCACCCCATCGTCCCCCTCTTCTGATGGTAGGGTTCATGGCAATTTCCGTCAATCTCGCCCGCATTTTCAAATAATTTCAAATAAGATGACTATGGAACTCTCGCGTTATTATTCTACAGGCTGGAGTTGGCGGAACCCATCTTCAAGCAATCTTAATGACAGGAAATGCAGTTACTCTTGCGCGCGAACCTAAGTGTTAACTTTGCAATCGCACGCATGCAGCAATAGAATGGAGTCTTGATGAACGAACCTCGCGAGAACAAATCTCCATCACAAATTTTGGCGTGGCGGCGCGTTGTCGTCAAGCTCTCGGGTGAAGCCCTCATGGGCGTGCAAAGCCATGGTCTTGATCAAGCCACGCTCGCCCGGATCGCGGCGGATTTGACGAGTGCGGCGGTGCGCGGTGTCGAGGTCGCGGTCGTTGTTGGTGGCGGCAATTTTTTTCGTGGTATCGAGGGCGCCGACAAGGGCATTGAACGCGCCCGCGCCGATTCGATCGGCATGCTGGCGACGGTGATGAACGCTCTCGCCCTCGAATATGCAATCGAAAAACAAGGCCAGACGGCACGCACCCTCTCGGCTTTACCGATGCCCGCCCTCTGCGAGGCCTATTCGCGGCAGGCAGCCTTGCATCATCTTGGCAAGGGCCGGATCGTGGTTCTGGCCGGCGGCACCGGCAATCCGTTCTTTACAACCGATACCGGGGCGGCATTGCGCGGCGCCGAACTGTCCTGCGACCTGATCATGAAAGCGACCCAGGTTGATGGAGTCTATTCGGCGGACCCGAAGCGCGATCCTACCGCGACGCGCTATGAGCAATTGACGCATGACGAAGCCATCGCCAAAAATCTCGCGGTCATGGATACCGCCGCCTTCGCGCTTGCACGGGAGAACAGAATTCCCATAATCGTCTTTTCGATCAAAGAACCGGGCGCGATCCTCGCGGCGCTCGAGGGACGCGGCAAAGCCACTTTGGTCTCACCCTAATTCATCCATTGGCGCGATCCCTTACATGGGCTAAGTCAAGAGCCCCGCAGGGAAGAGACATTTGCGGGTTCAAAGGGTTCCAAGATGAACACTGAATTTGACATTTCCGATCTGCGGCGGCGCATGCAAGGCGCAATCGCGACGTTGAAGCACGAGTTGAGCGGTTTGCGAACCGGGCGTGCGACGGCGAGCCTTGTCGAACCCGTGCATGTCGAGGCCTATGGCCAAACCATGCCGTTGAACCAGCTGGCGACAATCAGCGTGCCAGAGCCCCGCATGCTGTCCGTTCAGGTTTGGGACAAAGCCATGGTCGGCGCTGTCGACAAAGCCATCCGCAATGCCAATCTGGGCCTGTCCCCGACCGTCGAAGGTCAAGTCTTGCGGATTCGGATTCCCGAGCTCAACGAGCAACGGCGCAAGGAAATGGCGAAGGTCGCGCATAAATACGCGGAAGAGGCCCGCATCGCGGTCCGGCATGTCCGGCGCGATGGTCTCGACATTCTCAAAAAGCTGCTCAAGGATAAGTCAATCAGCGAGGACGACGAAAAACGTCATGAAAGCGAGGTCCAAAAAGTGACAGATCACTTTATTGAGGAGATCGATTCCGCGCTGAGCACAAAGGAAACTGAAATCATGCAAGTGTGAGCCGCTCCGATCTGTTATTCTGTTATAAGGAGTGAGGACTTTAGGGGTGGGAGATCCAGACTTGCGGCGCCAAGGGAGGCCCGCATCCTCGCGGAACCTTCGATGTTTGTGCCGGCGAGCTTAAGCGTGGCACAGGAGTCCGATGAAAGACAGATTGCATGACGGATGGATTGCCTTGCTTAGATAGAGAGGGTGTCAGGGGGACGGATGGCACCGGTGGCTGGCGGGCCCTGACATGACCATGTCATCCATGATTAAGGATGAGACGGCGCCTCCCGCCCAACAGCGTCGATCTGGCGCGCCTGTCCATGTCGGTGTGATCATGGATGGCAATGGACGCTGGGCCGCGAGGCGCGGGCTGCCACGGATCGAAGGACATCGGCGCGGGGTAGAAGCGCTTCGCGAAACGGTGCGCGCGGCAATCGACTTCGGACTCGACTATTTGACGGTGTACAGCTTTTCCATGGAAAATTGGAACCGGCCTGTCGAAGAGGTCGCCGACCTCATGGGCCTTCTCAAGCGCTTTATCCGTAATGACCTCAATGACTTGCACAGATCTGGCATTAAGGTCAAGGTGATTGGCGCCCGCGACAATCTCAAGGGAGACATCCGTGCCCTGCTTGAGGAAGCGGAGACTCTGACAAGGGCTAATACGCGCCTCACTTTGATCGTCGCCTTCAACTACGGGAGCCGGCAGGAGATCGCCGCTGCAGCGCGGGCTTTGGCGCAAGAGGCAGCGGCGGGACTGATCGCGGCCTCCGATATCGACGAGACGCTGCTCGCCCGCCATCTCGATACAGCGGGCATTCCCGATCCCGATCTCATCATCCGAACGTCGGGTGAACAAAGATTGTCGAATTTTCTCATGTGGCAGGCGGCTTATGCCGAGTTCGTCTTCCTTCCTATGCACTGGCCTGACTTCGACCGGCAGGCTTTCTCGGCGGCCTTGGCGGAGTTTTCAGCGAGGGAACGGCGGTTTGGCGGCGTGACGGGGCAATACCGGAATGGTAAATTGCTGGCTGGCGTGACCAAGACATAAGGATGCCACCAAAGGCCCTCCGTTTGCCATGATGAACAATGCTCCCGGCGCGCCACACAAAATTTCTCCGGCGCCCAGTTTTTTCGGTCGGCGTGGCTTGGCTGATCTCCTGCCGCGCCTTGCATCGGCCCTCGTCTTGATGACGGCGGCCCTTGTTTCCGTTTGGTTGGGCGGTCTGGTTTTCGATCTGATTTGGCTTTGCGCTGCCTTGGCGGTCGGTGGCGAATGGCAACTCCTGATCGCCGCTCCCAATCCCCGCATCAGGCTGCTCCTTGCTGGTTTTGGGCTCGTTCTGAGCGCCTTTTTTATAATCAAGGCTATCTTCGGCATCGCATGGGCAATCCTTGCCGGTTGCGGGTTTGCCATGGCGCTGGCAGCGGGTCGCGGGCGGCGGATATGGGCTTTTGGCGGAATGATCTATGCGGGCCTGCTGTTCGTTTCCATCACGGCTCTGCATGGGTCCGCCGAATATGGAACCAGGGCGATCGTTTGGCTGTTCGCAATTGTCTGGGGCACCGATGTTTTCGCTTATTTCGGGGGCCGCCTGATCGGAGGCGCCAAGCTTTGGCCGAAAGTGTCGCCCTCGAAAACCTGGTCCGGCACCCTCACTGGCGTCTTTGCCGGCGCGCTGATTGGTGTGGCGGTGGGCGTCAGCGGACAAGCCGTTCCGGAGCGAATTCTGCCGCTTTTTGGGCTCGGCCTTGCCGCCGCCGCGATCTCGCAGGGCGGCGACATCTTCGAATCCTGGGTCAAGCGGCGCTTCGGCGTCAAGGATTCGAGTGGCCTCATTCCAGGCCATGGTGGCTTCATGGACCGGCTTGACGGATTTATTGCCGCCGCGGCTTTCGCCGCTCTTATCGGAGTCTCGCGGTGCTTTGATTCGGTTGCGGCGGGCTTGTTCCTTGGTTTTTAGAAAGACGGCGTCTTTAGGATGCCAGACGTTCCCCACCAGCCAATGCAATTTCGACTATTCTCCCGATGGTTCTTTCCATACCATCAGCCGGCCCCCCTAAAGATCCGCAGAATAGCGTCATGCGAAATCGAACTCCAATAGAGCTATTCGCCTATCCTTTGCTTGGATGGCGGAACTAAACTGTCGAAACTTTTAATAATATTTTGAATAAACTCAAGCGCGTTTTGATTTGATCGCGGCGGCTTTCTTCGTTTGGATTTAGATGGACGGCATCCTCTCCAGATGACAAACTGGCTTTGCGTGGCTCATGCTAGCCCTGATAGCGTTGGAACCTGCTGGAGTCGAAAAAAGGCCGATCACTTCTTCGCGATGCACCCGCGTATGAACTCTGTTTCGCCCGCTCGAAAAAGCTAAATGACCATTGGAATGAGGCCAACGAAGGCGGCATGAAGAACGTCCTACAATCCCGCAATCAAGAACCAGCGGCCGAAGCTGAAGTCCGGAGCGTGGTCATCCTCGGGGCGACCGGATCGATTGGCCGGTCAACGGCGGAAATCATTTCCGGCGCCGGCGGCCGCTTCCGGGTGGAGGCCATCGCGGGCGGCCGGGATCCGACGGCTTTGGCACGGCTTGCGCGTGACCTCGGCGCGAAATTCGCCGCCCTCGCCGACCCGCGCGGCTATGCCGAATTGAAGGACGCCCTCGCCGGCACCGCGATCGAACCCGCGGCCGGCGATGCGGCTGTCGTCGAGGCGGCCCTCCGTCCCGCCGACATTGTGATGGGTGCCATCGCTGGAACTGCGGGCGTGCGACCGACATTCGCGGCACTTTCCGCCGGTCGCACGGTTGCCCTCGCGAATAAGGAATGTCTGGTCTGCGCTGGTGCCCCTTTCATGCGCCAGGCTGCGGCTTCCGGCACCAAGCTGCTGCCCGTCGACAGCGAACATAACGCGATTTTTCAGGCGATGGGCGAAGCGAGCCTCGATACGATCGAGCGGATCACCCTGACCGCTTCGGGCGGACCGTTCCGCACCTGGACCAGTGAGGCCATCGCGAGAGCTACTCCAGAACAGGCCCTCAATCATCCAAACTGGTCGATGGGCCCCAAAATCACCGTCGATTCCGCCGGCCTCATGAATAAGGGCCTCGAAGTCATCGAAGCGCATTATTTATTTGGTATCGAGGTGGCCCGGCTCGATATTGTCGTCCATGCGCAATCGGTCGTGCATGGTCTTGTCGCCTTCACAGATGGTTCGGTCACCGCCGGGCTTGCGGCTCCCGACATGAAAGTTCCGATCGCCCATTGTCTTTCTTATCCGAAGCGAAGCGCGACCACTGCGCGCCGGCTTGACTTGACAGCCATCGGGCAACTTACCTTCGAGCGCCCGGATTTCGACCGCTTTCCCGCCTTGCGCGTCGCTCTCGACACTTTACGGGTTGGCCACGGCCTCCCCACGGTCTTGAATGCTGCCAACGAAATCGCCGTCGAGGCTTTTTTAAACCGGCTGATTTCGTTTCAGGAGATCGCCCGAATGGTCGAAGACGCTTGCAATTCGGCGCTTGCCGATGGCGTCGCGCACGAGCCGCAAACAGTGGCCGACGCTCTCGCCATGGATCATGCAGTGCGCGACAGGTCGCGCTCGGTTCTCGCAAGGCGGGCGGCTTCAAGCGCCGGGGTGCCATGCGCATGAAACGCACCCGGCCCCGTGGCCGCCTGACATTCTGGCAATGTCCCGTGCCAGGATTTGTCAGTTTCTCAAGCCGCCTCAAATTTCTCGCTTTTCTCCGCGAATGTGGACAAAGTTTAAGAAAATTGCAATGCGAGGCTGTCCACGACCGACGATATGACACACTATGCAAAACGCACTCGTGAAGTTAAAAAATCATGGATACCGGCGCCTCCGCTGCTTGGCTCAAGGTGATTTTGGCAGGGCCGTGTTCGTTTCCTAGACGCTTCTCCTGTGCAGTTTTGTCTGATGAGGTTTCGCGTGGCGGGAACCGCCGCCGCGAGGAGGGAACGCCCCGGCCTTCCGTTTGTTGGCCAGCGAAACAGCGTGTCAAGGCACTGCGAAATCTTCGGGGCCATGCCGAAAGTTTCGTGAAGACCGGTTAGGAGTTCAAATGTCTATCCTTACGCATCTTTGGGCGATCGCTGGATACGTATTGCCTTTCCTTTTCGTCTTGAGCCTGGTGGTTTTCTTTCACGAGCTTGGCCATTTTTTGATCGGCCGCTGGTGTGGCGTAAAAGTCGACGCATTCTCGCTTGGCTTTGGCCCGGAGATTTTTGGCTTCACTGATCGCTATGGCACTCATTGGCGCTTGGCAGCCTTGCCGCTTGGCGGCTATGTCAAGTTCCACGGCGATGCCAACGGCGCCTCAATGACCGATGAGGCGGCCGCCACCGCCATGTCACCGCAGGAGCGGGCGGTCAGTTTCTTTGCCCAAACAGTCTGGAAGCGGGCAGCCATCGTGGCCGCGGGTCCCATCGCCAACTTCATTTTGGCGATCGTCATTTTCACTGGCATTTTTTATGTGAATGGGCGCGCCATTCTTTTGCCCAAGGTTGATAGTGTCGCCGCAGGCAGCGCCGCCGAAGGGGCCGGGTTTCAGCCGGGTGATTTGATCATTTCCATCGATGGAACCAAAGTTGATAGCTTCGAGGATATGCAACGTATCGTGCAGACCGCGAGCGACACGCAACTGGTCTTCACCATCGATCGCGATGGCAAATTGATGGACCTTGTTGCGACCCCTCGCCGGCGCGATGTGGTGACCGCATTTGGCACCACGCGTGTCGGTATCCTTGGCGTCCAATCCAAGGGTAAACCGGAAAATTGGCATACCCAGCATTATGGCTTTGTCGACTCGGTCAAGCTCGCTGGATCGGAAACCTGGTTTGTCGTCGCGCGGACTGGCAGCTATCTCAAGGGCTTGGTGGCCGGGACGGAAACCACCGATCAGCTGTCAGGGCCAATCCGGATCGCCGAGGTCTCCGGAGCCATGGCCAAGATCGGCCTTGCCGCCGTGCTCAACCTCGCCGCAATTCTGTCGATTTCAGTCGGAATGCTGAACCTCTTTCCAATCCCGCTCCTCGATGGCGGCCATCTTTTCTACTATGCGGTGGAGGTGATTCGCGGCAAGGCCATGAATGATAAGGCGCAACAGTTCGGCTTCAAGATCGGCCTCATGCTGGTCACGAGCTTGATGATCTTCGCCACCTATAACGATATCCTTCGCCTGACCCGTCAATTGATGCATTGGGGGTAAATCTTTTGCCGGAGAAAGGACAAAGAAAGCGGCGGCGGACATAACGACGGCAAGGCGGCAGTTGATTTAAAAATTGGTGCGTCTGGGAAGCAAACTCTTAACCCTCTTGATTAAGAGTTTGCTCACCGAGATGCGTGTCTTGCCTGCCACGCTTCTTCGAAAACGCTACTATGGGACGAATGTTGATTTGCGAGGCATGGCAAAGCCTTTAATAACGAGGCGGGGAAGATGCTTGAATGCCTTGCCCTATCCGGTAAGTCTTGTAAAATCAAAGAAGTAGACCTGACATACTTTTTTAGCGTTCGTGCAAATGGGGGCCGGTCTTACGATGCGAGTTAAGCGTGTGTTTCAAGGCCGGATCGCATTATCACTTGCTGCCTCCGCTTGGTTGGCGGGCGGCACTATTGCTGCCTTCGCTGAAGGCGTTATCGTGCATGGAAACAAACGTATCGATAGCGAAACCATCGCGGCCTATTTCAGCGGCACGGATGAGGCCTCTATCAATAAGGGCGTCAAGAACCTCTATGCCACGGGTTTGTTTTCCGATGTCCGCGTGAGCCGGGCCGGCGGCCAAGTCATCATCACCGTCGCCGAGAACAACGTCATCAATCGGGTCGCCTTCGAAGGCAACAGCAAGGTCAAGACGGAAACGCTGACGGCCGAAATTCAGTCGAAATCGCGCGGACCCTATAGTCAAGCCATGGTCGACGCGGATATCGAACGCATCAAGGACATTTATCGCCGTTCCGGCCACGCGGCAGCCACTGTCACCGCCCGGACGGTTGATCTTCCGAACGGCCGCGTCGATGTTGTCTTCACCATCGACGAAGGCGAGAAGACCGGCGTCAAGGCCATCAATTTCGTCGGCAACCATGTCTATTCTTCCGGCAAGCTCCGCGATCTCATGGAGACGACGGAGATGAATTACCTGTCGTTCTTCAAGACGACGGACGTTTACGATCCCGACAAGATCGCGTCCGACCTGGAGCGTATCCGCCGGTTCTATCTCAAGAACGGCTATGCCGATTTTCGTGTCGTTGGCTCCGACGCCCAGTTCGACCCGGCCCAAGGCGGCTATATCATCACGATCACGGTCGAAGAGGGGGTTCAATATACGGTCGCCTCGGTCAATGTGGAATCGCATTTGCCCGATGTCGACGGGGCTTCGCTGCTCCCGCTGGTGCGTCTTTCTGCCGGTGAAATCTATAATGGTGACATGGTCGAAAAGACCGTCGACGCCTTGACCAAGGAAGTTGGCAAGCACGGCTACCCCTTCACTCAAGTGCGTCCGCGCGGCGACCGCGATCCGGCGACACGGACCGTGACCATCGCCTTCGTCCTCGAAGAAGGACCGCGTGTTTATATCGAGCGCATTGACGTGCGGGGCAATACGCGGACGCGCGACTATGTCATCCGCCGCGAATTCGAAATCGGCGAAGGGGATGCCTATAATCGCGTCTTGATCGACCGGGCCGAGCGCAGACTCAACAATCTTGGTTTTTTCAAGAAAGTGAAGATCACCAATGAACCCGGATCGTCGCCCGACCGGGTGATCGTGGTTGTCGACGTCGAGGATCAGCCGACGGGTTCTCTGTCCCTGTCCGGCGGTTATTCGACGTCCGATGGTTTCGTTGCCGATGTCTCGGTGACCGAAACGAATTTCATGGGACGCGGCCAATATGTGAAGCTCGCCGTCTCCGAGGGGCAGTACAGCCGCGGTGTCGACTTCAGTTTTACCGAACCCTATTTTCTTGGAGAACGGCTTGCGGCGGGCTTTGATCTCTACGCTAAGAAGACAGACCCCTGGCAATATTCTTACTACAGCAATTTTGTGACTGGAGCGACGCTGCGCCTAGGTTTGCCAGTGACGGAAGAACTGTCCTTCTCGCCGAGATACTCGATTTACCGCACGGATATCTCGATCCCCAATAATTCTTCGCAACCCTATAACGATTGCACCTATCCAGTTTGGGGAACGACGCCAGGATTTCCATGGGGAACGCCAACCTTCTGGTGGAACTGCTTGTCGAATGGCGAGGCATCCTTGGCGATCAAGGAAGCACAGGGCCCCTTCGTGACCTCGATGTTCGGCTACACGCTCGGCTATAATACGCTTGACAACAACAGAAGCCCGACGAACGGCTTTTTCAGCGAATTGCGTCAGGACGTCGCGGGCGCCGGCGGCGACACGCGCTTTATTCGCACCACGGGCGATCTGCGTTACTACCATGAGATATGGGATCAAATTGTCGGGCTTGTGCATCTGCAAGGCGGTGACCTACAGAGCTTTGGCGGCAGCCAACTCCGCATCGTCGACAATTTCAACTTGGGGCCAAGCCTCGTTCGCGGTTTCGCTCCCAGCGGTATCGGTCCGCGCGACATCAGTTCCGGCAACCCACAGGGCAATCCGCTCGGCGGCACTGTCTATTATGGTGCCAGTGTGGAAGTGCAGTTCCCCCTCTATGGCCTGCCAAAGGATCTCGGGCTAAAAGGCGCCATTTTCGCCGATGCCGGAACATTGTATGGGTATACGGGCCGGACCAATTTCAGTCCAACGGGCGTGTGCTCGGGGGGACCTTACGTCCCGCCTTACTCGCAAAGCAATTGCCTCCTTGTCGGCGGCGACTCGACATTGATCCGCACCTCCGCTGGCGGATCGATCATCTGGGCGTCACCCCTCGGGCCAATTCGGTTCGACTTCGCCAAGGCCATCACCAAGAGTCAAGTCGATCAAACTCAGTTCTTCCGCTTTACCGGCGGCACCACTTTCTGACAAATCGCCTGTGCAACCAGATGCGCATTCCTCGCTGCGAGCCTGACCGCGCTGAGGTTGAGTCCGGGGGTTTGGGGCTGTCCCCGCCTGCCCCCACGTCGCAAATTCCCTCTTGCGGGCCACGACGTCGGCCAGCGTGAGCATGCCTTGCATGAGTGAACCGGTTTTCTTCCCGCCCGCCGACGGAATTTCACTCGCCGATATCGTGGCTTGCACCGGTGCGGAGGTCCGTGACAGCGACGATCTATCGGCCATCGTCAGGGGGGCTGCACCACTTGGCGAGGCTGGGCCTACCGAACTTACTTTTCTTGATACTTCCGAAAACGCCGGATTTTTGATAACAAGCCGCGCTTTGGCCTGCTTCGTCACGCGGGCTCTCGCACCGCGCCTGCCGCTAGCGATTGTGGCGCTCGTGATGGAAGACCCTGCCCGCGGCTACGCCCTAGCCCTGCAGAGGATGTTCCCACAGGCAGTAGAGCCAAAATCATTGCTTGGCACGGCTGGGATCAATCCTGGCGCCTCGATCCATTCCGAAGCACGGCTGGAAAAAGGTGTGATCGTCGACCCCGGCGCGGTCATCGGCCCGCGCGCCGAAATCGGCTCTGGTTCCATCATTGGCGCAAACAGCGTGATTGGCTCCGATGTCCGCATCGGCCGCAATTGCCTGATCGCACCACAAGTCACGATCAGCCACGCTTTAATTGGCAATAAAGTGATTGTGCATCCGGGTGCCCGCATTGGCCAGTCCGGCATGGATTTTGGCCGTTCCGGCATCGCTACCGCCCTCCCCTTGCCTCTCACGGCACCGAAAATTGGCCGAGTCATTATTCAGGACGGCGTCGAGGTCGGCGCCAACGCGACCATCGATCGCGGCGCGGTGGGCGATACCGTCATCGGGGAGGAGACACGCATCGGTAATCTCGCGCGGATCGCTCAAAACGTCGCGATTGGCCGCCATTGCGTCATCCCCGCGCAGACAGGCTTTTCCGCCGGCGCGCGGCTCGAGGATTTTGCCGGTCTTGAAGCATGACCGTCCGGCATGCTTCAACTTTGTCGCTTTGAGCGTTTCCTTTTCGGTCCTCTCATTCTACAGGATCGTCAATCTTGAAATCAAAAGGATAAAGGCCCTGCGGGATTGCCCTTGAATCGATCATGGTCTTCGGAGGAACGGCACGATGAACAAGGCTGAAGCGGCAACGATCGAGACATTCGACATTCTGCGCTTGCTGCAGTCCCTGCCGCATCGCTATCCGTTTTTGATGGTCGACCGGGTGATCGAAGCGCGGGGCGATGAATTCGGGATCGGCATCAAGAATGTCAGCATCAATGAGCCGCAGTTTCAGGGCCATTTCCCGGAGCGTCCGGTCATGCCCGGTGTGCTTCTGATCGAGGGCATGGCACAAACCGCCGGGGTTCTCTGCGTCAACGCGCATTCACCGGGCAAGAAGCCGCCACTCGTTTATTTCCTGAGCATCGACAAGGCCAGGTTTCGCAAACCGGTCACACCAGGCGATCGTGTCGAGTTCCATATGACGAAGACCAACCGGCGCCGCACCATGTGGTGGTACCAGGGCCGCGCTTTCGTTGAAGGGGTGCTTGTCTGCGAGGCGGAAATCGCTGCCATGCTCGCCGATGAACCTACATAGGTTTGTATATCGCTTGCCTGGCGAAAGCCTCGCGGTATAAATTATACGATAATGGATAAACGAATCAGCTCGTTCCGCTTGCTGACCATTCAGTCGGGTATCGCCGTGAGAGCCACGACCAAAAACTCCTCTCCAGCCCAAGACCTTTTGGAGTTGACGGGGGGGCGGCAATTTAACACGATCTTGGCCGACCCGCCCTGGCGATTTCAAAACAAAACGGGGAAAGTCGCGCCCGAGCATCGCCGCCTTTCCCGCTACGCCACCATGTCTCTCGACGAGATTTGCGAACTGCCGCTGGCTGGGATCGCAGCCCCAACCGCGCATCTTTATCTATGGTGTCCGAACGCGCTCTTGCCCGATGGGCTTCGTGTGATGGCCGCGTGGGGCTTTACCTACAAGGCCAATATTGTGTGGCATAAGGTTCGGAAAGATGGCGGATCCGACGGCCGCGGTGTTGGATTTTATTTTCGGAACGTCACTGAATTGATTCTGTTCGGCACGCGGGGAAAAGGCGCGCACACCCTGCCCCCTGGCCGGACACAGGTCAATTATTTGGCGACACGGAAACGCGAACATTCGCGAAAGCCCGACGAGCAATATCCGCTTATTGAATCGTGTTCACCAGGACCCTACCTGGAATTGTTCGGTCGCGGCACTCGTCCACGCTGGGAGACATGGGGCAACCAGGCGGACAATTCATATGAACCGGCTTGGAAGACCTACGCGCATAACTCTGCGTCGGAACGCGCGAAACTGTTTGTAACAGCGTGATCACAACGCAGAGTCATCTCCGCTGACAATAGCTTCCGTATCGAGGTGCTCCCCAAAGGTAAAGATGCTCGATGGCAGGCCAATCAATAGCAACGGACATGGGTTCCCGACACCCCGTCTGACGCGGTCTTCGAGCTTTTTCCAGTGCGTGGTAGCCGCACCGTATTTGTCTTGCACAAAAGAAGCAGACCAAGCATCCGTGAATGGCGTACCGTTTCGCACACGGCGGGTGACATCATCTATTTGACGCCGTGTCGGATTGAGCCCAATAGCTCGCAAATCATCTGAGCACGCAAGATTTCTGTCGATCGCAAAACGACGCACATTTGCAACTATCTGATCTTGTAATGAAGCTCCACGTGTGACGATAACACCGAAGCTTATCGCCCCTTCCGCATGCAACCGCTTAAAATTTTCAAGGTCGCGGTCGAAAAATGGGTCCTTATTATTCCATTCGATTTCTAACGCGATCACACGGCCATCCGGAAATTGGCGGACGTGATCGACTTCATGTGAAATGGATTCTTTTGGGACTCCGTTGATCCGCTTTTCGATGGTAAAGTTAATCTTGTTCCAGCCGAGAAAAGCAAGGGATCGCCGAAGACGTTGGGTACCTTTCGCTTCGCCGCCGCCTGATCCGATGATTTCTTCAATAGGAATAGACAGTTCACCGAGCGCCTCTTCCAACTCCGCCGCGGCATCAGGGAAATCAAGGCTTAAGATAGCTTTGGCGTGGGACAAAAACTCAACCTGAAAGCCCCGTTTCGAAAGCGATTCAAACATGAGCGCAACTTTTGTCTGTTTTGATAGCGAAGCGACGGAGCTCAAACCGGGGCATTACTCAATGTCTTGTCAGAATAACATGGTCGCTGCATGATTCCTTATTACTACGAAAAACGAATCAGCGAACTATGTGTTGAGCTTAACGGATCTCCATCGAAGGCCATAAAATATCATGACCAAGACCGTCCGTGTTTTCGAGACTGGCGAGCCGGAGGTCATGCGGATCGAGGATATCGAACCGCCTTCTCCCACGCGCGGCCAGGTGCTGGTCCGCCACCATGCGATCGGCGTCAATTTCGTCGACACCTATTTTCGCAGCGGGGCTTACCCTGTTCCCTCGCTTCCATTCACGCCGGGTAATGAAGGTGCGGGCGAAATCATCGGCCTTGGCGCGGGCGTGACGGATTTCAAGCTTGGCGACCGCGTCGCTTATGGCACGGCCTTGGGCGCTTATGCAGGGGAGCGGGTGATCGCGGCGAATCATCTTGTCAAATTGCCAAAGGGCATTTCCTATGAAGGCGCCGCAGCTCTCATGCTGAAAGGCCTCACCGCGCAATATTTGCTGCGCCGGACGTTCAAGGTGAAAGCGGGAGATACTATTCTGGTTCATGCGGCGGCGGGCGGCGTCGGACTGATCCTCTGCCAATGGGCGAAGGCGCTCGGCGCGACAGTGATTGGGACGGCTGGCTCGTCCGACAAAGCCAAGCTCGCCAGGAAGGCCGGCGCCAAGCATGTGATCCTTTACCGTGAAGAAGATTTTGCCGCGCGCGTGAAGGAGATCACCAAGGGAAAACTTTGCGATGTGGTCTATGACGGCGTGGGCCGGGCAACTTTTCCAGCCTCGCTCGATTGCTTGAGGCCGCTTGGCATGTTCGTGAGCTTCGGCTCCGCCTCGGGACCAATCGAAGCCTTCAACCTGGGGCTCCTCTCAACGAAGGGCTCCCTCTTCGCCACCCGCCCGTCGCTCCACACCTACTCGGCGAAACGCGAGGATCTCATAAAAATGGCGCGCGAATTGTTCCGCACGGTCTCCTCTGGCGCGGTGAAAATTCCGTTGCACCAGACTCTGCCACTCGACGATGTCGTTGATGTTCATCGCGCCCTCGAAGGCCGCCAGACGACGGGCGCGACTGTGCTCATCCCTTGAGCGGCGGTCGTCTTGATCCCGCTTGCGTCCCTGTATCCAAAGTTCAACAGTTTGATCTGAAAGAGGGGATTGAGGGGCACCTGTTCGGTATTTTATCCGAGGATGCCAGCTGGGAAGGGTTTTATAAACAAAAACAAAAGGGAGGAACGGATGCCTGACAAACCAGAATCAAGTTCCGGGTTCCTTTTTATGATTGCCGGCCTGGGCGTCGCATCATCGCTCGTGGTTATATTTGCTTTGCGCGTATTTTCTCAGAGAGAAGGTAGCGATTCGCTATATGCGAACAACGGTTATCCTCAAGTTCAGCAAACTGCAACAATAAAAATTATTCGTAAAGCAATGGCAGAAGAGTTTGTAGGAACTGTTGTGAACTGTATCTCTACTAGCTTACAGGATCAAATACTAACTGAACAAAAAGTAACAGAATACGTCATAGATGCGCTGGAAAACTTCTCAGTTTCTAGTAATAATAGCAATAATAAGAAATGTTATGGTAAAAATCACGTATGGACATTCACTTTACCGTGCAAACTCACTATCAATCGGCCGCCGGCCTGGCTGGGAGGGAACATAAAGTTAGGTGATATTAACATATGCGGAACAACGATCGCGGCGGGGATCCACTCCGCCTTGGGCGGTTGCGCAAACTCTTCCGGTTTCGCGGCCTGCCTTGTCAGCTCCGTTTTGGCGAATAATGATGTACAGAAGGAAATTAACAATATTTCACAATAATCAATTCTTGAAGCAAGCCAATATATTTTAATCATCATCTTATATAGTGATCAATAATGCTCGCTGTAATCATGGAACATGCTCAATATGGAATGGCGGGACGACGGCCTTATCCTCGGCACAAGGAAGCATGGCGAGACGAGTGTCATCGTCGAGGCGATGACCCGCGCGCATGGCCGCCATTTCGGGCTCGTCAGGGGTGGCCGCTCCAAACGCATGCAGCCCTTGTTGCAGCCTGGCAACCATGCCGATTTGGTGTGGCGGGCGCGGCTTGACGAGCATCTCGGCACATTTTCCGTCGAACCCATTGCTTTGCGCACCGCGCGTTTGATGACGAGCGCGGAAGCGCTGCATGCGGTTTGTCACGTCGCGGCCTTGCTGCGTCTCGCTGCCGAGCGCGATCCGCACCCAGCGCTTTATGAGACGGCGGTGCGCATAGCAGGCGGCATCGACAGACCGGAGAGTTTGGCCCCGCTGATCGTGCGCTTCGAGGCCGAGATTCTATCCCAAATGGGGTTTGGCCTTGATCTCGAGACATGCGCCGCGACGGGCGCAACCCAGGATCTCGTCTATGTGTCGCCAAAGTCCGGCCGTGCCGTCTCGAAAGCGGCGGGGGAACCCTATAAGGCACGTCTCCTGCCTTTGCCTTCTTTTCTGCGGGACGGAATCGCGGTAGAAGATCCGCCGCCCGCCGCCATCCGGGATGGTTTCAAACTGACCGGCTTTTTTCTGGCGCGCGATCTCTTCGGACCACGCGGACAAGCCCTGCCGGAGGCGCGCGGTGCCTATCTCGCGGCACTCGGAATGCGCTTCCGCGCCGTCGCGTGACTTTCAAACAAGCCAGACTATTTGATCTTGGTTTCCTTGAACTCGACGTGCTTGCGCGCGACGGGATCATATTTCTTGAACGCCAGCTTTTCCGTCTTGGTGCGGGCGTTCTTCTTGGTCACATAGAAATAGCCGGTGTCCGCGGTGGACAAAAGCTTAATCTTGATCATCGCGGCCTTGGCCATTCTTAGGTTCCTTCAGTTCCGCGCAAAGCGCATTCCCGCCATGCGGCATACGGCCCGGGCCAAACCTGGGTGTGATGGGCAGGCCGAGACCATACGAATCGCGGCCCATTTGTCAAGAAAACCGCGTCCCAAGATGCACGTCAAAGGAAGGGCGCGGCAGTTTCCTCGAGTGCGTCGTGGAAAACTTCAACCGCGCTCAAGAGATCGGCCTCCTCAATGACGAGCGGAGGCGCGAACCGGATCACGGTGTCATGGGTTTCCTTGGTGAGAACGCCGCGCCGCATCATCGCCGTGCAAATCTCCTTTGCTCCGGCTCGCGAAGGATCGAGCTCGACCCCCGCCCAAAGCCCCTTGCCCCGCACCGCGACGATGGCCGGATGGCGAATGTCAGCCAGCGCGCCGAGCAAGGTTTTCCCCAGCACCTGACTGCGAAGCGCGAGGTCCTCATCTTGGAGAACCTGGATCGCCTCGCGCGCGACTGCCGCCGCCAGCGGATTGCCACCAAAGGTCGAGCCATGGCTCCCGGGGTCAAAAACATCCATGACGG
The DNA here is from genome assembly GCA_035509135.1 of Methylocella sp. Lineage (GTDB taxonomy): Bacteria > Pseudomonadota > Alphaproteobacteria > Rhizobiales > Beijerinckiaceae > Methylocapsa. The sequence goes on from DATJLX010000130.1 coordinate 18,911, forward strand.
CACGCCGCGCGACAAAGGCCGAGACGGGGATCAGGCCGCCGCCGAGCGCCTTGCCAAGAATGAGACCGTCTGGCCTCGCCTCTTCATGCTCGAAGCAGAAATTCCGACCCGTGCGCCCGAAGCCCGACTGGACCTCGTCAAAAATCAACAAAATGCCATGGCGGTTGCAGATCTGCCGAAGGCTTGCGAGATAGCCCCCTGGCGGCACCACAATGCCGGCTTCGCCCTGAACAGGCTCGATGAGAACAGCGGCAGTGCATGGTCCAATCGCCGCTTCCAGCGCGGTCACGTCGCCAAACGGCACCGTGACGAACCCCGGCGCAAAAGGCCCAAAACCCCGCCGGTAGGATGGCTCGCTGGAAAAACCAATGATAGCCGTCGTGCGGCCGTGAAAATTGCCCTTGGCAACGATGATTTCCGCTCGGTCTTCGGGAATTGAAAGCTGGTCGTAGCCGTAGCGGCGCGCCGCCTTGATCGCGGTCTCAACCGCCTCGGCGCCGGTGTTCATGGGCAGACAGGCATCGAGCCCGGCAAGCCCCGCGAGTTCCTCACAGAAGAGCCCGAGATTGTCCGAATAATAGGCCCTTGAGACAATATCCAAGCGTTCGAGCTGACGCTTCATCGCTTTCACGAGACGCGGATGCAGATGGCCGAAACTCGCCGCCGAATAGGCGCTCATCATATCGATATAGCGCTTGCCGCCGGTATCGAAGAGATGGGCGCCCGAGCCCCTTGCCAGGACAACCGGAAGCGGCGCGTAATTCTTCGCGCCAAAGCGGGATTCCCTGGCGATCACGCCCTGCGTGGTCATAGGGATTTGCAAGGACATGGCGGACTCCCGGTTGCACTAAAACAGCATTTTGACATGGAAAACGGTGCTCTTATCCCGGAAATTGGGCTATTTCTGTGCAGAATATCCGCGACGAAGCGCGTTTGCCGGATGAAAATGCGCAAGGGTCGTTCTGACCAGCTAGCGTTTAAACGTAGTATTTTTATTTCGACGACGAGCGAGAGAGCCATGACGCGCCGGCACAGGATCGACGAAATGGACCTCAAAATCATGACACGGTTGCAGCTCGACGCGCGGATCAGCAATGTCCACCTCGCGGAAGCCGTGCATCTATCGCCGAGCGCCTGCCTGGAGCGGGTCAAATCGCTCGAAAAGGCCGGACTGATCCGGCGCTACCTCGCCGATTTCGACCTTTCGAAAATTTCAAGTACGGTGATGCTTCTCGTCGAGGTCATCCTTGAAAACCACCGCGAAGCCGATTTCGAGCGGTTTCTCGCCGCGATTCGCAAACGCAACGAGGTCTTGGAATGCTACAAAATCGGCGGCCGGATCGATTATCTGATGCGAGTGATCTGCCGCGACATCGACCATTACAATGAGCTCAGCGACTATATGAGCCGTGGTGAATTGGGTGTCGAAAAATTTCACGGCCATGTCGTGCTCGCCATCGACAAGGCGTTTCAGGGCTACCCGCTCGATCTGCTCGTCGAGCAGCAGGGACAAGAGTGAATATTTACACGCGCGCCGTCTTGCCGAAAATGGGCTCGAAGGTTCCGCGCAGCGCGGCATCGACCTCGCCCATGCTCACTGACACGCCAAGATCGCTGAGACTCGTCACGCCCAAATGCGCGTCCGCAATGCCGCAAGGCACGATTCCCTCAAAATGCGACAGGTCCGATGCAACATTCAGCGCGATGCCATGAAAGGAAATCCAGCGCCGGACCCTGATGCCGATCGCAGCAATCTTGTCTTCGGCGGTCTCGCCTCCCCTTCCGCGCGGCTTGTCCGGCCGCCCGACCCAGACCCCAATGCGGCCCGCTCGCCGTTCGCCCTTGACGCCAAGCGTCCCGAGTGCCGCGATGATCCATGTCTCCAGTGCACAGACGAAAGCGCGCAGATCGGGCTTGCGGCGGTTAAGATTGAGCAGGACATAGGCGATCCGCTGGCCCGGCCCATGGTAGGTGAATTGCCCGCCGCGGCCGCTCTTATGCACCGGAAAACACGCCTCCAAGAGATCCACCTGACGCGCCGACGTCCCCGCCGTGTACAGTGGCGGATGTTCGAGGAGCCAGATGAGTTCGGGGGCCATGCCCGCTGCTATCGCCGCCACCCGCTCCTCCATGAAGGCCACGGCCTCCTCGTAAGGAACAAGCCCGTCCGAGATCCGCCATTCGACAAGCGAAGCGTCGCGGGGCAGCATGCGAGAAAGTGAATTTTCATCCAGCATGCTCTTCTATAGCCTCCTCTGCGAAAGTATGCGCCCCTGCCCGGCCTTGCCACCCTGGCGCCGATTTGTTAGACGACGCGCCTGTCCCTGCGGTGCCTTCGCGCATTTCCAGGCAGAGATAATGGCGGCCATGGCGGAATTGGTAGACGCGCTAGCTTGAGGTGCTAGTTGGGAAACCAGTGGAGGTTCGAGTCCTCTTGGCCGCACCATTTGACTCCCGTTGACCATGGCGACGCCGGAATAGTTGTGTGCGTTCGGCACAGATCGCTTTGCCCCCGTGCCTATTGTCGCTAAATTGGATTTGCTGCCGTTTTTATTGATGAGAGGGCATTATGAAGAAATTTCTCCTTGCCATTTTGACAATCGCCGCCATGAGCGGAGCCGTCCTCGTGACTCAGTCGAGTCCCGCATCGGCAGAACCACCAGATCCATGCATCTTCTCCTGGTAGCGACATCCCGCCCCTAAAACCGAATAGGGATGTGATGTGAAGCGCAACGGCGAATGTGGTTCACACCAGAAGGGTTGCGCTAGATCCTGTTTGATCGTGGATTTCAATGCGCGCCT
>DATJLX010000131.1:0-8631 GCA_035509135.1 Methylocella sp.
GCAATTATTTGAATGATGTGTATGACCTCTTGATACCAATAATCCCGTAACAAATTGAGCGAAGGTGGGCGCATGTGCGAGCTTCGGTGCACAATAAAGGAGCGTCGCGGTCTTTCCCCGCTCGCAGAATCCTTTGGCATCTGCCGTTAAACCTGCGTCTGAGTCGCCTTATCAGCCAAAGAAACGGCCGCCCCGGCCACACCACCCCATTCATCGCACGGCTGACCCGAGCGTATCTGAACTTTGAAGTCAAGGACGGCGCGAAGCGCCGCCGCCTCCGGCGGTCATGATCCTTGAGTTCAAAGGTCAGATGCGCTTTTCTGCCGCCAAGCGATGAATGGTTTTTTCCGCGCAATTGGCGCGCGACGAAATGTCTCCGGGTAAGACCAGCTCTCTTTATTGGGACCTCATGCTGGCGCCGTCATTGCAAGCAAAGCGAAGCAATCCAGTCCCTTGCGGCCCTCCTGGTTTGCTTCGTCGCTTCGCTCCTCGCAATGACAGGGCTCCCTCATATGTCACGATCCGCGAGTCTTGGTTTAAGCCCCTTTACCCATCTATACACAGACTTTGCTCTCGCAGATCTGGCTCTCGTCCAAGAATAGCCGTATCTTTGTATCAAATTTGCGGCTGGGTGACTTTCGGTTGCCCGGTGGCTTTCTCCGTCGTGCTGATGCGGGAGGTTCGAATGATTCTCAAACTTATGGTCTTGAAGAACGGCGACGATGTGTTTTCCGTCCATATCGACGTTCGTAATCAAACCGAGCTGTCAACCGGCGTCAAGGCGGCTCTCGATGAGTTCCAAAGACTCAGCCCGAAAACGAAGCTCTTGGGCGGCGATATTCTCATCATGCTCGATAAGGTAAAAGCCCTGCCTAGACTTACCAAGGCTCCTAAAGCTCCGAGTGTCCCTAAGGCTCCCAGTGTCCCGAAAGTCCCTAGAGTCCGGAAGAAAGCGCCCATGCCGGCACCAGCGCCGGAGGCGGAGCTGGTTTAAAACTTAATCCCGCTCTCATTGTACCGTACCTCAACGCTGGAGGCTTTGGAGATCCCGGCGTAAGTCTGCTCAGATGAGAAGTTCGAAAGACGGGAGGACTCGATGATGAGCAATAAGGAAGCAGATGTGACCGGTGTCGGCCGGAATTGCTTCGTTACCACGGTTTTCGCCGTGGTTCTCATCTCCGCGGCTCTTTATTTTGGCCGCATCGTGTTGGAGCCGGTCGCTTTCGTGCTATTCACCATGGCTCTTGTCGAGCCTTTCCAGAAAGCGGCCGCGGTCAGGTTTGGCAAGGCGATGGCGCTTACCCTCACCATTCTTTTGACGCTTCTTGTTATCTCGTTGCTTGTAGGGGCGATTGTCTGGAGTCTTGGCGATATCATTCATTGGGGCTTGGCAAATGTGGAACGGTTCCAGTCCCTGTATCAGCGAACAATGAAATGGCTTCAGGAGAAGGATCTTTTTGTCGGTGATTTAGAAAGTCTGAATTCGTTTTCCTTTGCTGGCCTGTTCCAGGCCATTGCTGGGTACGTTAATTCTTTGCTTGGTTTTGCTCTTATTGTCTTTTTATTTCTGGCCTTCGGCCTGGCGGAAATGGATGATTTCAAAACAAAACTCTTGTCGCTCGACAAGAAAATGAGCGGCTGGAGCTTGTTGGAAACGAGCGGCCGGATCGCCGAGAAAATCCGGAAATACATGCTCATTAGGACCCTGGCGAGTATCGCGACGGGCGTCGCGGTCTTTCTCTTCACTCTGTCTGTCGGGCTCGAGCTCGCCGTCGCCTGGGGCATCCTATCCTTTGTTTTGAATTACATCCCCTATGTTGGCCCACTGATCGCCGTCATCCTTCCCGTGATTTTCGCGACCGCGCAATTTGAATCCTGGCAGATGGCGGCTTTCATTTTCGGAAGTTTGTACCTGATCCAATTTGTGATCGGCAGCTATTTGGAACCAATTCTGACGGGCAACGCGCTCGCGATTTCCCCCTTCGTGATGCTGCTGGCGTTTCTTATCTGGGATTTTCTATGGGGCATGCCCGGGGCCTTTATCGGCCTCCCCGTGACCATTGCGCTGTTCACCATCTGGGAACAGAATCCCTCGACGCGCTGGATCGCGAACCTCATGTCAACGCCGGGTGCTGCTTCCGACGCTTAATTGGCAAGGACCAGCTGAGTCTGAATAAGTTTTGCGAGCAAAGACCGCGCGATTTTGAGATAGAAGCGTCCCATGACGCCAATTTCATGTGCCTCATGCGCGGGGGTGCCAACTGTCCTTTCAGCTTCGAACCGGCACGCTCGCTTAACTGCAATCTTGGTTTGTTCGTACCCTGGTTTTCGGCTGTCCTCTAAAGGGAAGCAACGGCCTTGCCTGCCTTTTCGATCAGACTCTCAGCGTCGTAAACGACATCCGTATCGGGATCATGTACAACCGCCCCGAAATCCTTGGCCAAGGCCGCGCTTACGATCATGGCGCTGGCGGCTTCCCGTATATCGCCGCTCCACCGAAACACGATGGCAGCATCCCTGCCGCCGATTTGCGATTGCAATGTTGGAAATCGAGCGAGACTGGCGTCGATAGGCTGGAAACGAATATCAAACCCTGCATCCTCTCCTTCGAGTGTGCACGGCAGATAGCCTGACGTCTCGAACGGCGTATAGGCCTCATCAAGAGAAAGCTTAAATTTGAGTTTGTTGATTGATTGTTGCAAGGCCTCCCGTATCGGCACATTGTTGCGTTCAAGAAAGGCCGTGTATGAGCGTGGCATCTCAATAGCTCCTCATCGTCAACAGTATTCAACCCAAAGCAAAATCTTTTGCTTTGAAAGGTATCCAGGCGTGAGCAAACTGCCGGTGACGACGCAACAGTCGGATGCACCGAGCGTCATCGGACCAAGACCGAACACATTGCATAATTGCGTCAAGTGAGAGGTGAAAAAATTTTCTTTCGCGGGGCCGGTCACGACTAATGCCACTGAAGACGAGGGAGACTGAACTGAAACTGTTACACTGCTCTGATGTCCGCCTTCTATTATTACAGTTGCATTTTTGATTGGATATGCGTCTTCGGGCAAGGGCCATCTCGATGCCGCCGGCGCCAAGGACGCCCATCCACGCGAGGCCCGGGCTTGGCTGCGAAGCCTATTGAGGCCCGGCCCATGGGCCGCCCCCAACCGGGGTGGATCCTCTGTCCAAGCCTTGATAGAAGGCATGATCGATGAAGGCATGGCCGTGCACTGCCGGTGTGGGATTTTCGCCGCCGTTCTCGAGGCCAAGACCGTCTGGCTCTCATAGCCCGGTCCCGGTTATGGCCTATCAATGAAGGCAACGATCATGGAGCATCGTCCATCCCCCACCAGAGCGCCACTTAGGGAAACCGCTTCTCATCCGGAGCACTGGCCAGGCGGGCGGGCGCAGGGTGAGGACAAGGCATTAACTGTCCATATTCCGCCCCATGGGCTCCCCGGGACATTGTGTATTCCACATGGAGCGGCAGCGCTTGTCGTCTTCGCCCATGGGAGCGGGTCCAGCCGCTTTAGTCATCGCAATATGGCGGTCGCCGCGGCTCTTAATGAGCAAGGTATTGCGACGCTCTTGTTCGATCTTCTCACTTCCGAAGAGGAGCTCGATCGGGCCAATGTGTTCGATATTCCACTGCTGGCCGAACGCGTTGGTGATGCGGTCGATTGGGCTGGCCGTGAGCCGCTCACGCAGGCTCTTCGGATCGGGCTTTTCGGCGCTAGCACCGGGGCGGCTGCGGCGCTTGTCGCTGCGGCGCAGCTAGGCGAGCGTATCGGAGCCATCGTCTCCCGCGGTGGACGTCCCGATCTTGCCGGCGCCGTGCTTGATCACATTCGAACGCCGACCCTATTAATCGTGGGCGGTGTCGATTTCACAGTCATTGAACTTAATGAGCAGGCTTTCAGCCGGTTGTGTGGACCGAAAGCGTTGGAAATTATCCCTGGCGCCAGCCACCTGTTCCCCGAGCCAGGCGCGCTGGACTCTGTGATCGGTTATGCCGCAGATTGGTTCCAACGCTACCTCCAATCTACCTGACCGACTCGGAATAACGAGCTATTCGCTGACCGATAGCGGAACTGTTTTATGCGCACGCGATCTCATCCCGCCGCTCGGTGCGCGAATACTTTCCGCTCGGCGTCGACAAACAAATGATCCATCGCCTCATCAACGCCGCCATACTCGACCCCTTACCAGCCGAAGGGAAGGCGTTGCTTGACTTCCCTACCGGCTATTTGGTGGTCGCGCCCGAGTATCGTCGGCCATCCGAGGAATGTCGCGCCGCCGGTCCCGCGCAAGGAGCCGGACGTTCGCTGGATCGGCTGACCGAGATCAACTTTGCGCCTCAACTCCCAAGCGTATAATTTGCATAGGTAAATCACGCTGGAGCCAATTTAATGACGTGGTCCCTGACAATCGGCCGCTTTGGCGCAACGACCCTGCGGGTTCACCTCACCTTTTTTCTCCTCCTTGCCTGGATTGGCGTCAGTGCTTGGCAGCAGGGCGGGCTTCCGGCGGCGCGCGACAGCGTGCTCTTCATTGTTCTGATTTTCACTTGCGTCGTTCTCCACGAGTTTGGCCACATTCTCATGGCCCGGCGCTTCGGGATCGAGACGCCAGATGTGATTTTGCTGCCGATTGGGGGCGTCGCGCGCATGCCACGCATGCCGGAGAAGCCCACGCAGGAACTCGCGGTCGCGATCGCAGGGCCGATGGTGAATGTCGTCATCGCCTTTCTCATTTTTCTCGCCTTGGGTACGATCCAACCGGATTCCCTGGCGCGTCTTGACGATCCGCGCGTCTCGCTTCTAGCACGGCTCGCCGCTGTCAACCTTTTCCTTGTTGTTTTCAACATGATCCCCGCTTTTCCTATGGACGGCGGCCGCGTTCTCCATGCGCTCCTCGCTATGAAACTCGGCAATGCCAGAGCGACGCAACTCGCGGCTTCCCTGGGGCAGGTCTTGGCCTTTGCGCTCGGCTTTCTCGGCCTCTTTGGCAATCCACTCCTGATTTTCATTGCGATCTTCGTTTATATCGCCGCCGGAGGCGAAGCGCAGATGTCCGCCTTCAACGAGGCAGCGCGCGGGCTTTCCGTGGGCGACGCTATGGAAACGCGTTTCAACGCGATTCCGGTCCAGGCGAATCTGGCGGAAGCGATCGAGACACTTCTTGCCACGGCGCAGCACGAATTCCCGGTGGTGGACGCTTTCGGAAAGCCGGTTGGGCTCCTCGTGCGCGAAGACATGCTCTCGGCCTTGAAGATACACGACCGCGAGGCGTCAATCACGGCTTTTATGCGTGCCCCGGTCGAGACTGTGCGAAGCACGGCCCCGCTTGAAACCGTCCTTGGCCGTCTTCTCGGACCGCAAGCCGCAGCTTTAGCCGTCACAGACTCGGAGGGGATCCTCGTCGGACTCCTTACGCGCCAGAACCTGGCCGAAATGATGATCATCAAGGCCAGGCGGCCCGACTGGCGCTTCGATCGCCGCTGACCCGTGATGGCATTCCGCCCGCTGCAAAATGACATTTCAAATCGATAACAATGCCATAGGAACAGCTCACGATCGGTTTGAGCATCATCTCTCATGACGGGAACTATCGACCCGTCCACAGCATCCATGAGCGGGCTTGAAATTATAAACGGAACAAATCATGAGTGTGAAACTGCGTGTTTTCGACGTTCCCTTGCACCCTCTTTTGGTGCATTTTCCCATTGCATTCTGGCTTGTCGTTCCTGCGTTGGATGGCGCGGCGCTGTTCGCCGGACCCGAGCCCTGGTGGCATCTGGCGATGGGCGCAACGATCCTCGGTATCGCAATCGGCGCCACGGCGATCGCGGCGGGTTTGCTGGAATATCTTCAGCCCTCGCTTGCGGGTATCGATCTCAAACTTGCAGCGCGGCATGGGATCAGGACAGCCCTGGCATGGTTGGTGTTTGCTGCAAGGGCTATCCTCGCGGCGCTCTTGCCACTTGCTGGATGGTCAATGGCCGTTTGTCTCGGCCTCGATCTCATTGGCAGCGCATTGCTTGTCCAGGGCGTCTATTTCGGCACGCTGCAAGTTTACCAGCAGCTTGAGGAGGAATAGGTCCGGCGGACCCGCGAGCCACGGTCACCCGCGCGATCCCGCCCTTGAAAGGGTTCAAAACGCTGTTAGGTCTCAGACCACGCCAGCGAGTATCGCGATGCCTGCAAGCGCTCCGGTAACGCCAACAACTCTCTTGAGCGCGAGCGAGGCGGACGACCCGAATTTGTCGAGCCCCAGTCCGAGACCGATGCCAGCAATATGCAGCGAGGCCGTCGCGATCACGAACCCTGCCGCGTAAGGCAGGAAGGAAGACAGCGTGGTGCCTTCGCTTCCATGCGCATGGCCATGGAAGAGAGCAAAGAGACCAACAAGGGCCATTGCGGCGACGGTGGGTAAGCTGACGCCAGCCGCGACCGCCAAACTCATGACAACAACGGAAAGACCAATCCCTTTTTCGACCAGAGGCAGTGGAACGCCACTAAACCCAAGAATCCCGCCGAAGATCATCATGCCGACAAAGGCTGACGGAACCAGCCAAAGGTTGCGGCCACCGAGATTCACGGCATAGAGTCCGACGGCGACCATCGCAATAATGTGATCGAAACCGCTCAAGGGATGAATGAACCCATGCGCGAATCCGGACACGTGTCCGAGACCCACATGAGCGAAAGCCGGACCGGCGGTAAGGCACCATAGGGCTAATGTGGCTCCTACAATTTTTTTCAACATGGCTTTTCTCCTTTTTGAGATCTCTCAGCAAGACACATTGCGCAGCCTCAAAGAGACAATCACGGTGCGGCCTCAGCGGGCTGCGGGAACGTCACCCCACGCTCCCGGCGTGAAGCGGCCGAAATCCAATCAAACCAAGTTTCGAGTCCCTCTCCCGTCGTTGCGGAAAGCGTCATCATATCGATTGAAGGATTGACCTGCCGTGCATAGCTTTGGCAACGGTCGAGATCGAATTCCACGTAAGGCAAAAGATCCATCTTGTTGATGAGGAGCAGGCTCGCGGCCTGGAACATGTGCGGGTATTTGACAGGCTTATCATCCCCCTCCGTCACCGACAGGATCGCAACTTTTGCGCTTTCGCCGAGATCAAACAGGGCTGGGCAGACGAGATTGCCGACGTTCTCGATCATGAGGACCGAACCGAAAGACGGTTTCAACTCGGCGAGGCCGCGCGCGACCATGGCGGCATCCAAATGACAGCCGCTACCGGTATTGATCTGGACCACAGGGGCGCCGGCGGCTTTGATTCGCAAGCCATCATTGCTCGTGGCCTGGTCGCCTTCGATGACGAAAAACGTTTGTTTGTGCCGCAATTCCCGCACCGTTCGCTCAAGCAGCGTCGTCTTGCCGGCGCCCGGGCCGCTGACGAGGTTGAGCACTAGGATTTCGCGGCCGGTGAACCATGCCCGGTTGCGGGCCGCGAGCGAGGCGTTCTTCGCCAGCACGTCCCGCTCAATTAGAACTGTCGAGGCATGGCTATGATGGTGATGGTCGTGAATGTGGTCGTCGTCATGATTGTGACTATGATCATACAGATGAGAATTGGCAGCGTCATGGATATGATAAGCGTGATAATGCGTATCACCGAGCGGGTGCTCCGAGGGAGGGTCTCGCGGTTTGGCGGTCTTCAGGTTCACAACCTTCACTGCCGCGCCATCCGAGCAGCCGCATGTCTCGCACATCGTCTGACCTCCTCAACTTTTTGGTTGGTTCCTTGCGCAGTCAAAAGGCTGCGGCTGCGCCAAGCTCATACTCCTTGATTCGCAGCTCATCGCCAGAAATCCGCTCGCAATCCTGTGTCCCGCAGCGGCACCCCGTCCAGAGCGTCTCCTGCACGAATGTCTCGCCGCAAACACGGCAACGTGCCCACGCTTCGATTTCAACGATCTCCAGGCAGGCGCCTTCAAGCGGTGTCCCTGCCGCCACAACGTCGAAACAAAACCGAATGGCATCGGGCATGACGCAAGTAAATTTGCCGATTTCAAGCTTAACGCGCCGGACGCGGCAGCCCTGGGCGTGCTCGGTCACCATTTCGACGACGCTCTGTACCAATGCCAGCTCGTGCATCTCAGCAAATCCTTGGCAATTGATCACCGACAAGCATGTCGACAATGCGCTGGCCGCCAAAAGCGGTGTTCATCACGACGCGGCCAGGCGACTCGCCCGTAACGCGGCCGATAATCTCTGACAAGCGGCCGAGCGGATGGCCGCGCATGGCCTGAAGAGCGGCGCCTTCCTCCTCCTCCGGCACCACACAAACAATTTTGCCTTCATTGGCAAGGTAGAGCGGATCGAGCCCCAGGATCTCGCAGAAGGCCTTGACTTCCTCGCGCATCGGGATTGCCGCCTCCGAAATTTCGATGCCGGCGCCTGAAGCCCTGGCCGCTTCATTGAGGACCGTGGCGAGGCCGCCACGGGTCGCGTCGCGAATGAAGCGGCTGGCGGGAGCCGCTGCGAGCAGTTCTCCAATGAGTTCATGCAAGGCGGCGCAATCACTCTCGATTGCGGTCGAGAACGCCATGTCACCACGCGCGTTGAGGATCGCCGCGCCATGATCGCCGAGGAGACCATTGACGAGGATCGCAT
>DATJLX010000132.1:0-4115 GCA_035509135.1 Methylocella sp.
GCTACGAGAAGGTCGACGGGGGCACCGGCTATAGGGTCTTGTTTGATGCCGCCGCCCCGGTCCTCGATGCCTTCCGGCGGAACGAGCAATTCACATTTATGTGATATGCCGGAAGCCACGGCAAGGGCGCTTCCTGTCACAATTTAGCGATGGATCGGGTCTTCAGTCACGGGCGGCGGTCGTGCGGGCCGGGTCACGGACCGTCTTAAACGGGTCGCATCACCCGTGCGGCGAGCCGGAAATTGGGCGAGTTTGGAATTGGAAGGGAATGGTGTCCGTTTGATACGCCGTGCCGGTTTATCCCCTTCCCATGCCCTGACGCGGCCGGTTCTGGCGGGCCTCTCGATCGCCATCGCGTCTTTCCCCTTTGTCGCGGCGGGCCGGGCGGAAACCATGTCGAGCGCCCTGGCACGTGCCTATGCCGGCAATCCGGATTTGAACCAGCAACGCGCCGGGGTTCGCGCCACGGACGAAAATCTGCCCCGCGCAAGCGCGGCTTGGCGGCCGACGGCCACCGCGACCGGGCAATTGGGGTATAATTATTTCGATCTCAGGGCGCCAGCCGCATCGGGTGCGGCGGCGGCCGGTGCTGCCGCGGGCGGCCCGCTTGTCACTAGCGCGACGCGGCTCAGGCAAGCGACCGACCCAGGCGCCCTGGGCCTGACCGTCACCCAGAATATTTTCAACGGCAACCGCACCTTGAACGGTGTCCGACAGGCCGAGTCGAATATCTTCGGGTCACGGGAGACTTTGCGTGACACCGAGCAGAATGTGCTGCTCAATGGCGCCACCGCCTATATGAACGTCCTGCGCGATACCGCGATCCTCGATCTGCGCAAGAACAATATTATCGTTTTGGAAGAGCAGTTGCGTCAAACCCGCGATCGCTTCACCGTCGGAGAGGTGACCCGCACCGACGTCGCCCAAGCCGAGTCAAGCCTTGCCTCGGGGCGCTCCGATTACTTCGCCGCGCAAGCCAATCTGCAAACCAGTGTCGCCAACTACCGCCAAGTGATCGGCGTCGAGCCGACCCGGCTTGAACCGGCGCGAACGATCGAAAGTCTGCTGCCGCGCTCGCTGGCAGGCGGGGTCTCTCTTGCGCTGGCCGAGCATCCGGCCGTCCAGGCGGCTTTGCATGCGGTCGATACGGCGGCCTTGCAAGTCAAGATCGCCGAGGGCGCTCTCGCTCCGACCCTCAATGTCGTCGGCAATGTTCAACAAAATTACAACCTTGGCGGTGTGCCAGGGGAACGCTTTCTCAACGGATCGATCGCCGCCCAGGTCTCGGTGCCGATCTATCAAGGTGGCGAGGAATATGCCCAGATCCGGCAAGCCAAGGAAACCCTCGGTCAAGCCAGGCTGCAAGCGGATTTGCAGCGCGACCTGGTGCGTGCCGATGTGGTGTCCGCGTGGGGCCAGCTCGACAGCGCGCGCGCCGTCATCCAATCCTCCAAGGCGGCCGTCAAATCGGCCGAGATCGCGCTCGACGGCATAAGGCAGGAGGCGGAGGTCGGCCAGCGCACCACTTTTGATATTTTATTCCAGCAGCAGGTCTTGCTGAACGCCAGGGTCAGTCTTGTCGTTGCCCAGCGTGACCGGGTCGTTGCCTCCTATGCGGTGATGGCGGCGATTGGCCGTCTGGCCGCCGCCAACCTCAATCTCAGCGTCGCGGAATATGACCCAACCATTCATTTCGACCAGGTCAAGGACAAATGGATCGGCCTCCGCACCCCGGACGGACGCTAAATCAACTCTGTGATTTGTTCGGTATATCAAGCTGGCGCCTCGCCGGCTCAGGAGGCGCCAGCCTGGGTCAAGGCAGCGGCGTCAAGCTCTGCTTCGTGTCGACTTTGGGCGAATCTTGTTTCCAAGGTGGCATGGCAAGCCGGAAATGCCAGGCGATGGGTGCTGAGTTCGATTTCTGTGATAGAAGCAACATTTTCATCTTGCCCGGATGGTTCACGTCTATTCATTGTGCTTCCCGTCCCTTGGCGCTCCGGCCTGTTGAATGGAACTATAGAATGCAAAAGGATAGATTTTCTTCGCGAATATAATCATCATGAGAGTGGCAGAGCGCTTTCGATGGCATCGGATGGCGCGTCAAGAAGCAGCTTTCGTAAGACTGGGTTCCGTTTCAGCGGGGCGGATATGAGGGCTCGTTGGCCGGGCTTTTTCCCGATGTGCGACCGTTCAAGGGTCGGCGCATCTTGCATTTGAAGGCATGAAAATCATGAATGCACCCAATCCCATTTTGAAAGACGATCCCATGCCGCAACCAAAGCCGCATGAACCCTCGATGGAAGAAATCCTTGCCTCGATCCGGCGGATCATCGCGGATGACCAGGCGCTCACAGCGAGCCAGGGTGGGCCGCGGCCGGATTCCAATGGGGGAGCCTATGAGCCAAGCTCGCGCGCGGGTCACATGCCTGTTTCAAACGGCCCGGACAGCTCCGTTCGCGCCGCCTTCAATATGCTTCTCGCCAGCCGGTTCGTCCAGCATAGCGATGTCATCGTCGGCCTGACCCGCGAGATGTTGCGCCCCCTGCTCAAAACCTGGCTTGACGACAATCTGCCGGCCATCGTGGAACGTCTTGTCGCCGCCGAGATCGCGCGGGTCGCGCGCGGCGAATAAGGCGGTTCGAAACCGGCCGCCGGCTTGCTGACGTCGAGGATGCCCTGGGCGGGAGGCCGAGACCGCCCGCGCGCTCTTGCTTTTTTCCCGCTTGTTTGCCATCGCTCACAGAGGCTGCAGCTGGCCACACCCGCTGCGATGAGCGCGACGGCGCAACACGCGGACCAATCCCATGATGGAAAGAACATTCGATCCCAAGGCGGTCGAAGGCCGGATCGCGGCGGCATGGGAAGCGGCGGGCGCTTTCCGGGCGGGCCGGCCTGAGCGGGCTGGGGCGGCGCCTTTCACGATCGTCATTCCGCCGCCGAATGTCACCGGCTCCCTGCATATGGGGCACGCCCTCAACACGACCTTGCAAGATATCCTCTGCCGCTTCGAGCGGATGCTCGGCAAGGACGTGCTCTGGCAGCCGGGCACAGACCATGCCGGGATTGCCACGCAAATGGTCGTCGAGCGGCAATTGATGGAGGCGCAAGAGCCCGGCCGTCTCGATTTGGGCCGCGAAGAATTCTTAAATCGCGTCTGGGCATGGAAGGCGCAATCGGGCGGCGCGATCATCGATCAGTTGAAAAGGCTTGGCGCCTCCTGCGACTGGCGGCGCGAGCGTTTTACGCTCGACGAAGGCCTCTCCCGCGCGGTCATCAAGGTTTTCGTCGAGCTCTATAGAGACGGCCTGATCTACAAGGACAAGCGCCTCGTCAATTGGGACCCGAAGCTTCAGACGGCGATCTCCGACCTCGAAGTCGTGCAGGTCGAGACCAAGGGCCATCTCTGGCATTTCAAATATCCGGTCGTTGATGACGGAGGCCGCGAGACCGGCGAATTCATTGTGGTGGCGACGACGCGCCCAGAAACCATGCTGGGCGATACAGCGGTCGCGGTTCACCCGGACGACGAGCGCTATAAGCATCTCCAAGGCAAAAAGGTGCGGCTGCCGCTGGTGGGGCGGTTGATCCCGATCATCGCCGATGACTATTCAGACCCGGGAAAAGGCACGGGCGCGGTGAAGATCACTCCCGCGCATGACTTTAATGATTTTGAGGTCGGGCGGCGGCATCAATTGCCAATATTCAATATCTTAAATCCCGAAGCCAAGATCACATTCTTCGGTATTGGTGCTGGTTTTTTTGGTGATGTTGGGGCGTCAGATAATCTTACTGAAATAATGAAGTTGGAACTGCTGTCTCGTGAAGCAGCACGTAAACGCGTGGTCGAGAAGATGGAGGCGCGCGGGTTTCTCGATAAGATCGAGCCTCACACGCATATGGTGCCGCATGGTGACCGATCAGGTGTTGTCATTGAGCCCTATTTGACCGAGCAATGGTATGTTGATGCCAAGGCTCTTGCTGGGCCGGCGCTCGCCGCCGTGCGCGAAGGCAAGACTAAATTCGTCCCGGAGAATTGGGAAAAGACCTATTTTCAATGGCTCGAAAATATTCAGCCTTGGTGTATTTCGCGTCAGCTCTGGTGGGGGCATCAAATC
>DATJLX010000133.1:0-15611 GCA_035509135.1 Methylocella sp.
CGCAGCCAATTCCGGCGCTTTAAATTCATGCTCCGGGGTGAGCGGCGGCATGGCAGGAGGAAGGGTTGCTGGCGAAATGTCCTCGCGGGGCACCCTCAGGTACTGTGCGTGCTGTCCCGCGAGCCATCCGGCGGTAAGGGCACAAAAGGCGACCGCACCCATGCCGGGGAGGCGTCCGAAAGGGATCCGCCCGAAGCGAGCGTGCCCAAAGAGAGTGTGCCTTGTGAGCATGGTTCATCCAATCTTACAAAGCCACCTGGAAACGAAGAAACTTGAACGATTCTTCCTTAACAAAAAGCAAATGCCTCCTCTCCGGCCCTAAGTCCCTCAGTGCCGGCCCCTCTCAACCTGCGCTCACTCACGGCAAGATCTCGACAAAGAGCCCTTTCCGGAAGCGGCTTTAGTGTCTATGTCTTCAGTGTCTATGTCTTCGTTCCGAGGCGTTTCGCGCCTGTCTTTTGTTATCAAAGACCCTGAATTAAGGCGTCACTTGGGCGGATTTCCGGAAAGGCAAAACTGTGGCAATTGGGAAACAGACGGCTTTCAAGGGTTCCTTCACCGCGCTTGTCACGCCGTTTCAAGACGGGCGTTTCGACGAGGCGCGTTTCCGCGCTTTGGTAGACTGGCAGATTGTCAGCGGCACCCATGGACTCGTGCCGGCCGGAACAACGGGGGAAAGCCCGACGCTTTCCCATGCGGAGCATCACCAGGTGATCGCGGCCTGCATCAGCGAGGCGAAGGGAAGGGTTCCTGTCATTGCCGGGGCGGGCTCGAACAATACAGAGGAAGCCATCGAACTTGCGCGTTTCGCGGAAGCGGAAGGCGCCGACGGCCTTCTCGTCGTCACGCCTTATTACAACAAGCCCTCACAGGAGGGGCTTTATTGTCATTTCAAGGCGGTCAATGATGCGGTCGGCATTCCGATCATCATCTATAATATTCCGCCGCGCTCGGTCGTCGATATGTCGATCGACACGATGAAGCGGCTTTACGAATTGAAGAATATCGCGGGGCTCAAGGATGCGACCGGCAATATCGCCCGCACCGCCCTGCAGCGCCAGGCGCTCGGCCCTGACTTTATCCAGCTTTCGGGCGAGGACATGACAGCGCTCGCGGTGATGGCGCATGGCGGCCATGGCTGCATTTCTGTCACCTCGAATGTCGCGCCGAAAGTCTGCGCGCAAATGCAGGAGGCGTGTCTTGGCGGCGATTTCGCGGAGGCCTTGAAGCTGCAGGACCTATTGACCCCCTTGCATGCGGCGTTGTTCGTCGAGCCCAATCCGGCCGGTCCCAAATATGCGCTCTCGTCTCTCGGCAAGATTTCCGGGGAACTCCGGCTTCCCATGCTGGCGGCCTCGGAGAGCGCGCAAGCCGTGATCAAGGCCGCAATGAGTCACGCCGGGCTGATTTATGCGTGACAAGGTCAATCGTGCGGGGTGCCCTGAATGACCGCCAAGCAAGAGCGCCCGCGCAAGATCGCCGCGGAAAACCGGAAGGCGCGCTATAATTACGACATCGGCGAAATTTTCGAGGCGGGCCTGATGCTGACCGGCACCGAGGTGAAATCGCTGCGCACCGGAAAGGCCACCATCGCGGAAAGCTATGCGAGCGTCGATCGGGCTGGCGAGGTTTTCCTCGTCAATGCGAATATCCCGGAATATTTGCAGGCCAACCGCTTCAACCATGAGCCGAAACGGCCGCGAAAGCTTCTCTTGAAATCGCGCGAGATCGCCAAGCTCTCGCAAGGCACAGAGCGGCAGGGCATGACGATCGTGCCGCTCAAAATCTACTTCAACGAGAAAGGCCGGGCAAAAATCGAGATCGCGCTCGCCCGAGGCAAGCAATTGCACGATAAGCGCGAGACGGAAAAGGCGCGCGACTGGAACCGCGAAAAGGGCCGGCTCCTCAAGGAGAAGGGGTGAAGGGGAGGAACCCAGGTCCTCACCCTGAGGAGGCCGCGCAGCGGCCGTCTCGAAGGCAAGGGAGCCTCTTGGCCGTTTGCTTCGCCAGCTCCTTAGGATGAGGGCGAGGCTTTTGAAAAGCATTTACGATGAGCCGTTCTATTGGAGAGATCTTGATGAAACCGCCAACACCAGCTTCAAAGACCTCAGTCTTGGGGACTACAACCTCAGCTTCGCCGATTTGGATTCCAATCAGCGCATTTATTGCCGCTGCATCTGCATTTCTTGTCGCGGTCAGTGTTTCCTTTTTTGCCTACGCAACATGGGCGGAACATCGCAACGCCGATCTCGTGCGGATTGGCGTCAGTGTTTTGCGGGTTGATCCAGTCAAGGAAAAGCAGATTGGCGCGGTGCGCGAATGGGCGCTGAACCTCATCGATGCCAATGCGGGTGGGGTGAAATTTTCTCCGGAGGCACGGGATCAGCTGCTGACGAAACCCTTGGGAGACACTGATTATACTGACGAGAGCTCTTATACTCCAGTTAAGCCAGCCCCGCCCACCCCTTCGCCTGAACCGCCGAAATAGTCGCGAGCCGAATTCTAACAAAGACACGATCGGAGTCGGATCAGCTTCGGATCGAGGATAAGAAAGCCGCATGGCTAATGTGACGTTCAAGTCATGGCTGAAACCAGCTGCGTCTTCAACTGAATTTTATTAGCGACAGCAACCACACCCCCCGCAAATGGGGGCCTACTTATCGCGTTGAGGCATAATTCAAAGAAGTGCTTGCGCCTTACATCTTTAGCTTCGAGTAGGAACTTGTGGAGCACGCGCCTGACGCATGACGACAGTTGCATAAATATGGAACCCGCTGTGGTTCTCGTTTCCCCGGTCCTGTCCGCTTCTACGGGGAGGGTGGAGCCTGCGGCAAAGTTCGCTTCACGCCTATACGCGCGCGTCTTGACATGCTATCCCGTTTGTTTCTTCATCCCCCGAGCCGGGCCGTTTCGCGGGCACATTCCCGCTGCGAAGCTTGCCCCAGGCCGCACCCGCAGGAACAAGCAGCATGAGCCAAACCGTCACCAGCCGCACCGCCACAAACCCATTTTTCGCGGCTGGGGTCGCCGAAGCCGATCCCGAAATCGCCCAGGCCATCGAGCTTGAGCTTGGCCGCCAAAGGCATGAAATCGAATTGATCGCCTCGGAGAATATCGTCTCCAAGGCGGTGCTCGAAGCACAGGGCTCGGTTTTGACCAACAAATATGCCGAGGGCTATTCCGGCCGGCGCTATTATGGCGGCTGCCAATTCGTCGATATCGCCGAGACCCTTGCGATCGAGCGCGTCAAACGGCTCTTCGACTGCAAATTCGCCAATGTGCAGCCAAATTCCGGCAGCCAGGCGAACCAGGCGGTGTTTCTCGCTTTGCTGCAGCCGGGCGACACATTTCTCGGGCTGGATCTCGCGGCGGGCGGCCATCTGACGCACGGCTCGCCGGTCAATCTCTCCGGCCGCTGGTTCAAGCCCATTCCCTATGGGGTTCGCCCGGATGACAACCGGATCGACATGGAGCAAGTGGCAAAGCTCGCCGAGGAGCATAAGCCGAAGCTCATCATCGCCGGCGGTTCGGGCTATCCAAGACATTGGGATTTCGCCGGTTTCCGGGCGATTGCCGATAAGGTTGGTGCCTATTTCTTCGTGGACATGGCGCATTTCGCCGGCCTCGTCGCGGGCGGCGTGCATCCCTCGCCGTTTCCGCATGCGCATGTGGTCACCTCGACGACACACAAAACCCTGCGCGGCCCGCGTGGCGGCCTGGTGCTCACCAATGACGAGGCAATCGCCAAGAAGATCAATTCGGCGGTCTTTCCCGGCCTCCAGGGCGGCCCGTTGATGCATGTGATCGCCGCCAAGGCCGTCGCCTTCGGCGAAGCGTTGAAGCCGGAATTCAAGATTTACGCCCGGCAGGTGGCCGACAATGCCAAGGCGCTCGCCGCGACGCTTGTCGAGCGAGGCTACAAAATCACCACGGGCGGTACCGACAATCATCTCATGCTGGTCGATCTTCGGCCACAGAAGCTCACGGGCAAGGCGGCGGAAGCAAGCCTCGAACGGGCCGGGATCACCTGCAACAAGAATGGCGTGCCGTTCGATCCCGAGAAGCCAACGGTCACTTCGGGCATCCGCCTCGGAACGCCCGCCGCGACCTCGCGCGGCTTCGGAATCGCCGAATTCCAAAAGGTCGGTCAGCTCATTGCCGATACCCTCGATGGCTTGGCCAAGAATGGCGACCAGGGCAATGCCGAGGTCGAAGCCAAAACCAAGGCGGCCGCGAGCGAATTGACAGAACGCTTCCCGGTGTATTGAGGCCACCCGCTCGATTGGCGCCGAGGCCGGTGGCGCGGGACAGCCTGTCCCAGTCTTCCATGCCGCATGTCAGCCAATGAACATGCGTGAGCGAGAGCGCCATGCGGTGCCCTTACTGCGGCAGTCTCGAATCCCAGGTGAAGGACTCGCGCCCGGCGGGTGATGGTTCGGCCATCCGCCGCCGCCGGGTCTGTCCCGATTGCGGCGGCCGCTTCACGACCTTCGAGCGCGTCCAGCTTCGCGAATTGACGGTCGTGAAAAAATCCGGCCGCAGGGTGCCGTTCGACCGGGATAAGCTGATGCGTTCGCTTGAAATCGCCTTGCGCAAGCGCCCCATCGAACCCGATCGCCTGGAACGCCTGGTGAATGGCATCGTGCGCCAGCTTGAAAGTCAAGGGGAGAGCGAAATCGCGAGCGACACGATCGGCGAACTCGTCATGGAGGGTTTACGCGGCCTCGACAGTGTCGCTTATGTGCGCTTTGCCTCCGTCTATCGCAATTTCCGCGAGGCACGCGATTTCAATACTCTGGTCGATGAGCTGGCACATGAGGCGGGCGGGGTCACGGACGAGGAGCCAACGCCGCCAGCGGCGAAAGCGCCCTCGTCTGGCCGGTCATGAGCCAGTCCGAGGCGGACGCGCGTTACATGGCGGCAGCTCTCGCGCTCGGCCGGCGCGGGCTTGGGCTTTGCGCGCCCAATCCGGCGGTCGGTGCCTTGCTTGTCAAGGATGGGGTCATCGTCGGGCGCGGCTGGACGCAGCCGGGCGGGCGCCCGCATGCGGAAACCGAAGCCTTGCGTGAGGCGGGCGCCCGCGCGGTGGGCTCCACGCTTTACGTCAGTTTGGAGCCTTGCAGCCATCATGGGCAGACGCCGCCTTGCACCGATGCGATTACCGCGGCGGGCGTCTGCCGCGTGGTCTATGCGGCGGACGATGCCGATCCGCGCGCTCGCGGGCGTGGCGCGCAAATTCTGACGGAAGCCGGGATCGCGGTGACGGCCGGCGTACTGACCGAGGCCGCGAGGCGGGCCAACCTTGGCCATTTCTTGCGGGTTGCCAGCGAGCGCCCGATGGTCAGTTTGAAACTGGCCTTGACGGCGGATCTTTATGCCGCCGGACCCGCTGGCGACCGGCGTCTCATGGTGACGGGGAAACCGGCGAACGGGCTCGTTCACATCATGCGCGCCATGCATGATGCGGTAATGGCGGGAATCGGCACCATTGTGGCGGACGATCCCCTCCTGAGCGTGCGGCTTCCAGGTCTCGAAGACCGCAAGCCCTTGCGGATCGTGCTCGACAGCGATCTTCGCCTGCCGCCTTCGGCACGGCTTTCCGTGACGGCGGCCGCGCGTCCAACGCTCGTCATCGCCGGCCATGGGGCAGCCGAAGAGAGAGCCGCCCGCTTGCGTGAAACCCAAATCGAAGTCGTTCATGTGCCGCGTGACGAAGCGGGGCGCGTTGATCTTGCGGAGGCGCTGCGGCTTCTTGGCAAGCGCGGTTTGACGCGCATTTTTTGCGAGGGAGGGCCAAGTGTGGCGGCCGGTTTGATTGGCCAGGGGCTTGCCGATGACGTTTTGATTTTCACCGCGCCGGAGCGTCTCGGCCGTCCAGGTGTTTTGGGCCTCAACGCCACGACCGTGAAACGGCTGGACGATCCGGAGCGTTACCGCATTGTCGAAACGCGCATGATTGGAGCCGACCGGCTCACGCGCCACGAAAGAGTGGTTTAGATGTTCACCGGGATCATCAGCGACGTCGGCGTGGTGGAAAGGGTCGACGCCGGGACCAATTTACGTCATCTGCGCATCGCCTGCGGCTATGGGGCGGAGACGATCGCGCTTGGCGCATCGATTGCCTGCGGCGGTCCTTGCCTCACCGTCGTCGCCCGCGGTACGCATGAGGATCACGGCTGGTTCGAGGTCGATGTCGCGGCGGAAACACTTGCCCGAACGACCGCCCGGCATTGGAAGAGAGGCACGCGGCTCAATCTGGAACGCGCCCTCAAAATCGGCGATGAACTCGGCGGCCATCTCGTCACCGGCCATGTGGATGCGGTCGCCAAGATCGCTGCGATCGCCGATTTCGATGGCATGCGGCGGATTGAGATCGTGCCTCCGCAAGATCTCGCGCGATTCATCGCCGAAAAGGGATCAGTCGCGCTGGATGGCACCTCCCTCACGGTCAATGCGATCGAAGCCGATATTTTCTCGGTGCTGCTTGTACCGCATACCCTCAAAGTCACGACCTGGGGTGAAAGGCATGCGGGCGATGACATCAATCTCGAAGTCGATTTGATGGCGCGTTACGCCGCGCGGCTCTCGGGCAGTCCATAATCTCCGTTCAGAAGAGATCGATCTGGATATGACCTTTGGAGAGTTCGGCGGCACCGGGAAAGATTGTCACCACGGAAGCCCTGAGCGGAATCGCAAGCTGCGTGATCCGGTTCACATCCGCGACAATCGGCTGCGCGAATGGCGTGGTCTTGATCAGGCTCACGCCTGGGCTTCGATCCGGCGCCATCACTTCATTCAGGCTCGATGCGCGCGCATCGGCCTGATATCCCGCTAAAAGCAAGGCGCCGACGATATGCTCGGCGTCGTCGAGGCGCTCGGGCCGATAGAAGACCAGCACAAGGTATTTTTTGTTGTCGGGATTAAGCGAAATTCCTTGACCGGAATAGGCAGCGGGAGCAAAGGCCTTGGCCTCGGACGGTTGCATCTCGCAGGCTTTGAGCCCCAAAGTCTCGCGATAGCTTTCCGGCCAGCAGACGGTAATGGCCGGAACGGCGAAGATGATCAGCGCCAGGAACACGCAGACGATCACGGCCGAGGCGGCGAGGCACAGCCATTTGACGAAAACCCCTCCCGCATTGTTCATCAAGACCCGCAACACGACGAGCACCACGCCGAACATCAACGAAAGTCCGACGGCGATGGTGGCTCTGGTTCCGTTGCCCAGCACCGACAGGACAAAGCCGGCGGCGGTCGCGATGGCAACCATGCCGGCGATGGCCCGGATAAACGGATCCTTAAGACCTATCCTGATCAATTGCGTGTTGATGTCGCCGTCGCTGGACATGGCCCCCCGGCCTCAAGTAATTGAATAGCTCTCAAATAGGCTTGGCCGCCAAATAGGCTTGGCCGCCAGTTTTCCATAAGCTAAGTTTTCATCAAATTGGCATCGCAAGCTCGCCTCGGGCTACTGTTTGTCCGAAAAGACCGAACCGTCAACTGGAGAATCGCGTGCCTACCCTCATCCGTTTTCTTGTGATCATCGGCATTCTGGCGGGTCTCGCCTATGCCGGGATGATCGCGCTGGTGACTTTCGTCGAGCCGCAGCCGCGCGAGATGATCCAAGTGATTCCAGCGGCACGGCTGAACAAATAGGACGCCGCCGGTGGCTGCCGCACGAAGCCTTCCGCCGCTCATCGAAGCCTTTCTCGACATGATCGCGGCCGAACGCGGTGCCGCCCGGAACACAAAAGACGCCTATGCCCGCGACCTCGCCGATTATGCGGCAGGGCTTGCCCTGGCGGGAAAGACGCCCCGGAACGCCGCGACCGGCGATATTCGCGCTTATTTGTCCTTGCTTGCGGAACGCGGTCTGAAACCCGCATCGAGCGCGAGGAAACTCTCCGCGATCCGCCAGTTCCACCGGTTTCTCGTGACCGAAGGGCACCGCGCCGACGATCCGGCGCTGATCATCGAGTCCCCCAAACGCGGCCGCGGGCTGCCAAAGATCCTCTCCATCGCCGAGGTCGACCATCTGCTGGCGGTCTCCAAGGAGGGGCTCGATGACCCGGCCCGCCCAGCGGCCGAACGCTTGCGTGCCTGGCGCACGGCTTGTCTTCTTGAACTCCTGTATGCGACGGGCTTGCGGGTGTCCGAGCTCATGGCGCTGCCGGCAAATGTGGCACAATCAAAGGATCCATTCCTCCACATCCGGGGCAAGGGAGGGCGGGAACGGCTGGTGCCGCTTTCGGGCGCGGCGCGAGACGCGGTTGCGGCCTATCGCGCGGTTCTCATGCAAACGCAGATCCGGACGTCAAGTGGCGCCTGGCTGTTTCCCGCCGATGGCGCGAGCGGCCATTTGACACGCCAGGCCTTCGCCCGCGATCTCAAGACATGCGCGGCGGCGGCGGGGATTGCCCCGGCGCGGGTCAGTCCGCATGTGCTGCGTCATGCCTTCGCGAGCCATCTCCTGCAAAATGGCGCCGATCTGCGCATCGTGCAGGAATTGCTCGGGCACGCCGATATTTCCACGACACAAATCTATACCCATGTCCTCGACGAGCGGATGAAAGCCATGGTGCGCGATTTGCACCCGCTGGCGGGTGACTGACAAGCGGCCGCTCAGTGCATCCATTTTTCCGTAGCGCGATCGGCGATAGTGACAATGGCGACCGGAATACCGAGGCCGAGCCAGGGAAGATCCGGGACAGTGCCCCTGGCACGCAACGGCGTGACCGTCACCCTCAGAGGGGACCGGCACGGGCCGCGCGCGATCGCCATTTCTCCGCCAGGACCGTTTGGCGCCCGGGCCCGTCGCCTGCAAGAGGCGATCAAGCCTCGTAAGACATCCGAGTTGCCGCTGCTGTGCAGGCAGCCCGATTTCGTGGTAATCCCGCCGGCCGAACCAAGCAGTTTGCGCGCCGCTTCATTGGCGAACAGCACCCTTGCGGCGCCATCGACCAGCATGACGCCCCGACGCAGAGTTTCAAGCTGGGCGGGCGCGGTGTCTTGGCCGAGATCACGTATCCGGAACGCGCGATGCGTCCGAACGGCGCGATTGACGTGCGGCAACGCGGCCTTGAAGGCCAGTGTCTGCTGGTCGCTTAGGGTCTCCTTCTTCGGTGCATTGGCGACACACAGTATCGAGGAGACTTGATCGCCAACGAGCAAATTGGCGCCAATCATCGCAAGCCCGAATTCGGCTGGGCGAAACCACTCGTTGAACACGGGGGTTGCCGAGTATTCCTCTCGCGACATGACACTATCAAACGAGAAGACGACGCCAGCGGGCCGCTGCGTGGTCAGAGGCCAAAGCGGATCATGAAACGCCCAGTAGTTCTGGTAGCTCGCGCCCAAGACCGGATCAATTCGCGGAGCAATGGACTCATAGGCGTGGGCGCGGCGGTCCATGGAGGCCAAACCAACCTGCGCCGTTCCCGTGGTGTCAGCAAGCTTGATCAGAACCGCCGCCCAAAGAGTGCTGTCGAACACAGCCTCGTAGATCAAGTCAATCAATGCCAGAAGGTCATCTTCCATGTCCATTATGGAAACCCAGCCCATGAGATTATCTGAGGTGATGTAAAGAGAATTTGATTGTATAACTATGCTTTGCAATCTGACTAAGATGCTCAGACCTCACCATAAAAAAGGCGGGCAAACCTTAATTGTATGGATAATTTTTCTAATTCTATTGCTTCATTTTCTCAAGTCTGTTCCCAAAAAGTTGATCCGCTTAATCCCTGCCAATTAGCCTTTGCCGTCAGCGCCCTGGCTCATGAACGAACAAGCCTGTTGGCCGGCGTGGGCTTTGCCGGAAAAACTCATGGAGCGGGCCTGTCCTTGTTGATGGCGTCAAGCAGGAGGCGAATAAGTTCCGCTTGCCGATGTGTTCCGGTTTTCGAGAAAATATTCGTAAGGTGCGTTTTCGCCGTTGCGTCGGAAATGCCGCGGCGGTTCGCTGCGGCTGTGCGGCCATCCCCTTTTAAAATCTCGGTGGCCAGCCCCGCCTCGGCAACGGTCAGTCCGAAACGGCGGCGGAGATTGGCCTCCCGCGCCTGCCGTTCGCGGTCGGGGTCGCTCGTCATGACGATGGCGACGGGCGCGCCCACGCCGATCCATGGAACATCCACGAGCCGGGTCGTGGCGCGAAGCGGCACGACCATCACATGAAGGGGTGAACGGGGCGGCTCGCGCGCAATGGTAAGCTCACCGCCGGGGCCATTCAACGTTTGAAGGGTTCGTGCGCATGAAGCGATCAGTCCACGGAGAACATCCGTGCCACTGGCGGCGGCCAGACGTCCCCGTTCCAGAAATAGACCTTTGCCTTCGTCGAGCAATGCTCTCGCGGCCGCATTGGCGACGACCACTCTCGCCGAGGTGTCGGCCAGCAAAGCGCCTTGCCGCATGGTCTCCAGCCGTTCCATGGCGGCGAGACGATTAAGTTCCACGTCCCAGAGCCGGCGATTGATGCGCAAGGCCCGGATGAGGTGCGGCAGCACCGCTTCGAAAACAAGCATCTGCCCGGCGGTCTGGGACTCCTTGCCAGGCGCGTTGGAAAAGCAAATCAGGGCGGAAAACTGATCGTTGGCCAGCAAATTGGCGCCAACCGTCGCGAGACTATACTCAGCGGGACGCCACAATTCATTAAAAACAGGGGTACGGGCGAACTCCTCGGGCGGCATGAGACTACCGAGAGTATAGATTCCGCCAGCCGGACGAAGAAGGGCGCGTGCCAGAACCGGATCACGGAAGGCCCAATAGGTCTTCCATGATGCAAGCAAATCAGGGTCGAAGCGCGGGGCAATGGTTGCGACCACATTGGCACGCCGGTCCATGGACGGCATGGCGACCTGGGCCGCACCCATGGCATCGGCAAGCTTGACCAGCACGCCCGGCCAGAGCTGATTGTCGAGCGCTGCCTCATAGATCAAGTCGATCAGGGCAAAAAGCTCTTTCTTTGCACCCATGGTCCAATCCTCCCCCTCGCCGCGCCCTCCCTCGCTCAGCTTGCGGATCGTGACTCATGGCTTTTTCAATTTTTCAAAATTTAAAAAAGCATCAAAAATCAGGCGGCTGATGGACGCACCCTGGAGCCGGCCCTAAATCGACCCGATAAAAATATATACGATGAATATATTATATAATATTACAGATTATTTCTAGATGTTTCTACTTCTAACCATGCATGTAAGTCTTGCGAGATTTTCCCACCGCGTCTGTTCTCTGCCTGGCTTTGGCGGCCATTGTGGCCCCGCTGTCTCGCTCCGCGAGATCGCACGAACGTGTTTGCGCTTGGCTTGCCAATCTTGAAGGCAAGGACAAAATCATGCTACGAGCATCCTTAACAAATGAAAAAACGCCGGGAGGAAGTGACTATGGCGCGGCCCACCCCCTCTGGACCTAACCCCTCTGGACCTACCCCCTCTGGAAAGGGCACGCCCCCACCAGGAAGACGCACAAGGATAGGAACACTCGATATCATTATCGTGGTCGTGGGCTTTCTTGCCATCATCGGCTACAACCGGCTGAGCATTGCACGGCTTCAACGCTCGCTTCCCAATGCGAATTCTCAGGTCGTCGGAGAATGGAAGTCCACACGCGGACCGGAACATCTCGTCTTTCGAGCCGATAAAAGCGTGAGCCTGATCTTGCCCGCTGGGGAGCCAGGGAATGCGGCACCGGCTGCGCCGGCAGCCGGAGGTGAGCCGTCAACCGCACTGCAAGCGCCAGCGCCGCTCGTTGGCAAATACAAGCTGTCGGAGGCGGGAAAAATCTATGTCGAACTCTCGAATGGCAAAAAATACTCGACGACGATCCAGCCACAAAACAAGAACCGTTTCGATCTGATCGATTCCGACACAGACGGGGTGACAACTTACGAGCGGGTGCCCAGCGCAAGCCCGTGAGCGTTGTTTGAAGCTTTGGCTTTGCTCGATGTGAAATTCTTCCCTTGCGAACCTCGACAAGGGAGGATGTCTCGTGTAGAGCCTTCAAGATCAATTCAAAACAGCGTATCGAAGCGCTCGCTGGTCCCATCCGGCGAAAGAGCGAGGTTTTCATCGCATGAATATCATTGCGGAGCTCGAGGCCGAGCAAGCCGCCAAGCTTTCGGCCGGCAAGACGATCCCGCCCTTTCAGCCGGGTGACACCGTTGTCGTGAATGTCAAGGTGAAGGAAGGCGAACGCACCCGCGTGCAGGCCTATGAGGGCGTCTGCATCGCCCGCAGCGGCGGCGGCCTCAATGAAAGTTTCACCGTTCGAAAGATTTCCTACGGTGAGGGTGTCGAGCGGGTGTTCCCGGTTTTTTCGCCGAATATCGAATCGATCAAGCTCGTGCGGCGAGGCAAAGTCCGCCGCGCAAAGCTCTATTATCTGCGTGACCGGCGCGGCAAGTCGGCCCGCATCGCCGAAAAAATGGAGTCACCCGCCGCCAAGGCCGCGCGTGAGGCCACCCAAAAGGAGGTCAAGGCCGCCGCCAAGGCCAAAAAAGCAGCACCCGCCGCCGAATAGTCCGGACGAGCTCGGGCCTTCAGGCGATCGGCGCATTCAGGATCCAGCGATGACCAAAGGGATCGCGAAACGTCGCGACCCTGGTGCCCCAAAAGGAATTCATCGGCTTGGTGTCGCCCTTGGCACCAAGACCAGTGGCTTTCGCGAAAATATCATCGACCATCTTGGCCTCGGCATATTCCAAGCTGACGGAGACCGTCGCGAGTTCGCCGGGAACCGGCACCCGCGTCTGGCCAAACTCGGAAAAAGCATCAGCAAGCATGACCGAGCCGCCGTTGATCAAAAGCTCGCAATGCATGATCCGCATGCCGTCGAACGAGGGCATGAGCGCCCGTTGCTGGGCACCGAAAACCGAGACGTAATAGGCAATCGCCGCCATCGCGGGAGAAACGGTTAGATAGGGCGCAACAGGCGGGCGCATGGGTTCCTCCGCGCGTCAAGACCTTCGCCTCGCGAGGGGACTTCCCCTCACGGGGTCTTGCGAGTAAGAACACCACTCTAGAGCATGTTCCGAAAAAGTTGATCGACTTTTTCGATTCCAACAGGCTCCAATGTCGACACTTTCAATCTGAGCGATTGCTTTCCGGCCGGCTTCGTCCATCTGAAAGGCATGCGCTCTCAATGATATTGTGCAAGCGCCGCCGGGAGCGGCAAGGGATTGGGCATGGCGAAGCCACGCACGCTTTACGATAAAATCTGGGACGATCATCTGATCCACGCCGAGCCCGATGGCACGAGCCTGATCTACGTCGACCGCCATCTCGTGCATGAGGTGACGAGTCCGCAGGCCTTCGAGGGGCTGCGTCTGAGCGGAAGACGCGTCCGCGCCCCGCAAAAGACTCTCGCTGTCGTCGATCACAATGTTCCGACAACCGATCGCTCGCATGGCATCGACGATCCCGAAAGCCGTACGCAGGTCGAACAGCTCGCCGCGAACGCCCGCGAATTCGGCATCGAATATTTCGATGAGCGCGACCTTCGCCAGGGCATCGTCCATATCATCGGCCCTGAACAAGGCTTTACGCTTCCCGGCACGACGATCGTCTGCGGCGATAGCCATACTTCGACGCATGGCGCCTTTGGCGCGCTTGCGCATGGCATCGGCACCTCCGAGGTCGAGCATGTTCTCGCCACCCAGACCTTGATCCAAGCCAAGGCCAAGAACATGCGGGTCACCGTCGGCGGCGCTCTTGGCGAGGGGGTTGGGGCGAAAGATATCATCCTGGCGATCATTGGCGAAATCGGCACCGCCGGGGGCACCGGCCATGTGATTGAATATGCGGGGGAAGCGATCCGCGGTCTGTCGATGGAAGGCCGGATGACCGTCTGCAACATGACGATCGAGGCGGGCGCGCGGGCTGGGCTGATCGCCCCCGATGCGAAGACCTTCGCTTATCTCAAGGACCGGCCCAAGGCGCCAAAGGGCGCGGCCTGGGTCGCCGCGATGCGCTATTGGGAGACGCTGCATTCCGACAAGGATGCCGTCTTCGACAAGGAGATCCATCTCGACGCCGGAACCTTGCCGCCGCTCGTCACCTGGGGCACGAGCCCGCAGGATGTCGCAACGATCACCGGAAGCGTGCCGCGTCTCGAAAGCGCTCCGGACGAGACCAAGCGCGCCTCGATTGCCCGCGCGCTCGATTACATGGGCCTCAAGGGCGGCGAAAAAATCACCGATATAGCGATCGACCGGGTGTTCATCGGCTCCTGCACCAATGGGAGGATCGAGGATCTGCGCGCCGCCGCCAAAATGGTTGCGGGCAAACATGTCGCGGGCTCCGTCAACGCCATGGTCGTGCCGGGCTCAGGCCTCGTCAAGAGCCAAGCGGAAGCCGAGGGTCTCGATGCGATCTTCCGCGCCGCCGGCTTCGAATGGCGCGAGCCCGGCTGCTCGATGTGTCTTGCGATGAACCCGGACAAGCTCGCCCCTGGCGAGCGCTGCGCCTCAACCTCGAACCGCAATTTCGAAGGCCGCCAAGGGTTCCGCGGCCGCACCCATCTCGTCTCTCCCGCAATGGCGGCGGCGGCGGCGATCGCCGGCCATTTCGTTGACATAAGGGAGTGGCATTAAGGGACTGCGGGGCGGAGAGCAAAGGCGGATTATCATGGACGTCGGCTTCATCGGTCTCGGCCAGATGGGCATGGGCATGGCCCGCAGCCTTCTCAAGGCCGGGCATCGCGTGACGGCATATAACCGCACGCGCGCCAAGGCAGAGGCTTTGGCCGGGGAGGGGGCAGAGGTGGCGGCGAGCCTTGCCGGGGCCTGCCAGGGCGAAGCCGTCCTTTCCATGCTCGCCGATGATGCGGCGGTCGAAGCCACGGTCTTCAGCGAGGGCGGCGTCGCGCAGTCGCTTCCCGCCGGAGGCATCCATGTTTCGATGAGCACGATCAGCGTCGCCCTCTCGGAGCGCCTGGAACAGAAACATCGGGAAAAAGGTCAGATCTATCTCTCAGCCTGTGTGTTCGGCCGCCCGGACGTGGCCGCGGCGGGAAAGCTCTTCATCGCCGCCGCGGGTCCCGCCGCAACGCTCGAAAGATGCCAGCCCTTGTTCGACGCGATCGGGCAGAAGACCTTTGTCGTGGGCGAAAAACCGGCCGGCGCCAATCTCGTGAAGCTCGCCGGCAATTTTCTCATCGCCGCGACGATCGAGAGCCTGGGGGAAGCCGTGGCGCTAACCCGCAAAGCGGGGATCGACCCGCATCGCTTTATTGAAATCCTGACCGGCACGCTGTTTTCGGCGCCGGTCCATAAGACCTATGGCGCGATCATCGCGGATGAAACCTACGATCCGGCCGGGTTCAAGATGGGGCTGGGTTTGAAGGACATCCGGCTTGCGCTGGCCGCCGCTGGAGATTTGAATGTGCCGCTACCCATTGCGAGCCTGGTGCGCGATCATTTCCTTTCTGGCCTGGCGCAAGGCCAGGGCGACAGCGATTGGGCGGCGCTGGCGAGGCTCAGCGCCAAGAACGCCGGGCTTTGATGGGCCTGAGGGGCGCGTTCCGCGTGGCGTCAGCAAGGTTCACTGGCACCGGGAAGCAGCACGCGCCGCACCTTGATCTGACGGGCTTTCTTTAAGGCTCGCGCCATGTCGAAGGAAGCCTGC
>DATJLX010000134.1:0-3660 GCA_035509135.1 Methylocella sp.
TGGCACGAGCGGCGCTGGGGTTCTCGACATGGATCTGCGGGCCGCCTGTCTGGCGGCGCTTGACATTCCGCGCGAGAAGGCCCGCGCGCATGCGCTGACCTTCACCTGGGCGAAGAGCGCGCGGCAGTTCCTCGACAATATTTTGCTGGCCAAATCGGCGAACCGGGGCTGCTTCACCGCGAAACCCGGCCTGCCCGATTGAGCGGCGCCGGCCCAAATTTGCGCCGTCATGGAAAGGATGCTTCACGAGCGCCGGCCCGGGCCGCTGCCTGCGAGGGAAACCAGGATAAGGTCCCATCGGCTGCTACCCGAACCGGCGTTCGGCCCCCCCGAGGCGGCGGGTTCCCCTTGAAAACGAAGCGTCGGCGGGCCTCGTGATAGGCGGAGTCTGGCGCGAAGAAATTGGCCCGCATCCTTTCCAGTTCCGCGTCGCGATAGGTGGCGAGCGGATTGACGGCTTCGTCGTCGCGACGCTTCTTCTGCTTTTCCCCGAGCATCATGCGAAACCCCGGATCCTGAGCAAGGCGCCGCGCTCGCTCTCGCAACTCGACCTCGAAAGCTTCGCTATCCTCGCCAAAGGCGTCGTCAAGAAATCCCATCTCCCGTGCCGCCCGCGTGCCGATCGGCCGGCAGGACTGGGTCAGCTCCAACGCTCGCGTCGGCCCGACTCGCAATGGCAGCATATAGGTCCAATATTCCGATCCGTAGAGTTCCCCCATGCTCCGGTAATGAGGATTGAGGACAACTCCAGACCGCGCATAGATGCGGTCCGCTGCGAGCGCCAGCATGGCACCCCCAGCTCCGGCATTGCCGCGCAACCCGGCGATAACGAGATGGGACATGGTGTTGAGAATGTCGAGGACCAGATCGTCAATGGCATTGATGTTCCGCCAGGATTCCAGCGCCGGATCGGCGCTGGCCTCGATCACGTTGAGATGGATGCCGTTCGACCAGAAATCGGTTCCACCAAACAGAACAATGATGCGGGTCGGGCGCGAGCGGGCGTGAAGGAATGCGTCGCGGAGCCGAATGCACTGCGATGTGCTCATCGCTCCATTGTAGAAATCAAACGAAAGATAGCCAACCTGATCATCCTCGGTATAGATGATCTCGCGGAAGGTGCGATGATCGGCTGGCGCACCGATCGCCAGCGGCACCTCGGGCACGCCGTGAAGCAGCGGCCCCAAAACTTGAGCCGCTGGAAGCTTGATCCCGGTGGCCGGGTTGAGGCCGTCCTCGGCCCGAGCCTTGGTTTTGAGATGGGAAATCCAGACCGCGCCATCGATCGCGCCAACGCAGACCGCGCCGTCGCGGCAAGCCAGAATTTCGCCGGGTGTACCTTGGAGGCGCTCCTCCTCATGCACCCCGTAAAGGTAACAACTTTCGCCGAGCAAATTGCCGAGAACACCGGGGTCACTGTCCGCCGCCCGGATCTTGCGCACGATCATCGGCGTTTTGTCCTGCATCCAATCGATGGCACGGTCGGCCTGCCGCATCGGCGGCTTCAAACAGCCGAGAACATATTGCGACACATGGTCGGGCTGCCAGGCGCCAGATCGGAACTCGCCCGATTCAATCCGCGCGACCGCCTCCAGGACACCGCGCACAGCGGCCTCGGTGACCTGACTGCGATAGAGGCTGCTCTTTGAAGGTGGATCGGCCTTCATGGCAAACTCATGCGAGGCCCAGACCGGGCCCGCATCGAACTCAGCAGCCGCCTCGAGGATCGTTACACCCCAGATCTTTTCATGGCTGGCAATGGCCCAGTCAAGCGAGGACGGTCCCCGATCACCTTTTATGCCGGGATGCACGATCAAGCTGAGATGGCGCGACCAAATCTCCTCGGGAATGGCGATTTTCAGCATCGGCGCGATGATCAGATCCGGCACCTCATTTGAGACAGCGGCGGACATGGCGTCGGCCGTCGCAGAGACGCAAACGCTGATTTGGTGACCGCGCTCACTCAGCTCAATCAACAGACGCTGGCTGAGGCTGTTGTGCGCCGAAGACAAGAAGAGAATGCGCATTGGGTTTACTCCTTATATTTTTCGTTCTTCGAAATGAACCGGAACCAGTGTTCCTGCGGGTTGAGGCTGAAGGCGCAG
The DNA here is from genome assembly GCA_035509135.1 of Methylocella sp. Lineage (GTDB taxonomy): Bacteria > Pseudomonadota > Alphaproteobacteria > Rhizobiales > Beijerinckiaceae > Methylocapsa. The sequence continues at coordinate 2,106 of DATJLX010000134.1, forward strand.
CGAAAGGAGTGACGCAAGACCGCTCCCTCTGCGCCCTCTGTCCAGGGGGCGCAGCGCTGCACGCTCCGTCCTAGAAGTCAGTTGAAAAGGGTGGATCGAAACCGCGCCCGGTAGTCGTGCGGGCTGACATCGAAAAGACGCTGAAAGGTTCGCCGCATGCGTTCGGCATTGCCGAAGCCACACTCCTTGGCGATGATCTCGACAGGCAGGACGGTTTGTTCGAGCTTGCAGCGGGCCGCATCGGCCCGCGCCCGCTCGGCAAACTGCGCCGGCGTGTCTCCGGTTTCACTATGAAAGAGCCGGGCGAAATTGCGCGGGCTCATGCCCATGCGATCCGCTAAGGCTTGTACACTCAGATTCTCCCCGGGATGACCGAGGATCCAGGTAAGCAATTGCTGTATCTCTGGCCGCTTCCCCTCATCCCGATATTTCACATAGGCGCTGAATTGGGATTGCCCGCCGGGGCGGCGGGGAAAAACCACAACGGTCCGGGCGACAGCCAGGGCAATTTCCCGGCCGAGATCCTCTTCGACCAGAGCCAAGGCGAGATCAATCCCCGCGGTGATCCCGCCTGAGGAATAGATATTCCCGTCGCGAGCAAAAATGAGGCTCGAATCGACTTCAGTCGTGGGATATTGCGCCGCCAGCACATCTGAATACATCCAGTGCGTCGTCACACGCCGCTGATGCAAGAGGCCCGCAGCCGCCAAAATGAAAGCGCCGGTACAAATCGACGCCACACGGCGTACCCTTGGCGCCATCGAACGTGCGCATTTGACAAGGGACGGATCCTTACTAGCCTCCTCGGCCTCAGCACCACCCGCCACGACCAAAGTATCGAGACCATCCTCTATGTCGGAATAACTGTGGGTCGCGATGAGCTCGATTCCGCATGTCGTCTTGACCGGTCCAGGGGTCGCGGCAATGATATCACACTGGTAGCCGGGTTCGCAGATTCTCCCATACCGCTGCAGAAAGCATTTCGCATAGAAAAACACATCGATGGGTCCGCAGACATCGAGAACATCACAACCCGGCCAGACCAAGACTCCGATCCGGCGGGACTTGGTGATCTCTTGTGAAGTTTGGTCTTGGATGAGTGTATAAGAGTTCATGGCTCCCGCCCCTTTAAAGGATGGCACCTTTGTGGTCCTGCCACATCGGACATACGTCCTAACGCATGATTGCCGGACTTTGCGGTCTTATCTCATTGGCCATCTCGTAAGCTACGAAAGGCCGGTCATACTGCACGGCCTTGCGGTAGAGATGCCAACTCGCATGTGCGAAGACCGGCACCACGAATGCGAGGCCAATGAACGCAAATAAAAAGGCGGCCACCAGGGACGCCGCGATGATCAGGCCCCAGATCGCCATCGTGAAAGGATTGGCCAGAACTGCTCTAATCGATGTGAGAACTGCCACAGCCACACCGACATTGTTATCAAGGAGCAACGGAAAAGAGACGACGCTGATACTCAGCACGGCTAGGGCGAAGACAAAGCCGATGGCATGGCCCACAATGATCAAGATCCATCCCCGCGAAGTGGTGAAGACC
>DATJLX010000135.1:0-4299 GCA_035509135.1 Methylocella sp.
AGAGCACGCGCAACCCCCTGCCGCTCGAATCCAATATCCCCGGCGTGTTCGCCGTGGGAGACGCCCGTTCGGGCTCGGTCAAGCGGGTTGGCGGGGCCATCGGCGAGGGGGCGGCGGTCGTCGCGCAACTGCACACTTACCTTGCCACCCTCGCCGCGCGCCAAGCCGATGGGGCCGCGCTCGGGCGCTGATCGTGTGCGCTTCCCTCGTCAAACTTGCTTATGAATCATCGACGCTCCAGCGGGCGACCTCGGTTCCCTGGATGTCCAGGATCCGGAACCCGCGGGGAAGCGGTTTATGGACCCGCTGGATCACGACATTGGCGTAAAGCGATTTGGCGTGGGTCACCACATGCGGCAAATCGGTGAGATCGGTCGTCATCCGGTCGAGAACCTCAGGCGGGGTGCCTTCGCGTTGCACTCCAACAAATTCGATATGAAACATGGGCGGCTCCTCCCTGCCTTTCGCCAATGGTCCCGGAATTAGGGCGCAAGGAACCGATGTCAATCCGGCACGCTCTCGCTTCTCAGATGAGATAAATCCGGTCCGGCAACTCGTCCTCGTCATCGGTTCCAGGCGGGAAATGCTCAGCCAAGACGCGCCCGCATGTCTCGACCGCCAGGATAAAACCTTCCGCGATCGCGCCTTCGGCGGCGCATTTGAGAAGCGCGTCGATCGCCTCCTGCCAGACGGATTGATCGACCTTGGCGGTGATCCCCTCGTCGGCGACGACGCGGGCGTAATGCTCCGCGAGCGAGACGAAGATCAAGACACCAGCGCGGTTTTTCTTGCGCGCCATGCCGCGAATCATGAATTGCTCCGTCGCGGCGCGGTGGGCTTCGATGCGCCGGACGCGGCGCGGGACAAGGACAAGGCTCAGCGACGATTCGGATAGGATGAGAAACAGCACCACGAAAAGGACGATCTGCGCCAGAAAGATCTCGCGCACGGACAGTTGCGTCAAGGCGATCAGGAACCAGGGCGCGATCAAGGCGACGAGTGACGACCAGGCCGTCGCATAGGTCATGGTGTTGGTGGAGGCGCGCGCGAGCACGCAGACGATCTCGCCCGAGGTCCTCGCCTCGGCCGCCTTGATCGCGGCGCCGACGCGGGCCTGGTCTTCCGCCGAGAGACCTACCATCACCAACTCCCCGAGGCGCCGCCGCCGCCCGACGAACCGCCACCGCCGGAAAAGCCGCCGCCATCCGACCAGCCGCCGCCCGAGCCGCTTCCCCAGCCGCCCCGGCCGCCGTCATAGCCGCCGCCCCGCCCGGAACTCATCAGCATGCCGAGGAGAAAGGACAGGAAATTGCCCCGCTCGCGCGGCGGTGTCAGCAAAAAGAAGATAAACACGAACAGCGCCAAGGCAATCCAGGGGCCGAGGGCATCCAAGGTCGAATCCTGGCTGACGACGCGCAGGTCGGGACGCCTCTGCCATTCCGAGGAATCGGTCGTCAAAACGGTGATGATGTCATCGACGCCACGCTCGACGCCGCCGCCGTAATCGCCAAGCTTCAAACGCGGCGCGATCGCATTGGTAATGATGATCTTCGACAGGGCGTCGGTGAGGGTACCTTCGAGACCGTAGCCGACCTCGATACGGACCCTGTGCTCATTCGGCGCAATAAGAAGCAGCACGCCATTGTTCTTTTGCTTCTCGCCGAGCCCCCAGGCGCGAAACAGTGCGTTGGCATAGGGCTCGATCTCGTCGCCCTCAAGCGATTTCACCGTCGCCACGACAAGCTGGATGCCGGATTTTGATTCGAGCGAGGCGAGCTTTGCCGTGATCCTGTCGGACACGGCTTGCGGAATGATATTCGCCTGATCGACGACCCGCCCAGTCAGTGGCGGAAACGTATAGGCCAATGCCAGGCTGACAAAGGCCCATGCCGCGAGCAGAGCCGCCGCGAGGCATAAACCAGCCGGTGCGGACCTTTCCGCATGGCGAGGAGAGGGCTTGCCGCCAAGCCAATCTCTGACCAAGGCTCGCATCCTAGCAGGCTGCGCCGGCGAAAAACTTGTCGTCAAAATTTGACTTGCGGCGGCGCCTGCGCCGTTTCGCTGGCGGCGAATTCGGCCATTGGCTTATTGCCGCGAAAGAAGGTCGCCGCCCAAAGCAGGCTCGGAAGCGTCTTGAGGCTCAAATTATAAGCGCGGACCGCGTCGATATAGTCGCGCCGCGCGACCGAAATTCGGTTTTCGGTGCCTTCGAGCTGGGACTGCAGGGCGAGGAAGTTCTGATTCGATTTCAAGTCGGGATAATTCTCGCTGACCGCGAGAAGCCGTCCAAGCGCGCCTGTCAATTGCGCCTGCGCATCCTGGAATTGCTTGATCTTGTCGGGATCACTCAATTGCGAGGCATCGATTCGGACGGATGTCGCCTTGGCACGCGCCTCGACAACTGAGGTGAGTACATCCTTTTCCTGCTTAGCATAGCCTTGCACGGTCGCGACGAGATTGGGAATAAGATCGGCGCGTCTCTGATATTGATTCTGCACATCGGACCATTTTGCCTTGGCCTGCTCCTCGAGCGTGGGGATCGTGTTGTAGCCGCAGCCTGAAACACCGGCGCCGAGGAATGCGAGCACAAATAACGCGCGAAGGCGGCGAGAAACCAGGCTCGCGCTGGGAGATTCAATAAGATTAAGGGAAGGTGTTGGGGATAAATTCATGGGTCAGACCTCCAGGGCTTCGGTCAAACTAATCGGTTTGGGCGCGTTAGGCAAAGGAACGAGGAACACGCCTTCTTCCCGGCGGAAAGGATCGTGTTACGTTGGATCTTCGACGGCCGGCTCCCCCCTGTCGTCGATCACGCTTGTCAATTTTGCCGCGACCACCTTGCGGCGCAACAAGGAAGCGACCCGCCAATAGGGAGTCACGATGTAGAGATGATGACGGAGGGGAGTCTTGATGATGGTCAGACAAAGCCCGATGCTGAACAGGCACCAGACAGCGGGCCATTCATTGATGTTGGATGTCGTGAGATTCGACGCAAATGGGCCGGCGAGATAGGAAAACAATGTAAAACGCCAACTGCCATAGAGGGCCGGCATCGCGAAGGCCGTGAGGAGATAGGCGGGATAGCCATTCCCGAGCCAATCCACATGCGTCAAGCTGTTACCGATGCCATTGGTGGGGACGAGCCACGCCAGATGCCAGTTGCCGCGCACCGTGCAGAGCAGCTTCCCGCAGAGCGGCCGGCCTGGCTCGCAGACACCCGCCCAAGCGAAGGGATAAAGCTGCACCAGCATGCAGATGGCGCCGATGAAGCACGCCGTATAAGCAAAGGGCGCAATCCGCGCCGCCAAATCCTTCGGCATGAAATACAGCGCGACTGCATTGATGAAAAAAGGCTGGAAGGTGATGTGCAAATAGCCAAATAGCGTCAGAATTTGATTGAGCGGGTTGCCGCACTGATTGACCACCGTATAGCTGACGGCCTGCAGCACCTCCATGCTCGAAAAGTAGAGCAGACAACCCCAAAGGGCGGGCGGCTCCGGATCGCGCTTCAAGGCGGCGTAGGCGGCGCTCGCCACACCCGCCGCCGCCAATGCCGCCGACGCTTGCCCGTTCCAGCACATGGTTCCATCTGCTTTTCTTGTTGACGTTTCCATACAAGATTGCGCGCATCTGACAAAGGATTTCCGGTCAAGCCAAAAGCTTGGCTTTCGAGCAGCCTTCAGGCGGAAACTCGCCGTTCGGGGAGCCTCCCTCCCCGCATAATTGAATTAGAATAGATTAAAAATATATTGATTGATTCAAAGTATTTATTTGTTTATCTATTTTTGCATCCATTAAGAATGGAGCAAAACATGTGCGGAATTATTAAGGAGAGAATTAGAATAAATAAAATATTGGCACATACCATTGGCCTTAGGCTGGCCAATACGCCGGCGGATCTGCAGGAACTGACGCAATTATGTGTCATTGCCCTGGAAATTTATTACGACGGCGCCTGTCCGGAGGAATGCATCGAGGCCAAAGCGCGCAGCTTCGCGCTTTGGCATCTCGCCCGTTCCAGTTATGAAACACGGCCGCCATCCAGAGCCGTTCGGCCGCTGCAGAAGCCTGACCCGCGCCTCCTTTCTTCCTTGACGCTCTTTTGACGGAGTTCCTGCGATGCAGCAGAAAACCTCGCAATCAAGGATTGCCGCCGTGCATGCGGATGCGCCCGCGGAACGGCTTTTCTTTGCTCTCTATCGTCTGTGGATGGCCGGTTATTCTTCCCGCGATGCAGACTATTGGGAATGCGCCTTTGACGTATTGCTCCGGTTTGTTGGACAAGAGAGTGCGAAGAGT
>DATJLX010000136.1:0-5494 GCA_035509135.1 Methylocella sp.
ATATCGTCAGATGGGTTAATTGATGCCTACCGGACCTAAAGGCGAGAAGCGCCCCGCCGAGGTGATCGGTAACGCTGATTTTGTCGAGGCTATGGACGCCGATCAACCGGACAAGAAGCGCGGTCCCTATAAAAAGCCGGCGAATCAAATTTCAAACTGAGACACTACAAGATTTTCAACCATTTGTTTTGTCGTGCGCTTTATCTTAAAACTCCGCAACATGCCGGGATCGTGCGCCGGCTTACCTTCTCCACTTAAGATCTCACGATGAAATTCCTTGATTCCGCGAAGGTATATATCAGGTCAGGCAACGGCGGCGCCGGATGCCTCTCGTTCCGGCGCGAGAAATTCATTGAATTCGGCGGCCCAGACGGCGGCGACGGCGGCCGCGGCGGCGATGTCATCGCCGAATGCGTCGCGGGCCTCAATACCTTGGCCGATTACCGCTACCAACAGCATTTCAAGGCGGCCACCGGCATGCACGGCATGGGCAAGAACCGGTCGGGCGGCAAGGGCGCCGACGCGATTTTGAAAGTGCCCGCCGGAACCCAGATCTTCGACGAGGAGGGCGAGGTTCTTCTCGCCGATTTGACCGAGATCGGCCAGCGCGTCTGCTTGGCATCGGGCGGCAATGGCGGCTTCGGCAACAGCCATTTCAAGACCGCGACCAATCAGGCGCCGCGCCGCGCCAATCCAGGCCAGGAAGGCGAGGAGCGGGTCATTGTGCTGCGTTTGAAGCTTATCGCCGATGCCGGGATTGTCGGCTTGCCCAATGCTGGGAAATCGACCTTTCTTGCAACGGTCAGCGCGGCAAAACCCAAGATCGCCGATTATCCTTTCACAACATTGCATCCTCAGCTTGGCGTTGTGTCCTGTGATGGCCGCGAATTTGTTCTTGCCGATATTCCGGGCCTGACCGAAGGGGCGCATGAGGGCCATGGTCTCGGCGACCGTTTTTTGGGCCATGTCGAACGCAGCCGCGTGCTTCTTCATTTGGTCGATGCCGGAACCGAGCATGCGGGCAAGGCCTACAAAACCGTGCGCCGTGAACTCGAAGCCCATGGTGGCGGTCTTGCGGAAAAGCCCGAGATCGTCGCACTCTCGAAGATCGACACGGTCGACCCGGCGACGCTGCAAGCGCAGGCGCTCCGCCTTCAGCGCACCGCCAAACAAAAGCCGCTGCGGCTTTCGGCGGCGGCCGGTGTGAATCTCACCGAAACCTTGCGTCAGCTTTTGCTGAGGATCGACGAGGCCCGGAAAGCCAAGACCGCTCAGACGGCAACCGCAGCGGAGTGGCACCCTTGAACGCTGTGAGCCAAGCCACGGCGGCGCCCCTTTCCGCCAGGCCGCTGAAAGATTTCCGGCGCGTCGTGATCAAGGTTGGTTCGTCCCTGATCGTCGATCGCGGGCAGGGCTGCGTCAAGCGAAAATGGCTCGAATCGCTGGCGCAGGACATCGCCGGTTTGCACGGGCAAGGGGCCGATGTTCTGGTCGTGTCTTCCGGTGCGATCGCGCTCGGGCGCACCGTGCTTGGCCTCCCCGAACGCGACTTGAAGCTTGAGGATAGCCAGGCCGCCGCCGCGATCGGCCAGATTGCCTTGGCGCGGATTTGGGCGGAGGTTTTGGCGGATCGAAAGATGACGGCGGGCCAAATCCTCGTCACTCTTGGTGATACCGAGGAGCGTCAGCGCTATCTCAACGCCAGGGCAACGATTGGCCGCCTTCTTGATCTGCGCTCGGTGCCCGTGATCAATGAAAACGATACGGTCGCGACCAACGAGATTCGCTATGGCGACAATGATCGCCTCGCCGCCCGCGTCGCGACCATGGCAAGCGCCGATCTCTTGATTTTGCTCTCCGATGTCCCAGGGCTTTACACGGCGCCGCCGGGCGAAAATCCCGATGCCCAGCTGGTCCCTGTCGTTGGGCGAGTGGACACGGCGATCGAGGCGATGGCCGGAGGCGCGGCGTCACGGCTCTCGCGCGGCGGCATGCGCACCAAGATCGAAGCGGCGAAAATCGCGACGGCCGGCGGCACCCATATGATCATCACCGATGGACGGGTCGAGCACCCGGTCTCGCGCCTCAATGATGGGGCACCCTGCACCTGGTTCCTCACCGGCTCGAACCCCGTTACCGCCCGCAAGAAATGGATCGCGGGTGCCCTCGAACCGCGCGGCGCCTTGCATGTCGATGCGGGAGCCGCAAAAGCGATCGCCAGCGGCAAAAGCCTGCTGCCCGCGGGGGTGACGCGGGTCGAAGGAACCTTCACGAGCGGCGATTGTGTCCTCATTCGGGATTTTCGCGCCATCGAAATCGGGCGCGGGCTTGTGGCCTATGATTCGAGCGAGGCGGTCTTGATCGCCGGGCGCAATTCGCAGGATATTGCGGGATTGCTCGACAATCCGGGGCGCGCCGTGATCATCCACCGGGACGACATGGTCCTTGTCCACGACCGGATTGCTGCATGGGAGACGGTCGACGATGGGAAATCTTGAGCGCATCGAGACGAATGACTCAGTACCCGACACGGCCGGAATGATGGCCGAAATCGGGCGCGCAGCGCGCCAATGCGCGCATGAGCTATCGCTCGCTTCAGCCGAGACAAAGAATTTAGCACTTTGCTCCGCCGCCGCGGTCATCCGTGTGCAGCGTGCGGATATCCTCGCAGCCAATGCGCGCGACATGGTTGCCGCGAAGGCGAGTGGGGAAACAGAAGCCTTTCTCGATCGCCTTGCCCTTGACGCTTCCCGGATCGAAGCCATGGCAAGCGGCCTTGAAGCGATCGCCGCACTTCCCGATCCGGTGGGGCGTCTGCTTGCGCGCTATGAACGCCCAAATGGGCTTGTGATTGAGCGCGTGGCGATCCCGCTCGGTGTCATTGGCGTGATTTATGAGAGCCGGCCGGCGGTGACGGCGGACGCCGGGGCGCTGTGCCTTAAAGCCGGCAACGCGGTTATCCTGCGCGGCGGCTCTGAGAGTTTGCGTTCAAGCGGCTGTATTCATGATTGCCTTGTTGCCGGATTGAGGATCGCAGGGCTTCCGCCCGACGCCATTGCCTTTGTTCCAGTCCCGGACCGCGAAGTGGTCGGAGAGATGCTCTCCGGCCTCAATGGCAATCTCGACGTGATCGTGCCGCGTGGCGGCAAAAGCCTCGTCGCCCGCGTTCAGGCCGAGGCGCGGGTGCCTGTGTTCGCGCATCTCGAAGGCATCGTGCATGTGTTCGTCGAGCGCGACGCCGATCTCAAAAAGGCCGAGGCCATCGTTTTCAACGCCAAGCTCCGGCGCACCGGGATTTGCGGCGCGGCCGAGACCCTGCTCGTCGATCGCGCTTGCGCCGCGACACATCTTCCGGCGCTCGTCACCATGCTGCTCGATGCCGGTTGCGCGGTACGGGGGGATGAGGCCGCTCGCGCCGTGGATGTGCGGGTCACGCCCGCAGCCGAGGCCGATTGGCGCACCGAATATCTCGATTCGATCATGGCGGTGCGCGTCGTCGAGGGCCTCGACGAAGCCATCGCCCATATCGAGACCTTCGGCTCGCATCACACCGATTGCATCGTCACCGAGAATCCGGCTGCGGCGGAGCGCTTTTTGAAAGAGGTCGATTCGGCCATTGTGATGCACAATGCCTCGACGCAATTCGCCGATGGCGGCGAATTCGGTTTCGGCGCGGAAATAGGCATCGCGACCGGCCGGATGCACGCCCGTGGTCCGGTCGGGCTAGAACAGTTGACGTCGTTCAAATATCGCGTGCGTGGTACGGGGCAGATTCGCCCTTGAGCCTCACGCCCCCCGCCAAATTGCCCCCTTTTGCAGCGGGCATGCGCATTGGCCTCTTTGGCGGCAGTTTCAACCCCCCTCATGAAGGCCACCGGGCCGTGAGCTTGCTCGCCTTGCGCCGCCTGCGCCTCGATCGAATCTGGTGGCTTGTGAGCCCTGCTAACCCGCTGAAGGACAAGCGTGAACTGGCGCCGCTTGCTCTGCGCATCGAAGCGGCGCGCAAACTTGCGCGGCATCCACGCATCACGGTCACGGCGGTCGAGGCCGCGATCGGCGCCACTTACACCTTCGAGACGATCACTTTCTTGAAGCGGCGGTGCCCGGGCGTCCATTTCGTTTGGCTCATGGGCGCCGATAATTTTCGCAGCTTCGATCGCTGGCAGCGCTGGCGAGGCATCGCGCGGCTTGTGCCGATGGCCATCATCGATCGTCCCGGCTCGACCTTGACAGCACTACACGGCCGCGCGGCGGAATGCTTGGCGCCTTACCGCCTCGATGAAACCGACGGCGCGATGCTGGCCACGGCGGCCCCGCCAGCCTTCCTGTTTCTGCATGGGCCGCGCTCGCCGATGTCCTCCACCGCCTTGCGCGAGCACCCGCATCAAGCCCGCGCCGAATGGGCGCCGCACGCCGGCTATAGACCGTGCGCAGTCACTGCCACACCCAAAAAAGCATGACGGAGCTTGCAACGCCAATCGAGGCCGCAAAAGCAATCGAGAGGGTGGCCGCGAAGCGGCGAACGAAAGGCACAGTGGAAAGACCGGCGATCCGCCAGCCAAGCGCGATCGACCAAAGCGCCGCGCCGCCGAGCAGAAGCGCCCGCGAAGGCCCAACAAATCCGAGCTCCAAGCCCTCGGCTCGCAGCATGGTCACGGTGATCGCGCTCAAGCCCAGAAACACGCCGCAGCCCGCGACGGGAATGAGGCTTTGCGCAAAATGATGGAAGCGCCGGCCGGGCGAGGGTCCAAGGCTGCGGGCGGCGAGCCATAGGCAGGATGAGACCGGCACGCCGATCGCGAGCGCGGTCGCACCGATATAGGCCAAGAGCACCGCCCCATCGAGAAAGGTCATTTGATCGTTGACGGCGGGATAGTCGGTCAAGATCCACCAGGGCGGCTGCAAGCTCAAGGGCCATAGCACGGCATGATTGACGAGCCAGCCGGCCACCGCCTGTTTGAGCGCGACATACCAGGGGCTGACACTCCAATGGAAAGCGCCCATCGCAACGCCCATCAGGCCGAAGATAATGAGCACACTTTCCCACGGCTTCGGCGCAGCCCCGGCGACCTGCACGATCTCATGGCTGGGGGCGCGCGGTGAAAGGCTGATGGCGCCGCGAAAGCCGCTGCAGCGGCCGCACATATGGCAGTCCGAGGCGCCGCGCATGGTCTTGATCGCGACGAGCGGCGCGCAATTGACCATCCGCACTCCGGCATTGTGCGACTGGCGCGACAAGGCCCAGGCCTTTTCATCGACACGAAAATGCACCGGAGCCAGTTTGGCGAGCACGCCGAAGACGCCATTCACTGGACAGAGATAGCGGCACCAGACCCGGTGGTTGCGGCCATAAAGATAGCCGATCAGCAGTGCGCCACAGGTCGAGCCGCCGAGAATGAGCAGCGCTGGCTTCGGATATTGATAGACGCTGACCATCTGCCCGTAGATCGTTGTCAAGGCGAAAGCCGCGAAAGGCCATCCCTTCCAGGTGATC
>DATJLX010000137.1:0-6329 GCA_035509135.1 Methylocella sp.
TTCTTTGGCTGGTTCTCGCTCGCGGTCTTCGGCGTGTCGCTGCAGATCCTTGGCCGCGTCGGCGAGCTTGCCAAGGGCTATGAGGACGTGCTCGGTCTCGAACCGGCCGAATAACTAAGCGCTCGTGTTGAGGACCCCTGGGTCTGATCGCGAAGCGTTCAGCCCAATAGAGGCCGGCCGCTCACTCCGGAGTTGAGCTTTTCTCCGGGAGCGGCCGTGCCAGGGCTGGGAACAATCTTCTATGCCAACTGAAATTTACTCCATCATCCGGCGATAGGGCCCGGGAGGAGTAACTGGGAGGATAGTATGCTACGAGATAAATTTCTTAAGGCTGGGGCGGCTCGGGTAACCGAATCGATCTCGGCGTCGCCGGGTATTGAAGGCGGCGCCGGCTCGAACCAGCCGGTCGCGGCGCCCAACGTAGGGGCGCTGGGAGCGGTCTCGGGTTCACCCTTTACGTCCCGCGAAGAGGCCGCGACCGCCGTCAAGTCAGCGGATCTTCTGCTGGTGATCGCTCTGTTTTTGATCATGATCGGCGGCTATCATGTGCATGCCATGTTGACCATGGGTGACTGGGACTTCTGGGTTGATTGGAAGGACCGGCGCTTCTGGCCGACCGTGCTACCCATCATGCTCGTGACGTTCCCGGCTGCGGCTCAATACTACTTCTGGGTGCATTTCCGGCTGCCATTCGGCGCAACGTTCCTCACTCTCGCCCTGCTTACGGGGGAGTGGATTGACCGTTACGTCAGCTTCTGGGGCTGGACCTTCTTCCCGATCACCCTGTGCTGGCCGACCTCGCTGGTTCCGATGGCACTGTACCTCGATATTGTGCTGCTGCTCAGCAAGAGCTGGATCGTCACCATGATCGTCGGCTCGATGGGCTTCTCGCTGCTGATGTACCCGAATAATTGGGTGATCCTGGCTCCCTACCATCAGGCAAGCGAGCAATATGGCACGCTCATGAGCTTGGCCGACATCATCGGCTTCCGCTACGTTCGTACCTCGATGCCGGAATACATCAGAATTATCGAACGCGGCACGATGCGTACCTTCGGTAAGGACGTCGTGGGTGTGGCGGCCTTCTTCTCCGGCTTCGTTTCGATCATCGTGTATTTCGTGTGGTGGCACGTCGGTAAGATGTTCTCCACCGTGAAATACATGGAGACCATCTAATCCGCTGCCGGTCGGTCCTGAAAAGGGCCGAAGGTCGAGTTTTAGCAATTATAACAATAGGCACGGCTCTGCCGTGTGGGGAGTTCGCAATGAAAACTAAAATGTTAGATTTCCTGGCGCGGTATGCCAAGCATAAAGCTGGGATACTTTGGGCCCTTGGGTTAGCCATCGGTCTCGCCATGACGATGGTGGCAACTGGTCCGGCCGATGCCCATGGCGAAAAATCGCAAGCGGCGTTCCTCCGGATGCGGACGCTGAACTGGTATGATCTGAAATGGTCGAAGTCCAGTGTCGTGGTCAACGAAGAATATGAGATCACCGGTAAGCTTCACATCATGAAAGCGTGGCCGGCGGCCGTCAAAATTCCGGACCGCGCCTTCGTCAACACAGGGCAGCCCGGCGCGGTCGCGAACCGTGAAGCGGTGTTCGTCGGCGGACAGTTTACTCCGCGGTCCATGCAACTCGAGGTGGGTAAGACCTATGAGTTCCGTATGGTTCTGAGAGCCCGCCGTCCCGGACATTGGCACACCCATGTGCAACTGAGCGTCGAGACCGGCGGCCCAATCCCGGGACCAGGCCAGTATGTCGACATCAAGGGCAATTTTGCCGACTTCAACGATCCGGTCAAATTGCTGAATGGAACCACGGTCGATATCGAGACCTATAAGCTCGGCAATATCTACCTGTGGCACCTGCTTTGGTATGTCGCGGGCGTCGTGTGGATCGCCTATTGGTTCAGCAAACGCGGCTTGATCGGCCGGTTTGTCGCCGTTGCTTCTGGAAAAGGCGAAGAGATTATCACGCCTCAGGAGCGAATGGTGGGGGCTATCTCCCTTGCCGCGGTTCTCGGTACGGTGATCATCTTCTATGCGATCACGGTTAGCAGTTACCCGAATACAATTCCGTTGCAGGCGGGTGATTTCCACAACATCCAGCCGCTCGCTGGGGAAGTCGACTCGGGTCCGCTCACCATCAAATATCTGGGCGGGTCCTATAAGGTGCCAGGCCGTGAGTTGGTGGCCAATTTTAGGATCACCAATGACGGCAAGGAAGCGGTCCGGATCGGAGAATTTAACACTGCCGGCCTGCGCTTCTTGAATCCCGATGTCTACACCACGAAGGTGGATTATCCGGATTACCTGCTGGCGGACCGGGGCCTCACCTTGAGCGACAACGCTCCGATTCAGCCCGGTGAAACCAAGGAGATCGCCATCACCGTTCAGGATGCCCGGTGGGATACGGAACGTCTCTCTGGTCTTGCTTATGACGTTGATAGCTCGTTTGCCGGCGTATTGTTCTTCTTCACGGCGAGCGGCACGCGCTATCCCATGGAAGTCGGCGGGCCGGTGATTCCGACCTTCTTGCCGGTCTAAACCAAGGCGGTTCCTGCGACAGTCTGTCAAAGGATGTCAACAATGTAAAAATTCCCCCGTTGGTGCTTCGCTCCAGCGGGGGAATTCATTTTGGGAGGTCTAATAATCATGATCACTCGAGGATTAGGCGCATGGCTGCTTGCCATGGTTTTGCTCACCTCGGCCGCCTATGCCCATGGCGGGGTGGGCATGGTGGACAATCGGTGCGTTTTGCGGATTGGCCCGGATCTCATGTTCTTCACGGGCTACCAGCCGCAAAATTCCCGAGAAGAGTTTTGCGATGACATCCCTAGCGTTGGGCAAACCGTTGTTGCACTCGATATGCAAGATACCGAACTTCGCAGCATGCTCACGGAAATCCGCATCATCAGGGATGATGGAACCCATACGCGCATGAATGGACTTCCGTTCTTGACCGACGCGGAGCTATCAAGCAAGGAAGTCCTTGATCCGGTCACCATCACCTATCTGCCCCCGAAGAAATATCCGACAGGCACGTTGACCTTTGAACACACCTTTCCAGAGAATGGGAAATTCATCGGCATCGTGACGGTGGAAAACGAACACGGCCAAAAATATGTCTCCCAATTCCCATTCGCGGTGGGTCAGTCGCTCGGCAAAAGCATTGGGCTCTATATCGCCTTGGTCGCGGTTCTGGCCGCAGGGGTTTACGGCATTTGGCGTTACGGGAGCCGTCCTGCCAAACCAGCGGCCGTCCCGAAAGGGCCGGCGTAAGAGCGCCAGCCAAGCGTAGCTTGATAGCCGGACGGCCGGGATTTTTAGGGTCCGGCCGCCAATGCGGCTGGTAAAAATAGTTGGGGTTCCGCCAGTGTACGTCACATAGGCGGGAGCCAGCGGCAACGGGAGGGTCCTTCGCCCCCGCCAGCCGCCCGTCCGGTCGAGATTCGAGGCGGCAGGGGCGGGAAGCAGAACTTCCAACTTTAGCCTTAGTCAGACGATTCGAGTGCAACCATGAAGCTGACTCTTCCTTCTCCCATTCAAAAAATCGTTGGCCTATTGAATTGGAAGCTTGGCCCGGAGGTGCTGCCGAAGTCCCCGATTCTTCTGGCGGCGAGCCTTCTTGCTTTCGTGGTGGCGGTGTTCCTTCGTCAAGTCATGGACTATTCGGTGGCCCGGGCAGTGGCGAGCGCGATCGGAAGCGCCGTTGTCTTGGGCCTGTTTGCCTACCTCTGCGCGCGCGTATCGGGGTATCAAGAGCGGCTGACGCAGACGCTTTGTGCCCTGGCCTTAGCTGGCGCCGCGGTCATTTTCATAACAACATTTCTACGTTATTTGCTCGTCGTTTCTCTGGTCTTCGCAGACACCACGGAGGATGGGTTGCCTTATACCATCGTCCTGGAGCTGGCCAATTTCCTGCTCTTTCCACTGTTCGTTTGGAATGTCTTCGTCTTCGCCGCTCTGTTCCGGAGATCCTTCCGTCCGAGCGTCCCCATTGCCTTCGCGATCGCCATTCCGCTGGTGCTGCTGGTCGATTTTTGGGTTCCTGCCGCGTTCCGCTCCCTATAATAGGCGTGCGCCAGGATAGCCAGTGAACTGAGATGAGGAATGAGGGCTGACCTATTGCGGATTCCTTTTCTTTTAAGCTACTTTTCCACCATTTTGCCATTCCTGCCAACCGTCGCGAGAGGACTGGAGAGGCGCGGCTCGGCAGCCGCGTAACGCGCTCTTGAAAGGTGAATTGACGGCTGACAGCAGGGGAAATGCAGTTCGAGGAATAATGACCGTCAACAAGATCGCCTATCAAGGTGAGCCAGGTGCCAATTCCCATATCGCCTGCAACAACGTTTATGCCGAATGGGAATCGTTGCCCTGCGCGACCTTCGAGGATGCCTTGGCGGCGATCTCCGATGGGACCGCGGCGCTTGGCATGATTCCGATCGAGAATTCGATTGCGGGGCGGGTCGCCGATATCCATCACCTGTTGCCTAGCTCCGGCCTCTATATCGTCGCGGAATATTTTCTGCCGGTCCATTTTCAATTGCTTGGCATCAAGGGGGCGAAGCTCGAAGAGATCCGCTCGGTCTATAGCCATGTGCATGCGATCGGCCAATGCCGCAAACTCATCCGCACCCAGGGGTTCGCCGCCCATGTGACCGGAGATACAGCGGGATCCGCGCGGGAGGTCGCGGAATGGGCCGATCCAGCGCGCGCGGCGATCGCAACCGGCCTTGCGGCTGAAATCTACGGCCTCGACATCCTCGCCGCCGATATCGAGGACGAACCGCACAACACCACACGTTTTGTCGTTCTATCCAAAATCCCGCAATGGGCGAAGCCCATGCCTGATCCTGTCGTGACGAGCTTCGTTTTTCGGGTTCGCAATGTTCCGGCGGCGCTCTACAAGGCGTTAGGTGGTTTCGCCACCAATGGGGTCAATATGACCAAACTTGAAAGCTACATGGTCGAAGGGGAGTTCACCGCGACACAATTCCTGGCCGATGTCGAGGCGCATCCCGAAGAGCCACCATTGGCGCGTGCGTTGGAGGAGCTGGCTTTCTTCTGCAAGGAATTGAAGATCCTGGGCGTCTATCCGGCGCATCCGTTCCGGATCGAAAGTCAACAGCGCGAGCAGCTTGGCCCATAGCGCGAAAGCGCGGCTTGGCCCATGAGCGCGAAAGCGAACTTTTGTAAGATTTCTGGGTGCAATCTTACCAAAATGTTTTCACATGAGGAAACAATTTGGTCCTGTTGGCGGTCCGCCCAAAAAGCCTGTCACCAAGCGTGGCGAGGCGGGAAGAGACTTTGGGCCGCGCGCCGTAGCGCGATAATCTCAGCTCGCTGTCGGGAGCGCGTGAACATGCACATCGCGGCCCGAGTGTTTGACAAATATCTCCACGGCCCGCTTGACATCGCGAAGCTGCCGGGTTCGCACCCATAGCAGAATGCCGCCATGATCCAGCTGTCCTCGCAGGTAACTCGTATGACGGCGACCCACATATCTGGCGAAGGCCAATCCAATCAGTCCGCCAGCCCCGCCGGCAACAAGTGCTCCCTTGATTGCCGCATCCAATGTGCCGTTCGCCGCAAAAATAGCGCCGGCAGCAACCAGAGCGGCGACGTAAAAGAGGCCGCCCACCAGTGCTCCCTCGGCTTCGCCGATCGATTCCTGCGCCACGTAAAAGGTCCGTGGGGCGAGCGCGTCATCCTCAAGCCTGGCGACCGGCGGGTAACTGTGACCGTATCTCGCCTCAACCTCTTTTTGGGGCGCGAGCACGCTGAGGTCCGCGCGGTCGAAACCAGAGCTCATGAGTTCGTCAATGGTATCCTCGAGCGCGCCGACGGTTTTGAATATGGCGACCGCTTCCGCAGCCATTGGGGTATTGTCCACTTCCATGACTTTTCCTCAAGATCATATCCTGTTCTGCAATTCAACTTAGTGCTTGATTCATGTCATTCCAGAAAGGCCATGACAATTCCTCGTGAGCCACCGATGATTTCTCGATCGGCGAGTGGAGCTACATCTGGCCGGGCAAGGCCGCCTTGATGCTTGCGGCAACGTGTTCGGCGAGGATGTCGCTGCCTTCCTGATAGAAATGGACATCTTGAGGCTTCTGAAACCGGCAGGCAGACTCGACGGCGGCGGAATTCAAATCGTCGATCGGCACACCATGAGCGCGCATCACAGCGAGGGCGGCATCATTGTAAAGCGCCACATCCTCCGGAACCCGGTTTGGCTCCCCGGCAGGTACCGGCGTCGTTGTGGCAAAGACAAGCTTTGCACCTGTCTTTTCAAGACGTTCCACGATCTTCTCAAGATTC
>DATJLX010000138.1:0-6033 GCA_035509135.1 Methylocella sp.
GGCCCATTTTGCCATAGAGAATATCGCCGAGCTGTTTCGGCGAGCCGAGATTGAAGCTTTCGCCAGCAAGCTCGTAGATCGTGGCCTCGAGCCGCGCCATGTCCTGCGCGAATTCGCCCGAAAGCCGTGAAAGAATCGTCTTGTCGATCATGATGCCGCGCTCTTCCATGCGGGCCAGAACCTCGATCATCGGACGTTCCAGCGTCTCATAGACATGCATCATGTGCTCGGCCGGAAGGCGCGGCTTCAAGACCTGCCAAAGACGATAGGTGATGTCGGCATCCTCGGCCGAATATTCGGTGGCCTTGTCCATCGCAACACGGGCAAAGCCGATAAAGCTGCGGCCCGAGCCCGCCACCTCGCCGAAGGAGATCGGCTTGTGGCCAAGATGCTTTTCGCTCAGCACATCCATCCCATGATCGGTGCGGCCCGCGTCCAGCACATAGGACAAAAGCATCGTGTCCTCGACCGGCGTGACCGTGATGCCGCGCCGCTTGAAGATGAGCCAGTCATATTTCATGTTTTGCGCGATCTTGAGAACGCTTGCATCCTCAAGGAGAGGCTTCAGGCGCGCGAGCACCTCCGGCTCCGGCAATTGGCCGGGCAGAAGATTATTGCCGCCGAACAGATCGCCGTTTCCATCGCTCCGGTGGCGCAGCGGGATATAGCAGGCGAGTCCCGGTGTGACGCATAAGGCAATGCCGATGAGCTCGGCCTGCATGGTTTGCAGCGAGGAGGTTTCGGTGTCGATCGCGATCGCGCCCGCCTCGAAGGCGGCGGCGATGGTTTCGTCGAGCGAGGCGAAGCTTGTTATGGTCTCATAGCTTTTGGTATCGAATTTTAGGGTGCCGGCTTCGTCGGCCCGCGCTTTGGCAAGATGGCCGGGGCCGCTGGCGATGACGGATTTTTGGGAAGGCGCGCCGTAGCGGGCGTTGCGCCTCGGCGGGGCGGGCTGCGGGCTTGGCGGCGGTTGCGAATCGTCGGCAGGCGCCACGGCCTTGCCCGGCCCCTCGCCATGGCGGGCGCGCCAGCCTGCCTCGCCCACATAAGCCGGATCGGGATCGACCAATCCGGCGTCGATGGCAAAGGCTTCGGCGGCGCGCTTGGTGATGGTGGAAAATTCCAGCGCCTTGAAAAAGGCAATGAGCGTCTTTCCGTCCGGCGCTTCGAGGCGAAGATCGTCGAGGGGGACTTCAAGCGGTGCGTCGCGCACCAGCGAGACGAGCTGTTTGGAGACGCGGATCAGCGCCACGCTCTCGGGATCGGTCAGGACTTCGCGGCGCTTCGGCTGCTTGATTTCATTGGCACGGGCGAGCAGGGTGTCGAGATCGCCATATTCACCAATGAGCTGCGCGGCGGTCTTCAGGCCAATGCCGCGCGCGCCGGGCACATTGTCGGTCGAATCGCCCGCCAGCGCCTGAACATCGACGACTTTTTCGGGCGGCACGCCGAAATAAGCGCAAACCTCTTCATAACCGATGCGGCGCTCTTCCCGCGCTCCCTTGGCGCCTGCTTCGCCGGAAGCCGGGTCATACATGGCGACGCCAGGCCCGATTAGCTGCATCAAATCCTTGTCGGCGGAGATGATCAAAACATCGGCGCCGCACTCGCGCGCCTCGCGTGCATAAGTTGCGATCAAATCATCCGCCTCATAGCGGTCTTGCTCGATCGGGGTGAGCCCGAAGGCCCGCACGGCAGCCCGCATGAGGGGAAATTGCGGAATCAAATCCTCCGGCGGCTCCGAACGGTTGGCCTTGTAGGGCGGGTAAATTTCCTTGCGGAAGGAATGTTCGGATTTGTCGAAAATAATTGCGAGATGGGTCGGTTTG
This sequence comes from Methylocella sp., assembly GCA_035509135.1. Taxonomy (GTDB): domain Bacteria; phylum Pseudomonadota; class Alphaproteobacteria; order Rhizobiales; family Beijerinckiaceae; genus Methylocapsa. Next base: position 1,830 of record DATJLX010000138.1, read on the forward strand.
ATCCCCGCCGCGCCCTCCCGCAGGAACTGAAAGAGCTTGGTGCAGAAAAGCCGCACCGCTCCAGTCGGCAGCCGGTCCGAGCGATAATTATATTTCGCATCCTGCCGGATCGACTGGAAATAGGCGCGAAACACGAACGATGACCCGTCGACCAGGAAAATGTGGTCGCCGGCCTGGACGCGGCGTGAGTTTGGAGACATAGGTTCAAGTGATGCCATCGGCTTTAAGGATTTCAACTCGGCGGCGCCATTTTGGCGCGAGCACACATGCCCTTCGGGAATTGCCAATCAGCGCCCCAGGAGGCAAGATTTCGACGCAACTATTGGTAGCCTTTATTCGTTCTCCGATCCAGCCTTGGTGGGTGAGACAGGAGCCGGCGAGGATTATCCCTTGGGTGCGGTGCCTGCGAACCCAGCCCCATAGTCTTTTTCACCTCACGGAAGCCGCCGAGCTTGACAAACCGCCTCTTCCTTGCCCCGCCCGCGCCGCGATCCATCTTTGTCCTCCCCCGAAGACAACGGCGCGGGAGGTGACTTCACGTACAGCGAAGGCCAAGACTGGATCCACGGCAGAGTCGCGGGAGACCTAGAGTGAATCCGACAGAATTGGATTTCGAGGCTATTTTCAACAGTCTGCCTGCCCCCTTTCTCGTGATGGACAGGGATTTCACCATCGTCGCCGTGAATGAGGCCTTTCTCGACGCGACCCTGCTTTCGCGCGACACGCTCATCGGGGTCCCTATTTTCACGGCCTTTCCGGCGCCGGACGAAAGCCGCAAGATCCTGCAGGCATCGCTCGAACGGGCCCGTGACAATGGCATCGCCGATGTGCTTCCAACGGTCTCCTACGCGGTCGCCATCCAGGGGCGGTCGGAGGAGCGCCTCTGGAGCTGCACTCATGTTCCGGTCCGCGCCAAGAGCGGGGAAGTCGCGTTCGTGGTCAAGAACGCCCAAGATATTTCGGAGCTTCATCCCTCGAAGGGCTTGGCGGGGATTCCGTCCCTGGGTTCGGAGCCACGCGGGGATGGAGCGCTGCCGGGAACCGTGCATGTCCTCAATCAGACGCTTTTGGCGACGGTTCACCATTTGCGCCGCTTGGTCATGCAGGCGCCGAGTTTCATGTGCGTCCTGCGCGGGCCCGATCTTGTTTTTGAATTGGTGAACATCGCCTTTTCGATGCTGGCGGGGGGACGCGATCTCATCGGCAAGACGTTGCGCGAGGGGCTGCCTGAGTCCGAGGGACAGGATTATCCCTGCATTCTCGAAAATATCTTTAAAACCGGGGAAGTTTATGTCGGCCGCAAGATGCGTATCCTTTTGCAGGATGCCCCCGATTGCGAGATCGAGGAACATTATATTGATTTCGTCGCGCAGCCGATCATGGGCGCGAACAGCGAGGTGACCGGGATCTTCATCGAAGGCAACGATGTCACGGATCATGTCAAGACCGAGCAACGGCAAGCCCTGCTCATTCGCGAACTGCACCACCGGGTCAGGAATACGCTGGCGACGGTGCAGGGGGTCATGAATACGACGGCGAAGACGTCCGCGAATATCGAGGATTTTCAAGAAGCCTTTTCCGGGCGAATCTCTTCCCTGGCGAAGACGCATGCCGTTATGACCGAGCAACTCCACCAATCCGTTTCCTTCCATCAATTGCTGACCCAGGAGCTTGGCCCTTATTCCGACGATCAGGGTCTCCGGATTCGCCTCTCGGGGCCGGCCGTCGATTTGCCTTCGCAGATTGCCGTACCGCTCGGCATGGCGGTCCATGAACTCACCACCAATGCGGTCAGGCATGGAGCGCTTTCCAAGGAGGAAGGCCGAATCGAGGTTGGATGGGGACTCGTCGAGCAGGATGGCAAACCCGCGCTGCTCTGCGAATGGAACGAATTTTCGGGACCGCCGGTGAACCCGCCGTCGCGTGACGGCTTTGGATCGATGCTTCTCAAACGCGTGCTTTCGCAGCAGATCCGGGCGGAAGTCAAAGTTGATTACGCGCCGGAGGGATTTCGGCTGCGAATGGCAGTGCCGCTTCATATCGAGCGGTAAGCTCTTCCCCCAAAGGCCGGCAGCGCTTTAACCATGGAAGCTTCCCCTGTTGCGTCTGGGGTTTGCGCACTGCCACGCTTTTTTCATCATCGGAAATCAGCGCGGACGACCCTTCGCGGTTAAGGCTCCGTTCTCGGCCATTGCAAAGGGGCCGAGGCCGGCTTAAACATATCCGGTGCTCGCTGCAGCGGGTGTCACATGGTGGTTCACTTTTCTTGGAAGTGACGAGGCAAGCCCGGAGAACATCGGTTAAATGGAGGAGCAAGCGGCATTTGGCGCCAATCCCGGCAATCTCGGAATGTATTCCTGCGTTCCACGAGGATTGCCCAAATCGTCGGCGCTGGTCGTGGCTATGCATGCCTGTCAGCAGACAGCCAGGGATTTTGATTTGGCCACAGGATGGTCGCAGCTTGGCCGCCAACATGGGTTTGCCGTCCTCTTTCCCGAACAGAAATGCGAGAACAATTCGCAAAATTGCTTCAATTGGTTCGTCGAGAAGCACATTGGCCGCGAGGACGGAGAGATTGCGTCGATCCGCCACATGATCGAAAAAATGCTGCGGGACCATCATCTGGATCGTGACCAGGTTTACGTGACCGGTCTTTCGGCTGGCGGCGCCATGGCTTGCGCGCTGCTGGCTTCCTATCCGGAATTGTTCACCGCCGGCACGATCATCGCGGGCCTCCCTTATGGGGCCGCGCTTGGGCCGTTCGATGCGATGAAGGCCATGGCCTTTGGCCCTGCCCATTCGTCGCGGGAATTGGGAAATCTGGTGCGCCGGGCATCACCAGGGCAAGAAAGATGGCCGAAAGTGTCCATCTGGCACGGGACCCTCGATGGGGTCGTCGCACCCGCCAATGCATGGGCCTTGGTCCAGCAATGGCTTGATATCCATCAAGTCGATGAAGCAGGGGTCTTGCTGGACGAGGTCGATGGTCAAACACGCATGTCGTGGAGGGATGGTTCGGGGGCTGTTGTCGTCGAACATTACTTGTTCGATGGCGTGGCGCATGGCCTGCCGGTCGATGCGAAGTCGCCGCCTTTGTCCGTAAGCCCGGCTTCCCTGGCGTTCGATGCCGGCAACTGGTCGACGCATCGCATAGCCAAATCGTGGGGCCTGCTGCGGCATGCGCGCCAGGCCGAGAATCCGCCCCCCGCTTTCCAAAAAGAAACGGCTCTTAACCATTGGGATCTGTGGTCTAGAATCGGATGCGCATCAAAATAACGAATGCGATGAAAGCCAGTAACAGGCTGGCGATCAGGATATAGAGGCTATCCGTATCCCCAGATACGAGCCAGGGCGCCGCTTTGTCATCGAAAGCAAAGGCTGTCTCGAACACGATCATGGTCATGCTTCCAGCCTATGCTTTGAACGATACGGAATCTTCCCAACGCGGCGCGGGATCGTAAGAGGCCGCGCACTCGCGCAGTCTACCCCAAAACTATCGCTTGAAATTCGAACTGAGTCGAGTCTTCAGGGCACAATGGATGTGCTGTTAAGACAAGCCCCAGACCGATTCTCTTGCGACCAGATCCTCTGATCGAAAGAGAATCCTCTGGTCGCAAAGATGATTCAAAAAGTTTGAGCACGGTCCTATCGAAAAAGTCGTCAGTTTTTTCGGAACATACCCTAAGTTTTCGCTCCCGCCAATCCAGCCGTCCAATCGCGGCCGTCATCCGTCCCGCCTTGACAAGCTTCCTCCGATCCCATTCCCGCGATTGAATTTCGTTGGCGGTTGTGGCGAGCGCGGAAACGCGCAGCAACTTATCTTCCGATGGAACGTTAGGCGGGCCGGATATGATCGGCACAACGGAGTGCATAAATGGCAAATATCAAGCCTGTGGAAGAGGATACCGGAGATTTCGCGGCCGAGCTTGCGGCATTGCGCAAGGACATCGTAAAGTTGAGTTCGGCGGTTTCCGAATTCGTCCATGACCAGACAGCTGCGACGGCAAGCACCGTCGGCGATGCCGTTGGGAGTGCGCGGCAGACGATCTCCGAAACAGCCGGGAAGGCACAAGATCGAGTCACGAGCGCGAGTTCGGAGCTTGAGGCAACGATCGAGCGCAATCCGTTCGCGGCGGTGCTGATCGCCATGCTTGCCGGGTTGCTCGTGGGCTTACTCAGCCGTGCGCAGAAATGAATCGCTTCA
>DATJLX010000139.1:0-4636 GCA_035509135.1 Methylocella sp.
CTTGGCCTTGAACCCGTGACGGCCGCGGCCATTCGCGCCGAACTCGATTGTGTGGCGCCGAAAATTCTGCCCTTCATGGATGCGACCTGGGAGCTGCTCGACGCGGCGCGGCGGGCCGGCAAACGCATCCTCTTCGAAGGCGCGCAAGGCGCGCTGCTCGATATCGATCATGGCACCTACCCCTTTGTGACCTCGTCGAATACGGTGGCCGCGAATGCCGCCACGGGTTCGGGCCTCGGCCCGAAGGCGATCGGCTATGTGCTGGGGATCGCCAAGGCCTATACGACAAGGGTCGGCGGCGGCCCGTTTCCGACGGAACTCACCGACAGCGTCGGAGAACGGATTGGCGACCGCGGGCGGGAATTCGGAACGGTCACGGGACGCCGCAGGCGGTGCGGCTGGTTTGATGCGGTGCTCGTGCGGCAAACCGTGAAAACCTCGGGGATCGACGGGATTGCCCTCACCAAGCTCGATATTCTCGATGGTTTCGAGGAGATCAAGGTTTGCGTCGGCTATGATCTCGACGGCAAGCGGATGGGCCGGTTGCCGGCCAGTCAGGCAGCGCAGGCGCGCGTCACGCCCATTTATGAGACGATCGAGGGATGGGAGGGGACGACGGCCGGGGCCCGCTCCTGGGCGGCGCTGCCGGCCCAGGCGATCAAATATGTGCGCCGGATCGAGGAGCTGATCGAGGCGCCGGTCGCGCTGCTCTCGACGAGCCCCGAGCGGGCCGATACCATCCTCGTGCATAATCCTTTCCGGGATTGAGGCGCGAATTTTCGCGGCGGGATTGACGGAAAGCCCATCAAATGCTCTCAACGCAAGATGGCTGACTATTATCCGCTGCTCTCCAAGGCCGTCGCGGGGCTGCCTGATCCGACCGCCGACGCGCGCCAGGCCGTCTACGAGCGGGCGCGAAGGGCGCTGTTTGGTCAATTGCGCACTCTCGATCCGCCGGTCCCGGAGGATGTCATTGACCGCGAAGCGCAAGCGCTGGAGCGGGCGGTCGCCCAGCTCGAAACGGAAATAACGGCGCGGTTTGGCCCCGACAACGGCGTGCCTTTTACCGAAACGGAGTTCACCGGCCTCGGGCCGCAAGCCGCCATCCCTCCGGGTAATGGGCCAAGGACAGCGCCGCTCACGTTCCAGGCCACGCGTGTTCCGCGTCGTCCGCCACCCCTCAAAGCCCGCCGCGAGATGGCCGCGGGCAGCCCAGCGGCGATGCCGCCGCCACCACCCGCGCCCGGCACTCCTCCGCCCGTTCCACCGGCGCCGAAGCCGTCATCAGCCGGGTGGGACAAGCCGCAAAACGCGGCCGCTGCCCTTGCGCCGTCCGGCCAAGCGGATTCGCGGGGGCCTGGCTTTCAGCCCATGGCCCCGCACGCGTCCCTTCCGGAGTATTCTGGTTTTGAAACGCCTGTCTATGAGACGTTCGGCGAAGGAGCGGCAAGTCCGGACCCTGAGGACAGTTACGAAACCGCCGCAAGAACACGAATCGATGCGCATCGTCCTTTCGCGCCACTTCCCGAAGAAGCGACCAGTGCCGCCAAACGCTTTGGGATTGTCGCCGCGATCGTCGGTCTTGTCGTCGTGGCCGTCGCGATTGCCGCCTATAAGCTGCGCGACCATCCAGAAGATCTCGTGCGTCTGCAACCGCCCCCCTCAACTGTGGGCGAGGCGGGCGCGGGCGCCAAGATCATCGACCGGATCGAATCCGGCGGTGCCACACCTGGGACACCGGCCGCATCCGCCGCGGGGCCACCGACGACCGCCGGGCGCAATGACGCGGGCACAAGCGGCCCCGAACCCGCCCCGCCAGCCATTCCCGTCGCCCGCCGGGCCGCCCTGCTCATCGAGGCGCCGGAAGAGCAGTCCAAGGTGAAAACCATGCTCGGCACCGTCGTCTGGCGGGTCGAGAACGTCAGCAATGGGCCGGACGAGCCAATAAGTATGGCCGTTCGAGCCGAGGTCGAAATCCCTGACGCGGGTCTGCAGGCCGCCATGATCATTCAGAAAAATCTCGACACCACATTGCCGGCTTCGCACACCATGAAACTGCGCTTTACCACGCAGCCAAACAGTCCGCTGGCCAATATCCGGCAGATCAGCGTGTTGCAGATGCGCCGGGAAGATACGCCGACGGGCGATCCCTTGAAGGGGATCACCGTGCCGGTCACGGAGAATACCTTCCTGATCGGCCTGAGCCGCGGCGATGGCGAAGCCACCAATCTCGATCTTCTGCGCTCTCGCGATTGGTTTGATATTCCGATGATTCTTGCCAATGGCCATATCGCGAAATTGACCTTCGAAAAAGGCCCATCGGGGCGGAGCGCGCTCGAAGACGCGATGGCGTCCTGGCAGGCGCAGCCATGAAACCGGCTCCGGATCGGGAGAGGGCGCGGCGGCTTTTAGGGGAGATGCATGAGCCTCTGGCCTGCCCGAATGACGGTGCCGGTCTGCACGTTCTCGCATAAAGTGAAACCATCGGGCGCGAAGACAATGATGGTCGATCCATGCTGAAACCAGCCGATTTCCCCGCCTTTGTGAAAAGCGGCATCGCAGGGGATGACATGCGGCCCATGGTAGCTGGAATCAAGCGGGACATCGAGGAAGCGCAGCTTGATGCTGGCGACGAGGATCGCCGCGACCGGCACCAAGACGATGAGCTCTCCGGTCTTCGTCAGCCGCGTTCGAATCACGGCGCGTTCATTCTTACAGAACAGTTTCTCGATCCGCTTGAGCGCAATCGGATTGACGTTCCAGGTGTCCCCGGAGATGTAGGTTACCCCTTCGACGCGGCAGTCGTGGGGGGCGTGGAAACGGTGGTACATGCTGGCTGTCAGCCGCAGGGTGACATAGCGTCCATTCCGGAAGAGATCGACGAGATCCGACTCGCCGAGCAGATCCGGCAGAGTGTATGGGAACCCCTTGATCTGCATCAGCTCGATCCCCTTGATCGTGCCGGATGCACCGACGATCGCGTCGCAGGGGCTCACAACCACCCCGGGGTCCGGATCGACCGGCCGGGCGCCGTCCTTGAGCTCGCGAATGAAACAATCATGCAGGCTTTTGAAGTGCGCCGCCTTCGCTTCGCTCAAGTCCAAATCGGAGAAAAGGCGCCAAATCCCGATCGACAGATCGCGCACGAGCGGCTGCTCGATTTGGCTGAACCATCCCATGAATTGCGTGGCCAGACGCCGGGGGATCCGATTGGTCAGAAGAAAATTGAGGTCCTCTTGCTGGACCACTCGGGCGATGAGAGACCGGACTGTCATGATTCGGTTATTTTGCGCCGATAGGCCTTAGGACAATGGAAATCCACGCCACACAATTTGCTCTCTATGCCTTGGGTACGGCTGCCTTGCTCGCTTTGGCTTCGAAGCTGAAGACGCGGCTGGAATTGTCGAGGGCCAAGCATCGGTCGTTGACGGGGCATGCCCGGATGGCGCGGCGGATTGCCTCGCTGATCCCGTTCTATGACTACGACGAAGAGCAGTTTTTCCGGTCGGACTCGGCGCCGGCGGAGATTGCCGGGCGCCGCCGCGCCGGCTTCGCGCGTCTTTCGAACCTCTACCGCGACCGCTTTGCGGAAACGATCCGGCTCACAGCCAAAGTCAAGGAAGCGATCTCCGATCTGCAATTCACGGAAGCCTACCGGGTGCCCTTCCAATACAGCCGCATTGTCCGCGAGCACCTGCCCATCGGCGCGTTCGTCCAATCGTCCTCGGGCGTAACCCTGACCGATCTCGACGGCAATCACTTCCATGATCTGACGGGTTCCTATGGCGTGAACCTGCTCGGTTATGACTTCTACAAGGAATGCATCGAGCGGGGCGCCGAACGCGTTCACGAGCTCGGTCCCGTCCTTGGCGCTTATCATCCGGTGATCACCTATAACGTCCAACGGCTCAAGGAGATTTCCGGACTGGACGAAGTGTCGTTTCACATGTCGGGGACCGAGGCCGTGATGCAAGCGGTGCGGCTTGCGCGCTATCACACCCGCCGCTCGCATCTGGTGCGGTTCTGCGGGGCGTATCACGGTTGGTGGGGCGACGTTCAGCCAGGAATCGGCAATCCCATCCCGGCGCAGGACACATACACTTTGAAAGACATGTCGGCTGACACGTTGCGCGTTTTGCAAAGCCGCCACGATATTGCCTGCGTGCTTGTCAATCCGCTGCAGGCGCTGCATCCGAACGCGGGGGCGCCTTCGGACTCCTCGCTGGTCGATAGCGCCAGAAGAGCGAGATTTGACAAGGAGGCCTATATCTCTTGGCTGAAACGCCTGCGCGCCGTCTGCTCCGAGCGCAAGATCGTGCTGATCTTCGACGAGGTTTTCGTGGGCTTCAGACTGGCGCGGGGCGGGGCGCAAGAATATTTCGGTGTAAGGGCCGATATTGTCACCTATGGGAAGACGCTCGCTGGTGGCCTTCCGATCGGCGCGGTGTGCGGACGCAAGGATTTGATGAAGCGCTACCGCGACGATCGCCCAGCGGATATCTGCTTTGCCCGCGGGACGTTCAACTCCCATCCCTATGTGATGGGCGCCATGCGGGAGTTCCTGGAGCGGTTCGACAGCCCGGATATTCGTCAATTGTACCTTACTCTTGACGAGGTGTGGAATGAGCGGACGGAC
>DATJLX010000140.1:0-14945 GCA_035509135.1 Methylocella sp.
TGGCGTTTCTTGTGTTTTCCCACTCGGCGGCATCCAGGATAACACCGTTAACCGCCTCCTTCTAATGTCGAGTTCTGAAAGGCATCTGCCAAGTGTCCCGATGGCGTTCTTCATTCAAGGGCAAGCTGGTCGCGAGAGCGAACAGCACGCAAGGTGAACCAAAACCATCAGCCACATAGACGCTCAGCTTTGTCGCCTTGGGCGACGGCTGGACGACTAGATTAAAATCAATCGCGTATGACCTATTAGGGTCAGCCTGAGACGGTGCCCGCGGAGATTTGAATGACCGCTTACGCACATCGATAGTCGAATTCTGCCAGTCTGCTTCCGGCCCAATCGGGTCATTTCGTGACCTGCTTCGAACGGCCGCTCCGAGCGCGAAGCAGACTACCCTCCGCTTGCTGTTCAATTTTTAAAAAAAACCAACTCTTTCAAAAAACCCACGTCCAAAATTAAATCCTACCGCACATGTAAGCTTGCGCAAAATCCCGGTTTCGGACCGCTCCGCGCCTTGCAAAGATACTTTTGCGCAAATCGTCAAACTTACCAAAATGTTTCACGTGAAACATTTTGGTAAGGTCAGAGCCAAAAACCTTACAACATTGATGGCCTGCGCATCACTTATTGCCCGCGCTTCGACCGCGCCGCGAAGCGGACCGCTTCCTCGGCGGCGCGGAACAGGGCTTGCGATTTGTTCACGCATTCCTGCTGTTCATTGGCCGGGCTCGAATCATAGACGATCCCGGCGCCCGCCTGCACATGCATCACGCCATCCTTGACGATGGCGGTGCGCAGCACAATGCAGGTGTCCATCTCGCCCGCCGCGCCGAAATAGCCGATGCAGCCGCCGTAGATGCCGCGCTTGTCGGTCTCTAATTCGTCGATGATTTCCATCGCCCTGACCTTCGGCGCGCCAGACACGGTGCCCGCCGGAAACCCGGCGCATAAGGCGTCGATGACATCGTGCTTTGCATCGAGCTTGCCCTCGACATTCGAGACAATATGCATGACGTGGCTATAGCGCTCGATCGCGAATTTCTCGGTCACCTCGACGGAGCCCATTTGCGCGACGCGCCCGACATCATTGCGCCCGAGGTCGAGCAGCATCAAATGCTCGGCGCATTCCTTTTGATCGGCGAGAAGCTCCTCTGCGAGGCGCTCATCCTCGGCCTTGGTCTTGCCGCGCCAGCGCGTCCCCGCGATCGGCCGGATCGTGACTTTTCCGTCGCGGGCCCGCACCAGAATTTCCGGGCTCGAACAGACGATCTGAAACGATCCAAAATCGAGATAGCAGAGAAACGGCGCCGGATTGATCCGGCGCAGCGCCCGGTAAAGGGAAAAGGCGGGCAGCGCGAAGGGCGCCGAAAAGCGCTGCGAGAGGACGACCTGAAAAATATCGCCCGCCCTTATATAATCCTTGGCGCGCTCGACCATCGCGAAAAAGCGCTCCTGCGGCGTGTTCGAGCGGGACGGTCCCGTGGTCAGCGCGGGATCCCCGGCATAGGGCACAAAGAGCGGGCCTTCGAGCGTGGCGATCGCGGCCTCGATGCGTTCGAGCGCACGGTCATGGGCGGCGCGAAAGCCGGTATCGCGGTCCGGGCGCAACGGCGTGACAACAAAAATCTCGTCCCTCACGGCATCGAAAACCACCATGACCGTGGGACGCAGCATGATCGCGTCAGGCACACCGATCGGATCGGGCTTGGCCTCGGCCAGGCTCTCCATCTGACGGACCATGTCGTAGCCGAGATAGCCGAAGACCCCGGCGGCCATCGGCGGCAGATCGTCCTCGCTGTCCACCCGGGATTCGGCGATGAGCGCGCGCAACGCCGCGAGCGGCGGGTCATCGCATGGCGAAAACGCCTCGGAATCAGCGAGGGCGCGGCGATTGATCTCGGCCTTCCCATCGCGGACGCGCCAGACGATATCCGGATCAAGGCCAATCATCGAATAGCGGCCACGCGCGGCACCGCCTTCGACCGATTCCAGGAGGAAAATGCGTCCCGCCCGGCCCGAGGATAATTTTAAAAAGGCCGAAACCGGTGTTTCAAGATCGCCAACGAGGCGGGCCGAGACGAGGCAGGCTTGCCCCGCCTCAAAGCTTCGCGCGCACCTCTCAAGCGGCGGCTCGAACACGGCCGCGCTCAATATTCGTCCGGCGAGATACCCGTCGCGGCGGCAAACGCCTTTGTGTTCAGTCTCACGCCGACATCGCTTTCAAGCTTCGCGAGATACTGCGCAACGATATCCTCGTTGTAACCGGCCTTCACGTCGCTCAAAATTTTGGTGAGTTCCGGAGCCTTGGGGTCGAAGACAGGGACCTTGGAATCGACGACCTGGAACAAGTAGCGGCCGCCATCTTCGCTTTCCACCGAGCCGGCGCGATGCAATGGCACGTTGAAGATCTGGGTGACGACATTGAGGGCGAGGCTCGTCGACCCGCTGCGTTTCACATCGTTGGCATGCTTGACTTCGAGTTTGCCTTCCGCCGCGGCGATGGACGCCAAGCTTTCGCCCGCATCGAGCTTCTTCGTGAGTTCCGCCGTTTTCGCCAGCAAGAGTTTGCCCGCCTGGTCATCGTGCCATGCCTTTTCGACGTCCGCCTTCGCTTCGTTGAATGTCTTGTCCCGCGCTTTATCAATCTTGGCGACTTCAAACCATTGATAGCCGCCGCCTGGCACCCGCAAGGTGTCATTGTCGACACCGATATCGGAGGCGAATGCCGCCTTCAGCAGGGACGTTGCATCGGCCAAATCCTTGACGGGCACCCCCTTCGGGTCATTCCCGGTTGCATCGATCGCATCGATGATCCGCGGCTCAAGGCCGACGCTCTTCGCGGCTTCCGCGAGCGATTGTCCCGATGTGCGCTGATCCTCGATCGCATCGTGCAGACGGGTGATATCCTTTTGCGCACGCTGTAAGGCGATCTCGCGCTTGAGCTCGCCGGACACTTCGGCATAAGGCTTGATAGTCGATCCCACAATCTTGCTGACCCGGACAATGACCGTGCCGAATCGGGCCTTCACCGGCGCGCTGACTTCGCCCTCCTTGAGGGAAAAGGCAACATCGGCGATGCTCTTATCGATGAGCGCCCCCTGTGTTACGGTGCCGAGGCTTGCATCTTTCGGGGTAAGATTTTTTTCCTTTAAAAGATCGTCGAACGTCTTTCCCGCATCGAGTTTCGCCCGGGCCGCCTTGGCCTCCGCCTCGCTCGCATAAAGAATCTGCTCGACCGCGCGCTTTTCCGGAGTCCCGAAACGCTCCTTCTTGACTTCCTCGTAGCGGTTTCGCGCATCGGTGTCGGAGACATCCTCCGGTTTGGCGATCGCGGCGGGCGTGACCGTCAAGACAACAAGGCTGCGATATTCGGGAATGCCATAAAGCGCCTGGTTCTCCCGGAAGAATTCTTGCAGCTCTTTCTGGGAAGGCACTGGAAGCGTGCCCGCGGCCGCGTAGGGGAACAGGATATAGTCGACGGTGCGCGTTTCCGTTTGATAGCGTTGGATGGCTTCGAGCAAGGATTTCGGCAATTGCAGGCCGCTGATCACCGAATCGATAATTTCACGGCGCAATTGGACACCACGCTGCATGCGCATATAGTTCTTTTCGGTAAAGCCTTCATCGCGCAGAAATGCATCGAAGGTCTGGCGGTCGAATTGGCCGGTCATTCCCTTGAAAGTATCGTCGTTCACAATGGCTTTTTTGATTTCCTCATCGCTGGCGGCAAGGCCCAGCCTGCGCGCCTGGTCATCGAGCGTTGCCTCGCCGACGAGGCGGGAGAGAACTTGCCGGTCAAGACCATATTGATGCGCCTCCTCATTGGTGATGTTGCGGCGTTCCAGCCGCTGCTGCCGCTGCAATTCCGTCTGATAGGCATCGCGAAATGTATCAACGCCGATCTCGGTGCTGCCAACCCGTGCGAGATTGTTCGAGCCAAAACCGCGAAAGATGTCGCCAATGCCCCAGATCGCGAAACTGAGGATGATCAAGCCCATCAGGGTTGCCATGATGACGCGGCCGACCCAGCCTTGCGCCGAGACACGTAGAGATTCGAGCATGTTTTGGGGGTCTCTCTTCGGGGTTTCCAGAAGACGCTTGTGGGTTGCGAGGAGGCGCAACGCTTTTCTAAATCGGGCCGGCACTATAAGAAGATCGCATTCCCCATGCAACGCGGCTCTAGCGCAAAATTACGGGAAACTTTCCGGATGACCCAGGTGCCACGCCCCCTTGTCGCGGGAAACTGGAAAATGAACGGTTTGCGTGAAAATCTCAACGAAATCTCCTCGATATGCGCAGCCGTGGCCGAAGGCGGCGCCGGAGAAGCCGAAATTGTCGTTTGTCCGCCGGCGACCTTGCTTATGGCCGCAGCGCGGATTTGCCAAGCGACTCCGGTCGCGCTTGGCGGCCAGCATTGTCACAGCGCCCCGAGCGGCCCTTTTACGGGAGATATTTCCGCCGAAATGCTGAAGGATGCGGGCGCTTCCTATGTCATTCTTGGCCATTCCGAGCGGCGGTTTGGTCACAATGAGGGCAATGAAAGCGTCCGCCAGAAAGCCGCCGCCGCTTTCCGGGCTGGCTTGACAGCGATTGTCTGCGTCGGCGAGACGCTGGCCGAGCGGGAAGTAGACGACGCCTTGGCCGTCGTCGGCTCCCACTTGGAAGGGTCGATCCCGAAAGGCACGCCTCCGGAAAGCCTCGTCATCGCCTATGAACCGGTCTGGGCGATTGGAAGCGGCCTTACGCCAAGCCCGAAAGACATCGCGGAAATGCATCGCTTCATACGCCGCCAGCTCAACGAACAGCTACGGGGGCGGGGCGGTAAAGTACGGATTCTTTATGGAGGATCGGTGAAGCCCGGCAACGCCCAAGAATTGATGGGAGTCGACGATGTCGATGGTGCGCTCGTCGGCGGCGCTTCGTTGAGCAGCGCCGATTTCATGGCGATCGCGAGTGTTTACCGGTGAAGCACGTGGCCCGTGCATCGGTCGATCTCAGCATTATAGAACGTCAAGGCTTGTTCCAAATCTCCCGCCTGCCAGACTTCGGGGGTTCTTTTTGATGAGACCGAATATTGCTTGTCCAAAATCGCTTGACCAGTCTCAAGTCTGATTTGCTCAAGCACAACACCGGCTTCCATCAGAAGAATGCGTCTTTCGGACATGGCGGTTTCCCTAACGTCGATTTTTCTCCATTGTTGCTGATTCGCGAACATGGCGGCAAAGGGAATTTACTATTCTCCACACAAACCATCGCTGAGCGCGGCGGCATACTGGTTGTAGTGGGCTGATTCCGGCGACTTTTTTTCCCGAGGGCGCGCTCCATTGTGATGCTGCTTATCCGGTTTTCTTGCCGGGAACAGGTGCCCCTAAGACCGCGCATATGCCGCATCGAAAGATCGAAAAAAATAATCGGCACTTGCCACGGACCTAAATTTTGGAAACAAGGGGGTCGCAAAACATCCGTCAACAGAGTTTGGCTTCAACGGAACCTTGCTCATGCAATCGGTCTTGATCGTTGTTCACCTTATGATCGTCGTCGCGCTGGTCGTGACCGTCCTCTTGCAACGCTCCGAGGGCGGCGCCCTTGGCGTCGGCGGCGGCGGCGGCTTCATGACCGGACGCGGCCAGGCGAATGCACTGACCCGCGCAACGGCCATTTTGGCGGCGCTGTTCTTCGCGACGAGCCTTGGCTTGACAATTCTGGCCCGGTTCAATCAGGCACCGGAAGTGATTTTCCAAAGCGTCACGCCCATCGAACCGCAAGGCGGCGCCGCAAAGGAAGGAGAGGGCAAGGGAAGTTTGCTCGACCAGTTGAAACAGCTGGAAGACCAGACGTCGAAGCCGGGGCAAGCCGAACCCGCGGAACAAAAGCCGGGGCGGAGCATATTGGAGACAGCCCCAGCCACACCGCCAAGCCCGGTTATGCCGGCACTGCCTCCACCCGCGAAACCCATGCCGCTCCCCGTGGCACCGCCTCAACCCGGTCATAGCCTGCTTGAGACAAGCCCATCGCTTCAGCAAAGTCTAACGGTGCCGCCCCAGCCTCAACCTGCGGCGGCACCTTTGTCTCAAGCCGGCACACCCCCGGCTTCAGCGGCGGCGGCCGACCCCGCGCCCGCTGCCCCGCCAACGGCGGTTGACCCCGCGCCTTCATCGCCAGCGGCACAGCCTCACTCGGCCAGCACGCACAGCCGGCATCATAAACACCATTAGCGTTGCCATTCGCGTTTATGTGCAAAAGCAGCGGCGGCGCAAAATTGCCCTCCACAAGCGGCCGGAAACAGGATAAATCCCAAGGCCCATGGCGCGGTTTATCTTCATCACCGGCGGCGTGGTGTCATCGCTTGGCAAAGGGCTCGCGGCTGCGGCGCTTGGCGCTTTGCTCCAGGCGCGCGGCTACACCGTCCGGCTGCGCAAACTCGATCCCTATCTGAATGTCGATCCGGGGACGATGAGCCCCTATCAACACGGCGAGGTCTTCGTCACCGAGGACGGCGCCGAAACCGATCTCGACCTCGGTCATTACGAGCGCTTCACCGGCCGCCCCGCGATGCGGGAGGATAATATCACGACCGGCCGGATCTATCAGGAGATCATCGCCAAGGAACGCCGCGGCGATTATCTTGGCGCGACCGTCCAGGTCATTCCGCATGTCACCAATGCGATCAAGGCCTTCGTGCTCAGCGGCAACGAGGGGATTGATTTCGTCTTGGTCGAGATCGGCGGCACCGTCGGCGATATCGAAGGCCTGCCGTTTTTCGAGGCCATCCGACAGCTCGGCAATGAACTGCCGCGCGGCCATGCGATCTATATTCACCTGACGCTTCTGCCCTTCATACCCAGCGCTGGCGAATTGAAGACCAAGCCGACCCAGCATTCGGTCAAGGAGCTGCGCTCGATCGGCATCCAGCCGCAGATCCTGCTCTGCCGGACCGACCGCGAGATCCCGAACGAGGAGCGCCGCAAGATCGGACTTTTCTGCAATGTGCGGGAAAGCGCCGTGATCGAAGCCCGTGATGTCGACTCGATCTATGAGGTGCCCCAGGCCTATCACGCGGCGGGGCTCGACCGGGAAGTTTTGGCAGCTTTCGGGATTGAACCCGCGCCAAAGCCCGACATGAGCCGCTGGAACGCGGTGATGGAGCGGCTATCGAATCCGGAAGGCGAGGTCACGATCGCCATCGTCGGCAAATATACGGGCCTCAAGGATGCCTATAAATCACTGACCGAGGCCCTCTGCCACGGCGGCATGGCCAACCGGGTCAAGGTTCATCTCGACTGGATCGAATCGGAAATATTCGAGAGCCGCGATCCCGCCCCCTATCTTGAACATGTTCAAGGCATTCTCGTTCCAGGCGGTTTTGGCCCGCGTGGCGCCGAAGGCAAAATTCTCGCGGCGCGGTTCGCGCGTGAGCGCCAGGTGCCCTATTTCGGGATCTGTTTTGGGATGCAGATGGCGGTGATCGAGGCGGTGCGCTCCTTGGCCGGGTTGCCGGAGGCGAATTCCAGTGAATTCGGCCCGGTGAAGGAGCCGGTCGTCGGCCTCATGACGGAATGGATGCATGGCAATGAGCTCGAAATCCGTGCCGCCGAAGGCGATCTCGGCGGCACCATGCGGCTTGGCGCATATCGGGCGGAACTGATGCAAGACTCGAAGATCGCCGCGATTTATGGCACGACACACATTTCGGAACGCCACAGGCACCGCTACGAAGTCAACACCGCCTACCGGGAAAGACTGGCCGGGAAAGGCCTCATTTTCGCGGGCATGTCGCCGGATGGGCTGTTGCCCGAGACGATCGAACTCGCGGGCCACCCCTGGTTCATCGGCGTGCAATTCCACCCGGAACTGAAATCGCGGCCTTTCGCGCCGCACCCGCTTTTCGCGAGTTTCATCGCGGCGGCGGTGGAGCAATCGCGGCTTGTCTAACTTAGCCCCTGCCGCGATAGGATGGGACCCCTTGATCGGGCACCCACACCCCCTCGGGCAGCGCGCCTGTGGCCCAAAACACATCGATCGGAATGCCGCCGCGCGGATACCAATAGCCGCCGATCCTGAGCCAGCGTGGCTCTAAACAGAGGGCGAGATCCTTGCCGATCCGCAAGGTGCAATCCTCGTGGAACGCACCATGATTGCGAAACGACGTGAGATAGAGCTTTAGGGACTTCGATTCAACAAGCCATTGACCCGGCAGATAATCGATCACGAGAAGCGCGAAATCCGGCTGACCGGTGACAGGACAAAGCGCCGTGAACTCCGGCGCGGTGAAGCGGGCGATGTAATTTTCGCCCGGATGCGGATTTGGCACGCGCTCCAGCGTTGCCTCGTCCGGCGATTTTGGCGCTTCGACGGCATGGCCGAGCAGGCTTGTTCCCGTGTGAATCTTGACCATGCCTGGGAAATATCTCCAATCGCCGCCGCTTCACCGTCGTCTCGGATGAACCAATTCGAAAATTCTGCACCTTTTTGGGATCAGGCGCCATTCCCCCGCAACTGAGGGGCCGGTCCGCTTTGCCCACCTGCCTCCCGCGATCGCTTTGAGACCGGCTTGGCTTGCGCCTTGCCCCGGCCCATAATGGCTTCGCGGAACAGCATGGTATCTTTCATCTTCGATCGAAGCGGCGCGTGAGCGCGCGCAGCCCGGCACAGGCGAGCGAATGAGCGAAAAAACCGTTGCCCCTTACGGCGCCTGGGTCTCGCCGGTGAGCGTTGAGCTCATGACCCGCGCGGCGATCGGTCTTGGCAGCCTCTGCGTCGAGGGGCAGGACCTCTATTGGCTCGAAGCAAGGCCCGGCGAAAGCGGCCGCACGGTTTTGTGCCGCCGGCGGGCAGATGGCACGATCGAAGAGCTGACACCGGCGCCTTTCAATGTGGGGAGCCGTGTCCATGAATATGGCGGCGGCGCCTATGCGGTTGCGGCAGGCGTGGTGGTTTTCAGCGAGCGCAGCAATGGCAGCGTTTGGCTAATCGAAGCAGGCCACGCGCCGCGCCAGATCGAGACACCGGAGGGCTGCCGCTACGCCGACTTCGCTTTCGATCTGCCGCGCCGCCGCGTACTCGCCGTGCGCGAGGATCATCGTAACCGCCCGCCGACCGACCCCAAGGCCGCGATTGTCTCCTTGCCGCTCGACCCCGGCGGCACTGAGGCGGTCCTGGTCGAGGGTCCCGATTTCCTCAGTTCGCCGCGCCTTTCGCCCGGCGGTGAAAGCCTTTGCTGGATCGCCTGGAATCATCCGGGCATGCCTTGGGACGGCACGGAACTCTACCTCGCCAGAGTAGCGAGCGGCGGCGCGCTCGAAGCCCAGCGCCGCGTGGCGGGCGGCGACCCACCCGAAGCCATCGTGCAGCCGGGGTGGTCGGCCGGCGGCGCGCTCTATTTTTGTTCCGACCGGACGGGCTGGTGGAATCTCTATGTCTTTCGGGGAGCCGCGATCGAGTCCTTAGCGCCGGTTGCGGCCGAGATCGGCGGGCCTCACTGGGTTTTCCGTCAGCGCTATTATGATTTTCTCCCCGACGGGCGGATCGTCGCCGCGATCGTTCAGGATGGGATCAGGACCGCCGTCTTGATCGCCGACGGTCAAATCGCGCCGCTCGGCATTGGCCAGGTGCAGGAATGTCCGCAGCCTTATGGTGATGGCCTGGCCTTCATCACAACACCTCCCGACGCGCCGCCCTCGATCTGTGTCTTGCCAGGGATGAATGCCGCCGCGCCGGACGTCATTCGCAGCGCGGCTCCCGCCGTGGTGCCGCCGGAAACCGTTTCGCTCGGCAAGCCGATCCAATTCGCGACCCGCGCCGGCGTCGCACATGGCTTTTGGTATCCGCCCCAGAATCGCGATTATCAGGGGCCAGCAGGCGCATTGCCGCCGCTCGTCGTCTTGTCGCATGGCGGCCCCACCAGCATGACCACCAATAGCTTTTCCCTGAATGTCCAATGGTGGACAAGCCGCGGCTTTGGCGTCGCCGATGTCAATTACGGCGGCTCGACGGGCTTCGGCCGCGCCTATCGCGAGAGGCTTTATGGCCAATGGAGCGTGGTCGATGTGGACGATTGCGCCGCCGCCGCAACCTATCTCGCCGAACGCGGGCTCGTCGATGCCGCCTCCCTCATCATCCGTGGCGGCAGCGCCGGAGGCTTCACGACGCTTGCCGCCCTGACCTCGCTCAGCCTCTTCAAGGCGGGCGCGAGCCTTTATGGCGTTGGCGATCTCATGCTGCTCGCCAGGGAAACACATAAATTCGAATCCCGCTACCTAGACCGGCTGATCGGCCCCTTGCCGCAAGCGGCAGCGCTCTATAATGAGCGCTCGCCGGTCAATCATGTCGACCGGCTCACCTGTCCCGTCATTTTTTTTCAAGGCGAGGACGACAAAACAGTGCCGCCCAATCAGGCGGAAACCATGGTCGCGGCGATGACCGCGCGGGGTCTGCCCGTCGCCTATTATTCCTTCGCCGGCGAAGGCCATGGGTTTCGCAAGGCCGAGACCTTGCGCCGCGTGCTGGAACTGGAACTTGATTTTTACGGCCGGGTTTTCGGCTTTACCGCGCCAGGCCTGAGCGAGCGCGTCGATATTGTGAACTTGCCAGCCGGCGACAGTTGAATCACGCGCGGCTCAAATCAGCCCAGCGGCGATGTTGATGGTCAGCGCGAGGACCGCGCTGTTGAAAAAAAATGCCAGAACGCCATGCACGACCGCAGTGCGACGCATCTGAGCCGAGGAAATCTCGACATCGGCTGTCTGACAGGCGACGCCAATGACATAGGAGAAATACAAAAAATCATAATAATCCGGCCTATCGGTTCCTGGAAAGATCAATCCGCCGCGGTGAACCGCGGACGTTCCAGGAGAAGGGGCCCATTCATCGAAATATTCATGCGCATAATGCAAGGCGAAGGTCAGATGGATGAACAGCCACGCGCTGACGATCGTCAACCCGGCTAGCCCCACATGCAAGCCCTTCAGAATCCCCGTTAGATCCTTGACGGCAGCAAGCTGCACGACGATAGCCGCGATCGACGCAACAGCGGCGAGGCTGGTGAAAAACAGAATAAAAAATCGTCCTTCATCGCTGATCCTTGCGCGATGCCGCATCGATTGTGGAGAAGCGCGTGCGATCATGACGCCGACGGCCGCGAAATAAACCCACACGCCCACATTCCACTCAATCAACAGGCGGGTCGAAAGACGGAAATGCCCTGGTAAAAGGATCTCTGTGAGAAAGCCCGCCGCGATACCGACGAAGAGACGCGGATGGCCCCGCACGACGCGCAACGGAAACCAAAATCGGAACTGGCGCCGCCACCACGAAGAAGCGGGGTTGGGATGCGGCATCAATGCGTCCGCGTGGCGACGAAATGGGCCGCTTCTTTCAGGATCGTGGCCTTCGCGCCTTGCGGGAACGAATCAAGCGCCGCGATCGCCGAAGTGACGAGGTTGTCACGCCGCGCCCGCGCCGCTTCGATGCCGAGCACGGCAACCAGCGTTGCCTTGTTGCGGCCGGCATCCTTGCCGGCCCGCTTGCCGAGCGCGTGCTCGTCGGCCTCGATATCGAGAAGATCGTCAGCGACCTGAAAGGCCGCGCCAAGTGACCGGCCATAGTGCGAGAGGGCAGCTCGCACTGGGGCCTCGGCTTGGCCCAGAATCGCACCGGCCATAACCGAATGATGCAAAAGCGCGCCGGTTTTCATCGATTGGAGCTTTATGACCGCTTCCGCCTCGTGCAATTCGGCGGTCTGTTCGGCCTCAAGATCGAGGATTTGGCCGCCGATCATGCCGCCTAAACCCGCCGCGCGCGCCAGAGCGAGAACGAGTTCCGCGCGAACCCCGGGGTCTTTATGAGTCGCAGGATCCGCCGTCACATCGAACGCATAGGTCAGAAGACCGTCGCCGACGAGAATCGCGGTTGCTTCGCCAAAGGCCTTATGCGTCGTGGGCCTGCCCCGCCGCAGATCGTCATTGTCGAGAGCAGGCAGATCATCATGGACGAGCGAGTAGCAATGGATCATTTCGATCGCCGCGGCCGCCCGCGCCACACCCTCGCCTTCGATCCCCAAAAGCCGCGCCGTCTCGATCGTGAGAAATGGACGGAATCGCTTGCCGCCGCCGAGGCTGGCATAACGCATGGCTTCCAGAAATCGCGGCAGCCGTGCCGTCTCACCCGGCAAAAGGGCGGGCGTCAGCAAGGAATCGAGCATGCGCTCGATCGTATCGGCGGCTTCCAAGAGTCTCGCCTCGAATTCGCTTGCCTGCGTGCCCCCCGTCATTGCCGTCCTTGAGTGATTGTCACAAAACCCTCTTCGTTACGTAAACCTGCGATATTCACCCTACCGCCAGGACGATCCGGCGTCTGTGCCCCGCGGGCCACACCCTCCGGCTTATATAGTCAAGGTTTTGCTTGCCCGAGAGGGCTCAATCGGTCAAGGCTCCGCCATGGCATCAAGGTCCCGCCGGCGGGGTGTGTCCGGAACCATTGTGCGCGTTCTCCTCACCGCTCTTCTGGTGCTCGCGCTTTTGATCGGCGGCTTGCTTCTCGCCTACCGGTTCTTGCCGCCGGTATCGACGCTGATGCTTGCCCGCTGGCTCCAAAACGAGCCTGTCGACCGGCAATATGTGCCGCTCGCGCGGATTTCCGGCTTTCTCCGCGCCGACGTCATTATGTCCGAAGATGCCCGCTTTTGCCTGCATAACGGGGTGGATTGGGGCGCCTTGCGCGAGGTCGTGGACGAGGCAAAAGAGGACGGCCCATCGCGGGGTGCTTCGACAATCCCCATGCAGGTCGCGAAAAACCTGTTTTTATGGCCATCCCGCTCCTACATCCGCAAAGGATTCGAAATTCCCTTGGCGCTTGTGATCGATCTTGTCTGGTCAAAGCGGCGGATCATGGAGGTCTATCTCAACATCGCCGAATGGGGCAATGGCATCTTCGGCGCCGAGGCGGCGGCTCGCCACTATTTCCATAAAAGCGCGGAGAGGCTCGACGCCAGGGAGGCCGCCTTGCTCGCCACCGCCCTGCCCAATCCCAAGCTCCGCAATCCCGCAAGGCCCTCCCCGCGTCACGCGGGGCTCGCAACCCGGATCATGCGCCGCGCCCAAGGGGTCGGGGGCGGCCCACTTGTCGAATGCGTGAAATGAAAGCCCAAATTCTCAAGCATGAAGGCCGATTCGCGTTCCCGCAATCCGCCTGGTGTTTTGGGGTGGTCAAACGGAGGTTTCCATTGTAAGAGGCAGGCCAAGGCGCGAGGGCCGGCATCGGCTTCGCTTCTGCACCATCCATTATCGAGACACGACATGGCCGTTCCGAAACGCAAAACATCCCCCATGAAGCGCGGATTCCGCCGTTCCGCCGATGCGCTCAAGGCGCCGACCTATGTGGAAGACAAGGATTCCGGCGAGTTGCGGCGGCCTCATCACGTCGATCTCAAGACCGGCATGTATCGCGGCCGCCAGGTTTTCACACAAAAGGCCAAGGAAGAATGATCTTTCCGGTCACGTTCTAGGCCGGGGATGGACCGGCCCGGAGAAGCGGGCCAGAATATCAATCACCTCTTGATCCGTGGTTTGCCGGAAATCATCATAAAAATAGCCGATCGCACCAAAATCGGCGTAGATTTCGAGGCATAGAACCTCATCGGCCTCCTCACGCAGAGCCTCGATCGTATCAAAGGGGCCGACCGGCACCGCGAGGATAAGCTTCTTCGGCTGACGCATCCGGATGGCCCGCAAGGCGGCGCGGGTCGTCGCACCGGTCGCAATGCCGTCATCAATGACAATGGCGATCTTATCCTTGACGCTGAGGCGATCCCGGTCGCCGAGATAGAGCCGACGCCGGCGTTCGATTTCGGCGGATTCCCTGTCCCGCACGGCTTGAAACGTGCTTTCATCCACCCCCGCGAACTGGACAACATCCTCATTGCGCACAGTAATGGGGGGATCGCCATCGACGATGGCGCCCATGGCCAGTTCCGGCTGCGCCGGCACGCCGATTTTGCGCACGAGGACAAGATCAATCGGCGCATTCAGCACTGCGGCCACCTCGGCGGCCACAGGCACGCCCCCGCGCGGAAGAGCCAGGAGAACGACAGGCTGACCTTTGTAGTGGGCGAGCCGCGCGGCCAATTGCCGTCCGGCGTCGGTACGGTTTTTGAAAGGCATCGCGGCCCGGGCGTGTCGCCTTGCATCACGGATGAATGGTGCCAATGTTGGTCAGGATTATACCAATATCGAGACCATTGCTAATGATGAAATTGCGCCAGCGCCCATGGACAAGCTGGACATGTCCAGGGTGGGATAAGAGGCTCCCCGTAAGGCAGCGCAAAATGCGCCGCCCCAGAGTCTTGCTTAAAGAATGTACAGCTGACCGCTTTCGGGCGGTGCCATGCAGGGGTATCCGGAAAGCCGCCAGCGAGCGGCCTTCCGCGCTCTGAAAGACATTCGGCGGCTCAATCGCCGTCATACCCGTCTGGCGAACAATTGGCGCCGTCTTTCGCGTCCCCGTCCTCGCCCCCGCACGGGTTGAGAGCGACGCCCCGGAGAACCTCCCCGAAGCGGGCGGTCTCCAGAACATGGAACTGCTCATTGTTGGGCAGGCTCTTGGCCGCGAGACTGTCAGTAATCGAGACCAGCCGGTTGGGATCGGCGCCCTGGTCTCCCGATGTGCTGATCGTCGAGGTAATGGCGAAGAGCGTGACAGTGCCGTCGTGGTTTACTTTTCCGGTGAGATTGCGCAAGCCGTCCGTGGCGGGCGAGAGGCTCGGATCCAAGCCGGCGACGGTATATTGAACACCAAGACCGAGACCGTTTTGCAGCGTGTAGTCGAGTTGCCAGGTGCCTCCAACCAGGCTCCATTTCTGCAGTCCGGCGTTGGGGTTTAGCGCGTTTGCCGTTGTATTCACGCCGTCGCCTTCATCGGCGACATAAAGCGTGGTTTTGTTCGCAAACCAGATT